>JAIEMG010000289.1 GCA_019752375.1 Gemmataceae bacterium | reverse complement strand
TGGGCCAGACACTCTTGTCTGGCCGGCCAGACAAGAGTGTCTGGCCCACCTTGCCAGGTATCCAATTGGCCCGCGTGCGGCATGGCATCAGCGACGCAGCGCATACTTTTCCAGGCCTTCGCGGTTCAGCGTTACTCCCAACCCTGGCTTGGTCGGGATCGGCAGATACCCCTCGGCATCCAGTTTGAACGGCTCCGTAATGATGTCCTCGATGTACGGAGACGGCGTCAGGTATTCGACGTAGCGCGCCACCGGCAAGGCCGCGACCAGGTGCAGGTCCGCGGCGAGGCCGATGGCCGTGTTCCAGCCGTGCGGCACCAGCAGGACGTTGTGCTCGTAGGCCATCCAGCCGATCCGCAGCATTTCCGTCAGGCCGCCGCACTTGGTCGCGTCCGGCTGCACGATGTCTACGGCATGCCGTTGAATGAACGGCCAGAAGCTCTGGCGCCGGGTCAGCACCTCGCCGGTCGAAATCGGCAGCGGAGCATGACGCCGCAGCTCGACGAAACCCTCGACGTCGTCGGGTGGCAGCGCTTCCTCGAACCAGACCACGTTGTACTGGGCCAGCATCTTGGCCGTTTCCAGCGCCCACTTGTAGCCGTGCGGCCAGAACTGCTCGCTGCCGCCGGCGTCCACCATCAGTTCGACGTCCGGTCCGACCGTCTCGCGGGCCGTGCGGATCAGTTCCTCGTCGGTCGCGCGATCGCGCCGTCCAAACGGCCGCCAGCCGAGCTTGATTGCCTTGAAGCCGCGGGACACGGTCTGCCGCAGTGTCTCACGCAGCAGCAGCGGCTCGTCGAAGAGGATCGAGCCATAGGGCTTGATGCGATCGCGGTAGCAGCCGCCCAGAAGCCGGGAGACCGGCTGCTTGCAAATCTGACCAAACAGGTCCCACAGCGCGATGTCGATGCCGCTGAGAGCGTGCTCCACCGTGCCGCCGCGTCCCTGCCAGAACAGGCTCTGACGGATTTTCTCCGTGACGCGGGCTGGCTCGTCGGCCCGCTCGCCGATCAAGAACGGCCGCATCAGCTGGACGGCGGCTGACGTCAGCGACAGCGACGTGAAGGTGCTGCCGAGGCCAATGAGGCCGTCGTCGGTGAGCACTTCAACGATGGTGTGAACGTCTTCATCTGCTTTCAGGTCATCGACCCAGCCGCCTTTGACCGTACCGCCGGCCAGTCCCGTCAACCGTACATCGACAATCTTCATGCCATCGCCTCATTGTCGAAAGGAGAGCACGTTGTTACTGGTACCGGGCCATTGAACGCGAGGAGTCCGTCGACGTGCAAGCTTTATTCTTGGGGAAGCGGGCGCAGGACGGCTAGAATGCGGAGATGAAGACTTCCATCCGGCCCGCGCGTTTGCTGCCCCTCGTCCTGCTGGTCCCCGCCGTGCTGCTTCCCGCTTATCGTGGCGAGGAACCGCGGATGCCGGGCAGCATCGTCGGTGTGGTTCGTTACACCGGCAAGGTGCCGCCAGCGCAGAAGATCGCCACCACCGACGGCGGGACCATCGAGCACAATGACCTGGTGGTCGATGGCAAGTCGAAGGGGTTGCGATGGGTCGTTGCCGTTCTCGATGACGCACCCGCACAGCCCAAGCTGGAAAAAGCCAAACCCGTCCTCATCGATCAGCGCGACATGATCTTCCTTCCCCGTGTGACGGCCATCCAGCATGGCCAGCCGGTGCGCTTCGAGAACAACGACATCTGCAATCACAGCGTGCAGTCGAGCTCGACCACTAAGGCAAACCAGTTCAACCAGGTGGCGGCGCCCAACCAGCCGATTGAGCACACCTTTGAGCTGCAGAAGCGTCCGGTCGTCATCGGCTGTTCCCTTCATGCCTGGATGCGGGCCTATGTGTACGTCGTCCCACACCCCTGGTTTGCCGTATCCGACGAAAAGGGCGCTTTTCGCATCGACAAAGTGTCCCCGGGCAAGTACGTCCTGCTGCTGGCGCATCCGGACACCAACCATCAGGAACGGCGTGCCGTGACCGTGACGGCGGGCAAAACCACCGAGGTCACTGTCGAGTGGGACAAGGTTGCCACGAAGTGACGGCAGGCGAAATTGCTCTTCCTTTGCCGCCGGTGCGAAGCTGCACTAAAATAGACGCAGGCGATCGCCGAATCCGGAGTGGATGGAGACCCGGCCCCCATGCCGTTCTTGCTATTGCTGGTCCTGGCACTTGCTTGCGCGATGCCGGATGGTCCAAAGCCAGCTCTGGAGCTGTCCCTCCAGGAGTACGCGGCTCTGGCCTGGTCGGCAATTGGCGTCGTTATCATTGGCGCCAGCCTGTTCGCCCACTGGTCGCGGCGGACGCTGCGGCTCGATCCGAGTTGGCGCGAAGCCGTGATTAGCCGTTACGGCAGCTTTCGCCTTTACCACCTGCTGGCGTTAATCGTCACATACGGGCTGGCGCTCTACGTGCTGGGCTGGGGCTACGTGGTAAGGGAGATGACCCTGGAGTATCCGGCCGTCGGCTTCGTGCGTGAGTTGCTCCTGCTGGCGCCGTTTCTGTGCGGCCTGGTTCTTTCCTGGTCCTGCTTCTACGATGCCGAGCGCGCGATTCACAACGCGTCGGTACCACTCTTTCAGCGCCCGTATTGGACCCGCGGCGCGTACGTGACCTTTCACGCCCGACAAAACCTGGCGTTGGTCGTGGCGCCGGTGGTGCTGCTCGTCATCAGCTTGGGGTTGCGCCGGCTGTTTCCCGAGGCGAAGGAGGACGAGCGCTACGAGATCGCGTCCTTCGGCCTGCTCGCATTGGTGTTCGCTTGCTTGCCGTGGGTGCTGCGGCTGGTGCTTGGACTGCGGCCGCTGCCTGCAGGCGCGTTGCGCGACCGGCTGGCTGCCGCGGCGCGGCGGCTGAACTTCCGCTGCAGCGACATCCTCCTGTGGAACACCTACAGCGGAGTGGCCAATGCGATGGTCGTCGGCGTCTTGCCGATGCCGCGCTACGTGGTCCTGTCGGACCGCTTGATCGCGGGACTGACCTACGATGAAGTGGAAGCGGTCTTCGGCCACGAGGTAGGCCACGTCAAGCACTACCACATGATCTACTACCTGAGCTTCCTGTTCATGAGCCTGGTGGCCCTTTACATGATGGGCGAAATGCTTGCCCAGGCAGCCATCGCGCAGTGGCCAGGACTCGAGCCGTGGCTCAACGAGGCGAACACTTGGGTGGTGCTGCCGTTCCTGTCGTCGCTGGTGCTTTACATCTTCGTGGTTTTCGGCTTCCTCTCGCGCCGCTGCGAGCGCCAGGCCGACATCTATGGTTGTCGAGCGGTTTCGTGTGGCCGGTGCGACTGTCCCCATCATGCGGACGAAGTGAAGCTGCTGCCGGATGGTCGGGGACTGTGTCCGACGGGGATCCGCACGTTCATCCAAGCGCTGGAGAAAGTCGCCCAGCTGAACGGGATGAGCCGCAGCAAGCCGGGATGGCTACAATCCTGGCAACACTCGACGATCGCACGGCGCGTGGAGTTCTTGCAGCATATGCTGGCCGATCCACACCTGGAGCCGCGCTTTCAGCGCCGGGTCGGTCAAGTGAAATGGGCGCTGATCGTCGGCCTTGGCGCTTTGCTGGTGCTTCTCACCGTCAGCCAGGGATAGGCGGAAGGACGGATCTCCAATCCGTCCGGACGGACATGACCGTCTGTAGCCGCAGGCTTCAGCCTGCGGAGTGCGCCATCCGCCCCTGACACACCATTCCGCAGGCTGAAGCCTGCGGCTACAGAAGCACATCACGAATCGCGCTTTCAAAGTACCGCTCTAACATCGTAAGTCACGCCACGTACGGCAGGACATACGGCCCCTTCGGAATGACGGCGATCCTCGCTTTGGGACCATACTCCTTTAAGCTGTCCGCCACCGCCTGCTCGACACTTGGCGCGGTCTCGACGAAGCATTTTTGCAGCGTTGCCGCTGATAGTCCCTGGCTTACCACCTTGACCCGACAGCGAGCAACGACCTTGGCCAGTTCTTCGAGCTGCCATTGGTCCATGACAAAGTAGTCCTTGCCCATGATGCGCAGCATGAAGGTCTTCAGGTCCGGATTGTCAGTCATGAGCTGCTGAAACTCCGGACTGCCGACCCCTTCGCTCAAGCTGGCTGCCAGGATGATCGTGCCGCCCTGCTTGACGATCGGCAATGCCCCGGTCATGCCCTTCACGGCCTGGTAAAACGTCGTGTCCAGCGGGTAGCCGGCACAGCTCGTCACCACCACGTCGCACGCTTCCGAGACGGGCACTTTGACGACGCCTTCGACAAAGCGCACCCCCGCGTGCCAGGCCTCGATCATGTCGCCGGCGCCGACCCAGAGGATGCGCCGGTCGCCGTCGAGGCAGACGTTGACGATGAAGTCGCAGCCCGCCATCTGGGCGATGCGCGTGTTCTCCTCGTGGACGGGATTGCCTTCGACGCAGCCACAATCCGCCCTCGGATGCTCGAGGAAA
Organism: Gemmataceae bacterium; assembly: GCA_019752375.1. GTDB lineage: Bacteria > Planctomycetota > Planctomycetia > Gemmatales > Gemmataceae > JAIEMG01. The sequence goes on along the minus strand of JAIEMG010000289.1, from coordinate 7,406 downwards.
CGCGGTCCGTGCCAGACCTTGACCGTATCCAGTCCCGCGATGCCGGGGCAGATGACCTTGCGGCCGCCCGAGTAGCCCGCCATCAGGTGCGGCTCGATCAGGCCGGTGGTGATCTTCAGGTCGGCGCGGACATAGCGGCTGTCGATCCACACCGGCACGCCGTTGGGCGTCTCGCCCAGGTAGTCGTGCTCTTCGCGCACCTTGCCGTGATGGTTCTCGACGCGGTAGTTCCTGGCAATGTCCGCGCCAAGCATTTCGTCCAGCTCGGCGCCCTCGTTGGGCCGGTGCAGACCGGTGGCGACAAGGATCAGGATGTCACGGCGGGCGATGCCCTGTTCTTCCAGCGTCCGCAACAGCGGCGGCAGGATCAGACGGTTCGGCACCGGACGCGTAATGTCGCACACCAGGATGCACGCATTGCGCCGCCCGCGCGCGATCTCGGCCAGCGGTCGCGAGCCGATTGGCTTCGCCAGCGCATCGACGATAACTTGCTCGGGATTGGTCAGCGGCGGCGCGGTGCGGATCTCCAGCGGTCCGACGATGCGGTCGTCGGGCAGTTCCACCGGCAGGCCCGTCTTGCCGTATTCAAGAGTGATGTGCATTTCGGAAGCGAAGCCTCGGGAGCGAACAGGTGACCGTGTCTCACGACGCACTCGGCGGGGGATCTGATCGCGGCCGTTCGGCGATCGGACCGGGAGCCTGGATATTCTCGCTGGGCGGCTTGTCGAACATGAAGTCGGGATTGGGTGGTTCCTGGATGCGTGGCTCGTGGCCACGATCCATCCTCCGGCGCAGGGCGTTGTCCTCGACTTGCTCGGTGCGGCGGCGACGCTGGTACGACCAGATCCACCAGACGCGATAGCAGTTATAGGCGCCGAACAGGATCGCCAGCCAGCCGGGGTTGAGGTTGCCCAGGGGCAGCTTGAACATGCGCCGTTCGGTGACCACTTCGTGGAGCAACAAGCCAACGCCGAGAAAGATCCAGAATATGGCGAGCAAAAGGTTTACGAGGATGGCATTCATGGAGGCTCCTGCGCGGGATCGAACGGCAGCGCTGCATGGCATTGTCGCCCGCCGTCGCACCCTTGGCAACCCTGCGCCCGGGTTTTGGGCTGAAAATCGCAGCGCGACGGACCTACCGACCTTGAGTAAGCGTTCTCCAGCTGGCTATTCTCGTTGGTGTAGGAAGGAGCACCGAGGACCACACCATGAGCGCCGCCTTCTCTCTCCCCATCCTTGACCTGACAACCACCGCGCGCCGGCCGGAGCTGTTTCCCTCCGCGCCCTCGCTGCCGGCGGTCCGCTTCGTCAATCGAACGGGCGTACTCCTGCACCGGGGGCCGATCGCGGAAGACAGCGGCGTCCTCAGTCTCAACGTGACCCAAGGGTGTGCGCATCGCTGCGCATTCTGCGTGGCGAGGGCCTATCCAAGTTATCCAGGCGACCATGTCGTCACTCTCGTACCGGACGTGGCCGAACGGGTGGCTGCTGAGTTGGCGTCACGCCGGCAACGGCCGCGGGCGGTCTATCTCAGCCCGTCCACCGATCCGTTCATGCCGCTGGCTGCGGTGCAGACCGCAACGGCCCAGGTGGTTGAAGTACTGGCAACCCATGACGTTGAATCGTGGTTGATGACACGCGGTTTCATTCGCCCGTCCGCCCTGGACGTGTTGGCGAAGCACCGGGAGCGTGTGAAAGTCAGCGTGGGTTTGACGACGGTCGATCGCAACATGCAGCGCGTGCTGGAACCACTGGCTGCTCCACCACGGCTTCGGCTTCGGCAAATCGCACAGCTTCGGCGACTTGGCATCCGCGTCCAGGTGGAGCTGGCACCGCTGCTGCCCGGACTGACGGACACGCGAGAGAACCTGGAACCCTTGCTGGATGCGCTGGCGGAGGCGGGCGTTGAGCGGGTGACGGCAGGCTACATGTTTCTGCGTCCCGGCATCGGCGAAGAACTGGGACGGGCGCTTCGGGCGCATGGCTGGGATGATGGGGTGCTGGAATCCTATGAAGGCGGGCCGATGCTGCACGGCGAGACGATTGCTGCCGCGCGTTACTTGCCCAAATTGCTTCGCCAGCGACGCTACGCGGCCCTGATGGGAATGGCAGCGAGCCGAGGCATCACGGTCAACATCTGCAGCTTGATGAACCCCGATTTTCGCAGAGCCGTCGACCCGACGCCGCGCCAGCGGTTGCTGCCGCACCTTGCGTGACGGTTTCCGTCGGTCATTTCAACATGCCTTCCGCTTCCAGACGCTCGCGATCTTCCCGCGCGTAGACGATGACCCGACGCGGGTTGATGAACGCCCAGCCAAACGAGGCGATGAAGAACATGAGCGCCGAGTAATACAGCGCCGCGTTCCAGTTGCGCTCGCCGCTCTCGCCTGTCACTCCCGCCAGCCATACGACCAGCGGTGGACTGACCACGGTGCCGAGGTTGCCGACCATGTTCATGAAGCCCGCCACCGTCCCAGAATAGCGATGTCCGATGTCGAGGCAGGTGGACCAACTCACCGCCATGGCGAAGTCCTTGGCGAACGACGCCATGCAAAGGGCGCTCACGCTCAACCACACATCGTCGATCGCCACGGCAACGAGGAAGAAAACGCCGCCGAGGAAGTAGGCAATCAACCCCTGCGCCGTGCGTCCCCAGCGACGTCCCCAGACACGCACCCGATTGTCGGTGAGGAAACCGCCCAGCATGCAGGCGACCCCGCCGAAGAAAAGCGGCGCACCGGATGCGAGGCGTAACGGCATCCCTGTCAGGCCGCGCGCGCCCTGAAGATATTCCACGTCCCAGGTGATGAACAGGCACCAGCCGGCGTTGCTGGAGTAGTACATCAGGCACAGGAACCACAGCGTCGGGCTGGCGAGCATTGCTGCCCACGACAATGGCGCCGGCTTGGCGCTTTCGCCCAGTCCGCCCTCGATCCACGAGCGTTCTGCATCATTCGGCGCGGGGTGTTCACGCGGCGTGTCGCGAAACCACCAGTAGAACCCGCCGACCCAGGCCACGCCCAGCATTCCGAAGGCAAAGAACGCGCCGCGCCAGCCGAAGACGCTTGTCAGGGCGCCGATCAGGAGTGGTGCGATGGCGCCTCCCCAGCGGCCGAACATCCAGAGCATGCCCTGCGCCTGGCCGCGCTGCCGGTACGGAAACCAGTTGCGCAGCGCCCGTGCGATATTCGGATACGCTCCCGCCTCGCCGGCGCCGAACAGGAAGCGAAAGACCACGAGGCTGAGCCAGTTCCAGGCCGCACCGGTCAGTGCGGTGAACGCGGACCAGCAGACGACGATGCGCGCAAGCACCTTGCGCGGCCCGATGCGATCGCCGAACCAGCCGCTGGGCACCTCGAGCAGCGAATACGACAGCGCAAAAGCCGAAAAGACCCAGCCAAACTCTTCCTTGGTCAGGCCCAGGTCGCCCTGAATGTCGCCGCTGACTTGCTTGATGCAGACACGGTCGATGTAGGTGATCATCGACAGGCTGCACAGCCAGCCGAGCACGCCGTAGCGAACAAGCGTCGGTCGGACGACTGGGACGGGTTGGTTCATGAGAGCCGCTCTCCGAGGCGGGTCGAGCGCGGGGCGGGCAATGGGTCTCATGGTATGGCGGCGCCGCGCGCGAGGCAACACGCAACCTCCTTGCTCCCTTCCCACGATGTGTTACTGTTGGACAGACTTGGCGAGCCGGGAGCGTGAGCGACCGGAGTTTTCAAACAACCGGAGTTCTTCAAAGTGTTCTTGAAGGGCTCGAAAATTCCGGTCGCTCACGCTCCCGGCTCGCCAGCTGAAGTGACAACGGTGCAAATACTCAACGTGGGACCCACCATGTTTACTCTCCTCTTGTGCGCACTCACCTGCGGCGCGGACCCCATTCCGGCGGACATCGTCATCCACGGCGCCACGCTGCACGACGGCAGCGGCAAGGCCGCCAAGGGGGACCTGGCTTTCAAGGGGGACAAGATCGTCGGTGTCGGCACGTTTGACGTGGCCGGCAAGCCGCGTGTCATTGATGGCAAAGGACTGATTGTCGCGCCGGGCTTCATCGATCTGCACACGCACAGCGACAATCCGCTCCAGCGCAGCGAGACGCACGGCAACCTGAATTACCTGTTCCAGGGTGTGACCACGGCGGTCACGGGTAATTGTGGCGCCGGGCCTGCCGATGTCGCCGGGTACTTCAAGACACTGGAGAAGATCGGCATCGGAACCAACGTGATTCATCAAGTTCCGCACAACGACGTTCGCCGCAAGGTCATGGGCAACGCCAACCGTGCGCCGACTGCCGAAGAGTTGAAATTGATGGAAGACTGGGTTGCTCTTGGCATGCGAGACGGTGCCTGGGGCATTTCAACGGGTCTGATCTACAATCCCGGCACCTACTCCAAGACCGATGAACTGGTGGCGCTGGCCAAGGTGGCGGCCAAGCACGGCGGCTTTTATGCCAGCCACATTCGCGACGAAGGCGCCGGCCTGCTCACCGCCATCGAGGAGATCCTGACGATTGGCCGCGATGCCAAGATCCCGGTTCATATCTCGCACATGAAGGCGTCGGGCAAGAACAACTGGGGCAAGGTGGCCGACGCCATCGCGCTGGTGCAGGCCGCGCGCGACAAGGGTCAAGAGGTGACGGCGGACCAATATCCCTACACCGCCAGCAGCACGTCGCTGGCCGCCACCCTGATCCCAGCACAGTTCCGCGAAGGCACGCCCAAGGAGTATCAGGCGCGTTTGGAAGACAAGGAGCAGTTGCCGCGAATTCGCAAGGCCATCGAGGCACGCTTGCAGGGCCGCGAGGGTGGCAAGAGCATTCGCATCGCGTCGTACCTCAAGAACGCGTCCTGGCAGGGCAAGGACCTCGATGCGATCGCCACGCAGGAAAAGAAGGACCCGGTCGACCTTGTGCTGGAAATCGAGCGCAACGGCGGCGCCCAGATCGTCAACTTCGGCATGAGCGAGGAAGATGTGCGGCTGGTAATGAAGCAGCCCTTCGTGGCAACCGCGTCCGACGGCGTGGCGCAGGTGCCGAGCGCCTATGTGGTGCATCCGCGCAGTTACGGCACTTTTCCGCGCAAGATCGGCCACTATGCCATCGCGGACGGCATCGTGTCGCCGGAACACGCCATCCGCAGCGCCACGGGCTTGCCGGCCGACATCTTGAAGCTGCCGGAACGCGGCTATTTGAAGCCCGGGTACTTCGCGGACGTGGTTGTGATCGATCCGCAAGAGTACCGCGACCGAGGAACTTACGACAAGCCGCACCAGTATGCGACCGGCGTGCGGTATCTGTTCGTCAACGGCAAACCGACGATCGACGAGGGCAAATACACGGGGGCGCTTGCCGGCAGGGTGCTGCGCCACGTCAGCAAGTAGAGAGCACGCGTCCGCCTTCGTACCTGTAGCACGAACTGTCAGCTCGTGGCATGTGCTCGATTTGGGCGGCGCTCGCGTCGCGAGCCTCGCCGTCACGCGACCGCCGACCCGCGGCCCTCACGACACTTCCATGGCTCGCAGGATCGCCCAGCTGGCGGCGGCGATCAGGGCGGCGGCGGGGATGGTCATGACCCACGCCCATACCACCCGGCCGGCCACGGCCCAGCGCACGGCACTCATGCGCTTGACCATGCCGACGCCGATGATCGACCCGGTAATCGTGTGCGTGGTGCTCACCGGGATGCCCCCGAAGATCGTCATGACCAGCGTGCCGGCGGCGCCGGCCTCGGCGCAGAAGCCGTCGACCGGTCGGAGGCGGATAATCCTCTGGCCCATCGTTTTGACGATGCGCCAGCCGCCGAACAGAGTCCCCAGCCCCATGGCCACGTGGCAGGCCAGCACGATCTCGGTTGGGATGGGGCTCTTGGTCGTGAACGTGCCGCTGCCCGCAGCGCTCGCGGCAATCAGCAGCACGAAGATGATGCCCATGGTCTTCTGCGCATCGTTGCCGCCATGTCCCAGGCTGTAAAGGGCCGCCGACACCAGCTGGCCGCGACGGAACCCCGTGTCGATGCGCCGCGGCGAGGCGCGGCGAAACACCCAGGCGACGATCACAGCAATGGTCAAGCCGATCGACATGCCGATGAGCGGCGCCAGCACGATGAACACCACGGTCTTGCCGATGCCGTCCCAGCGCAGGGCCGTGACGCCGGTGCTGATCAACGCCGCGCCGACCATGCCGCCGATCAGAGCGTGGGAGGAGCTGGTCGGCAGGGCCCAGTACCAGGTGATGAGGTCCCAGGCGCAGGCGGCGATCAGGGTCGCGGCGATGACCTTGTTGTCGACGATGGTCGGATCGATGATGCCGGTGCCCATCGTCGCCGCGACTTTCAGGTGAAAGACCATGAAAGCGATGAAGTTGAAGAAGGCGGCCCAGATCACCGCCATCTGAGGGCTCAGGACACGCGTGGACACGACGGTGGCGACGGAGTTGGCCGCATCGTGGAAGCCGTTCAGGAAATCGAAGAACAGCGCCAGCAGGATCAGCAGCCAGACCGTGACCGTGATGTCGGCATAGGGCGCCGTGCCGAAGTGCTCGATATTGTCCAGGAAGTGCATGCTCAGGAACCCTTGATGACGATCTCGGAGATGATCATCGACACGTCCTTGCATGCATCCACGGTCTCTTCCATCCAGGCGTAGATCTCGCGGAGCTTGATGAGAACGAGAATATCGGGCGGGTTGGCGAACAGATCGCCATCGGTGTCGCGATAGATGCGGTCGGCCTCGTTTTCGAGACGTCCGATCTCACGCAAGTGCTGCTGGATCAGGTCTACCCGCTGCATGGTGCGGCACAGCTTGATCGCCTCTGCCAGGTGGGTGCACGAATCCTGGATAATCCGCGCCAGCACCACCGCCTCCGACGTTGGCTTGTCGATGCGGAAGATCTCGAAACGATGGGCCGTCTCTTCCATGTTGTCGAGTACGTCGTCGAGCTTGCTGGCCAGGCTGTGGATGTCCTCGCGGTCGAAGGGTGTGATGAAGCTCCGGTCCAGCGCCTTGATGATGCGGCCCACCACGTCGTCGCAGGCGTGCTCTTCCTGGCGCAACTCGTAGCTGCGCTCGGCCAGGCGGTCGAAATCGGTCACCAACCCGACGAACTTCCCGGCGGCCCGCGTCAGGATGACGGCCGCCTCGTCGAACATGTCAAAGAACTTCATCTCGCGAGGGATGAGGCTGAAACGCATGACGGCCAATCTCCAGGATGCACCGCACTGGGTAGGTGCCAAGACCTTAACCGAACCTTCACCATATCTCTACGGTTTTCACGCAATTGCGGCGAGGTTTGCATGCCCGCAAGCCTTGCCTGAGTTTCTCACCACGAATTCCGTGAATCATGCGGAGACGGACGGGCAAAACGGGATGTCGCTGCCTTGTAGAGAACCCTGATTTCACGGCGGTTGCGG
>JAIEMG010000011.1 GCA_019752375.1 Gemmataceae bacterium | reverse complement strand
CGATCATCCGGTTTCAGGCCCCGCATGAATCACCAAGGCCCCTAATTTCATGGGAAAACTCTCCGGATAGACTCTCAGCGCGGTCGACCTCCATCGAGACGAGGATCCACGCGCCCCGGAGGAACCGGTCGCCGGGAATCGTCCGGAAAGCGGGGCCTCGGGCGGGGCTGTCGGCGGCACTCCGGCGGGGCGCCGGAGCAGCGGTGGACGGGTAGGACACGGGATCGCTCCCGGCAACCCGCCGCGCGGCGATAGCACCATTGGCAGTGATCCCCATCAAGGCCGCTCACGCGGCCGAAAATAAGGAGAGAATGATGGCCCGACTCATTGACGGCCGATCCCCCGAGAACGTGGCTCGCTTCATCGACGGGCTGCATTATCCCGCTCTCAAGAATGACGTGATTCACGCGGCCCGCCACAATGGGGCGCCCGCGGAGATGGTCGAACGGCTCCAGGAAGTGCCGATCACCGAGTTCCCCAGCGTCGACGCCGTGCTGGCGGCCTATGGAGAAATGGAGTGAAGGCCCGAGTGCGCCGTCAAGGCTTGGATTGAGGGTTCGGCCGGCACAGCCGGCCCTCCATCAGGCTTGATCGGCAGGGTCGGCTGTGCCGGCTACATCACCAGCAACCCCATTTTCGAGACTTGACGGAGCACGAGCCCGCGGCACGATTGATGATCGCATTCTGTAGCCACAGGCTTCAGCCTTGGGAGTGGGTCGCGGGGCCGTAGATTCCCTCCGCAGGCTGAAGCGTGCGGCTCCAGGACCTCAGGCCGCGCTTTCCTTTGGAAGGGCGCTGGAGAATCAGCCCGCACGCCGGTTGCGGGCTTCTTCTTGTTTGAGTTGCTCCCGGCTCTTGCCGATTTCCACCCGCAATCGCGAATAGGCCGATAGGTACACGTTGGCCAAGGCCACCAGGGCCAGCCAGGCGAACAGGTAGCCCCGCCAGCGGGGCAGCGCCAGCTGGAAATCCGCCAAGGCTACCACGGCGGCGGCCACGTAATGCGAGAAACAATATTCGCACGTCCAGACGTAGTAAAACTTCCGCTGCCACCAGTGAGGGGCGGTTCGACTCTGCTCGACCAGCCACTCGCGCGGCTCGCGGAAGATTTCCTCGCGTGTGACTGTCCAGGAAATGCAAGCGACGGACAACGCCAGCACCACCAGCCAGAAAATTTGCTCCATCATGAGCGTGAGCCTTTCCGTCGGACGATGGGATGGATGCTTCTCGGGACGCGGCGCTCATGACCACGCGAATGGGGTCCGGCAAGGACAGGTGGTAGTGTCCTGACGGGAGACACCAACGGCGATGCAAGCCTCCGGCGCGGAGGTGTGCATCCAGGCTAGATTGCAGATAGCGTGCCACCCAGGCGCGCGGAGTTGGATGCGTTGTGGGACCGCGTTTCGGAATAGGTGTCTTTCGCGAATCCACCGTGTCCCGCGGAAGCGCCGGGCATAAGATTTGCCCCGTTTATTTAGCTCATCTCGCGCCGGGATGGCTGAGTCGCCCCACAGTCCCAAGTCGTGCCTCCGATCGGCACCCCGCGGCTCCGCGTCGAGCTATTTGGCCTGAACGCTTCATACCGCGTTCATCCATCACCTGAAGTCCCAAGCGTTCCTTGCCGGACGGTTCCGGCCGGGTCACTCATTTCTCTGAAAGGAGATCGGTTATGCGTTTCCTGCTGTCATTCGCCGCGTTGTCGATGGTCCTCGGCAGCTTTTGCGCGCCGGCAACGGCCGACGACAAAGCCAAGGACACCGGTACGGTCACGGACGAGCAGTTCGTGATGAAGGCCTCGGCTTCCGGACTGGCCGAAATCAACCTCGGCATGCTGGCCACCCGCCGGGCAGCCAATCCCGACGTCAAGAAGTTCGGCCAACACATGGTGGACGACCACACCAAGGCCAACAAGGAACTCCTGACGATCGCTGGCAAGAAGAGCTTCAGCGTCGCGGACCGTATGGACAAGCAACACCAAGACGCGGCGGATGCACTGGCCAAGCTGGAGGGCAGTGATTTCGATCGCCAGTTCATGAGTCAGATGGTCAAGGACCACGAGGAAGCCGTGGCCCTCTTTACGGCGAAAGCCAAGGACGCCAAGGACAGCGACCTGAGGGCCTTTGCCGAGAAGACCTTGCCCACGCTCAAGGAGCACCACAAGATGGCGCGCGACCTGGCGGACAAGATGAAGAATGGAAAGCAACGCTAACTGCTTTGTAGAAAACCTCGCCCTCGTTACCGGGCTCAGAGCCCGGTAACGAGGGACCTCCGTCAAACCAGGGTTTTCTACAAAGCAAACGCTAACTGGTTTCGTGCTCGCGAGGGGCAGTTGTTCCAGCGGGAGCGGCTGCCCCTCGCTTTGCGCATTTGTAGGGTGTGTCAAGCGTACTCGCGCGGACGCACCGGAATGCAGATGCGCGAGAATGGTGTCCGGCGAGGGTCGGTTGCGGTGCGTCCGCGCGAGTACGCTTGACGCACCCTACAAATTTGACAGGCGCGGCCCATCGGCAGTCCACGCCAGAGGTGCCACGAACATACGCCGGGCCGTCATGGCCGGATCCCACGCGTGGTAGACAATGAAGTCGGTCCGGCCGTCTGGACCAACGGCGATCGAATTGTGACCTGGGCCTAACCGCTCGCCAGGGACGGAGCGGAGCACCCGCGGCCCTTCGGCGGCGTCCTGGGTGGCGTAAGGACCCAGCACATGGTCCGCGACTGCATAGTCCACGCCGTATCCCTCGGTTTCCCAGCGCCCGCCGCTGTAGAAGCAATAGTAACGGCCGTCGTGCTTGCGGACGCAAGGACCTTCCAGCGTATGCCAGTCGAAGAGGCGGCCGTACATGGGACGGTCGCGCAGGAAGCGCTGCCAGTCGAAGCGGGCGCGCAGCACAACGGTCTCTTCCTCGGCCAACTGGAGCATGGACTCCAGCGGCCGTACCGCCAGGGCCGTTCCCGCGCGAGTGCCGCCTTCCGTATCGAGAAAGTCGCGCGCGTAGAACAGGTACCACCGGCCGTCGTCATCCTGGAACGGGTGAGGATCGATCGCGAATGCACAGTGCTCCGGTTCGATGAGGGTCCGGCCCATGTCCTCATAGGGCCCGGTGGGCCGCTGACTGGCTGCCACGCGCAACTGGTGTCGCTTGTCGCCATGCCCGACCGAGTAATACAGGTAGAATACGCCGTCGTGCTCGGCGACTTCGGGCGCCCAGAAGTTGTCGCCCAGAAGCCGGTCCGGACGCGCCAGTGCGCGCCCAACGGGGTGCCAATCCATCAAATTGTCGGATCGCAATAGGGGGAAGACGTTACCGAGGCGGTTGCCCGTGGAGGGTGGATCCGTCTGCCCGGCAGCCTCCGCGGCGCCGGTGCCCACGGCATAGTAAACACCCCGATGCTGCCATACGAACGGGTCGGCGAAATAGCCAGCGTAGACAGGGACGGCAAATGTCGCCATGACGTCGGTTCCACGGTGCGCGGCTCAGTACTTGAATTCCACGTAGGTCTCGACCTGCTCCTCGGGGAGGCGGTCCACCACTTCGCAGCGCAGCATTTTGCGCACTTTTTCGGGCAAGCGATCGTGGTAGTCGCGCGGCACGGTCAAATCGACCTTGGGGGTGTGCAGCCAGTGCATCACATAGCCCATGACGACCATGGGGCGCGGTGCATCGGTCCGGTTGGGCGAGCCCCGGTGCAGGGCCAACGGACTGCGGATGGCCATGTCGCCGGGTTCCATGAAGAACGATTCCATCGGGACCTCGCCGGAGGCGACGCGTGCCAGGCCCTCGTCGCGGGGCAGGACATGCGTGCCCCGCGCCATCTGGAAGGGGCCATTTGCCGCGGTGACCGGCACCAGGGGGAAGTTGACCGCCAGGGCATAAAGCGGTGTGACCATTTGATCGGTGAACAGCGGCCGGAAATCGCGGTGCGTTTCCTGGTAGTCCGATCCGCGCACCGGGACGTCGGCCCCCATCTGAACCAGGACGTACTCCTGATGAAACACCCGGTCGAGCACCCCCAGGACCTTGGGATTGGCGAACACCTCGACGTCCGCGAACGGAGGCACCCAGGGAAACGTCAAGTAGTAACGCGCCTGTTCGCGCGGTGCCAACCCGCCCGGCCGCGACTGGCGCTGCCGGAAAAGCCGGGCAAAGGCATCGGCCCAGGCCGTCACCAGACCGCGCCCCAGCGCGCCGCGAAGGATACAAATGCCGTCTCGTTTTAGTTCGGCGGCCAGGCGATCCAGATCGGCAGCCTCATAGGCAATGTGATCTCCAACGATCATTGGTCGGTCCTCATTTCCGTCAAATCTTCCCGGCCACTTTGCCGCGGTGGCGATATGCCCGCTCATCGGGAATCCAGCACGTTCCAGACATGGCCCACGCGAATACCGGCCGGCGTCACGCCGAGACGTAAGCAACCGACCGTTCGTCTTGCCAGCGGACTTCGCACTCTCGGCAGTAACGGCGAATGGCGTCTTCCAGGGGCGGCAGCAGTAATGCGCGTTCGCTGCCGAGGGCGCTGTAGCGCGGCCGCGGTGCAGTGAAGCCCAGCGCATGCGTCGGCGATCCTTCCACACGGGCGCCGTCCAGGCCCGCCACCGCGGCCGCCGATCGGGCGAAGTCGAGCCAGGAAAGGGCGCCGGTATTGGCCAGGTGCCACAGACCGTGCTCGCGGTCGATCAGCAGGTCCAGGCTGGCATGGACCAGGTCGGGGACGTAGGTGGGCGAAACAATGACGTCGTTGGCCGCGACGAAGGGTCGGCCCGCCGCCAATGTTCCCAGCGCCACGGCGACGAAGTTTTGCCGGTCCCATGGCCCGAAGAAGGCGCTGGTGCGGATCACCAGGGCCGCGGGGTGCGTCCGCAGCACGCGCCGCTCGGCGGCGGCCTTGCTGCGCCCGTAAACGCAGAGCGGTGCGGTGGGGTCGCTCTCGCGGTAGGGCCGCTCGCGCCTGCCATCGAAGACCAGGTCCGACGAAAATGTCAGCAAGCCGACGTGGCGCGCCGCGCAGGCAGCCGCGAGGACTGCCGGCCCTTCGGCATTGGCGCGGTGGCAGGCTTCGGACTCATGCTCCGCCGCATCGACGCGGACGAACCCCGCCGCATTGATGACAGCCCACGGCCGATACGCCGCGAGGGCCGCGGCGACCGAGACCGGATCGGCAATGTCCAGATCGCGGCGGGGCAGCAGGCGATGCACCAGCCCGCGCTGGGCGCAGATACGGGCGAAGGCGCGGCCCAGGGTGCCGGCTGCCCCGACGATCAATAGAGGTCGGCCACGGCGCTGGGGGCGGCTTCGGTGGCGAGTGCCGGCATCCGCGCTGGGCGCGCCGGCCCGCGCGGATGGGTAGAGGAGCCGTTCGGGCCGCCGCCACCAACCCGGCGTGGCCAGGGCCGGATGGTCGGGGTGCCGACCCGCAGCCAGGTCGCGCAACGCGGATGCCAGGGCGGTAGGACGCGGCCATGCCGAGCGCAGGTCGAAGACGCCGGGCTCATAACGGCCCGCGCGACACGTCATGAGGCTATCCCAGTCGAAAGCGCCCAGCAGCGACCAGGCGGTCACGGCGCGGATGTCGGCGCCCGCCGCGCGGCGCGAACGCACGGCGTTCCACACCTCAACCAGCCAGCGCAGCTGCTCCTCGCGGGTGCAGCCCAGGTGGACCTCGGTCACGGCCATCGGCCGCTGATAGCGCTGCCAGGCTTCCTGAAGCAGAATGGCGGGGCCCGTTGGTCCCGTGGCCCGCACGCGGACTGCTTCCACGTCCGCGTAAGCATGGCGGCCGTTGCCACCGTGCGTGCCGGACGGGTAATGCTCTGCACGCTCGTCGAGGAAGCGCTCGCTGGTGACATAGTGATTGATGCCAAGGATGTCCGGTGGGCAGGGATGGTCCAGGAACCAGGTCAACTGGTGTTCCTCCACTCCAACCCAGCGCAGAAACCCCCACATCGGATGCTGGTGATCGACGCGCCCGCACAGCAGGTCCCAGGTGATCCAGCGGCGTTCGTTTTCGAAGTGAGCCTGGTAGGCCAACAACGGCGTGCTGAAGGTCTTACCGAGGTCTTCGGTCTGCACGAGCTGGGCCGTGGGGTTGACCTGGCGCACCGCGGCCATGGCCATCACGACGGCCCGGCATTGGTTTAGCAAAGCATGGGCGAACCGCAGGGCGTCCCGGTCGTGCGGGTACCAGTGCCCGTACAGGGCGCTGAAACGGGCGGTCGTGAGCGGCTCGTTGATGGGCGTGTAGGCATCGACCCAGGGATAACGCCGCGCCGCCGCACCGGCGAATTGGGCCAAGCCCTCGGCGAACGAGGATTCGAGCAGGTTCGTACTCGGCGGTCCGCTGCCGTGATGGACCAGGCCCACGATAGGCCGAATGCCCAACGCCTGCATTCGCTGCAGGCGGTCGTCCGACCAGGACCAGTTTGCTCGATGGAGACCATCGGGCGCGACGCGTTCCCAGAGCACGCCGAGCCGGAAAGCACGGATGCCCAGCTTGGAGAACAGGTCCAGGTCGCCGGGCCGCTGGGCATGTCCGGTACACTCCATCTGATCGCAATGACGGTCGCCGATGCGCGTAACCGAACATTCCACACCCCCCCAAAGCTCCAAGGGGGGGCGTGTGTGGCTGGAAGCGTTCATCATCCTTGCCTTGGGTTGGACGGTCTTTCGATTCAAAAAAGCGCGCCACGGCTGGGCAACCGTGGCGCGCCCAGGGAGACTGGCGACAACCTCGCTTCAAAAATTAAACGCTGGCCTTCTCACCGTCGGAACCGGCGACTTTTACCAGCTTGTTGTAAAGACCGAGGATGAGCAGGGTCGGCGCCCACTGGCCGACGAAAAGACTTCCGTGCTTATCGCCGGTGGCTTGCAGGAACAGAGACCCAGCGATCGACGCGCCGGCAGCCCAAAGGAACAGGTCGGACGGCAGCTTGGCCGTCTGCTGTTCGATCGTGCGGGCAACCGCGCCCTCTCGGTGCTCCGTATGTTCGCTGTGCCCCATCTGAGGCATCCGTGTCATGGTTTCCGGCATGAGTTTGGCTCCTGTGAGGCCTGCGACCGCCGCGATCTCCGTATCGGGCCACGGCGGGCGCAGGCCGGTTCATCGTCAATGGTTCCATGAGGACTGATTACGCGCGGACCTCGCTCCAGCGCGGTCCGCATCCGAATGTTTCACCACCGAGGCTCCAGGGCGCCGAGCGGATGCAAGGCAACCCGGGCTCCCCGCGGAGAAGGACGCGAGTTGGCCCATGCCCTGACACATTCCAAAGCGCGTTCTTCCTCTCGTCGCCCTGGAGCTTCGGTGGTGAAACATCGAGACGATCCGAATGCCGTGAACTTCGGTACGCTCCCACGGCGGGCCATTTCCATCCATGCAACCGGGCGACGCACGGACGGAAATGGCTCGACGGGGAAAGATGGCCTGCCGATCGCCTCTATTCACGACTTTCGAGGCTACGCGTTCTTGCGGCTTTGCCGACCACCCTTGGCATGGGCCTCGGAACTGCCGCCGCGCTTGCTTTGGCCGCCGGACGATTTGCCACCCGAGGCTTCCCCGCCCTTGCGGCCAATTTCGGACATTTGTTTCCGATCCTTGCTCACCGCCTCGCCACCTTTACGGGCAGCCTCGCGACGTTGAGCACCTTGTTCTGGCATCTTGCGATCCTCCACGAAGAGTCGGTCCCAAACAGGGCTGGCACGCCGCTTCCGCAATGGTGTTGGGCCCCTTTGGGGACAGACTCTGACCAACCGTTGGGATGGCCCCCGAGGCCACCCCGCGAGTACCGTTCATACCGTGGCGGGCGCCACGCGCCGCTGCCGCACATGCTCGGCGGCCTTCTTGCCGGCCAGGAACGCGTGGTCGGAGTTGTAGTACTCCCACTCGCTGTAGCGGCCGGCCAGCACGACGTCTTGATCGGCGAGCCAGGCCCGGATCGTGGCCACATTCTCCGGCCGCGCGTGGTCGTAAACGACGTAAGCATGCGGCAGGTCGCACTGGATGGCCGTCAAGATCGGGTCCTCGGGGCGGAAGAAGCCGACCTTGTGGCAGTCCTCGATGCAACGACGGATCAGGTCCTGGCCATCGCAGGGCAAGGGTTTGTGCGGCGAGTAGGTGATCTCGCACGTTAGACCGAAGCCACCGGGCGGGTTGCAGTACGGACTGGCATTGCCCTGCACGAAGATGCGGTGAAAGACGGTGTCTTCCGGGTAGTAAATCCAGTGCTTGTCGGTCAAGCGCTCTCGCCCGACGCCGATATGGACGCAACGCACCGAGACGTGCCGCAGGCCGCCCACGGCCCGACGGACCTCCGGCGGCACCGAGTCACCCATCAGCCGGATCAGCACGGGGAGCGGCATGGTGCTGATCAGCGACTCATAGGGCAACTCGGTGCCATCGTCCAATGTCAAGGTGTGCGTGGCCGGCGCGACGCCGATCACGCGGGTGCCGAGGCGCAGCTCCCCCTTGAGATGGGGCAAGAAGCCATCCATGAGGGCCTGGAAACCGCCGCGTAGCGGGTAGCCGAAGCGGGCGTTGGGGCCCATCGGCTTGGGCACCGGCTGCAACGCCCCATCGATCATCTCTTCCAGGTCGGGCATTGGCACCCGGCCGCCTAGCCAGGAGGTTTCCATCTCGGTCAGCGGCACCGCCCAGAGCTTGCGGTTGTAAGGAATGGCGAAATGTTTGGCGATGCCCGCGCCCCAGACCTGATAGATGAACTCCTCGAAGTTCCGCGGTGGTTCCGATGGCCCAGCCGGCCCTTGGGCGTGGCCCAGCCGAGCGGTACTCTCCATGATCCCATCCGCGCAGCAGTCGCGCACTGACACACCCTTACCGTGGACGGCGTGCCCGTTCTTGCCGTTCCCATTGCCATTGCCGTTGCCATTCCCGTTCGCGTGCGGCCGTCCATTGCCAGAGCAGGCGCCGTTGCCGTTGGCGTGAGGCTGCGGCTTGGCACCGTCCTTCGCGGCCTTGAGGCTGCCGTAGCGGGCTTCGACGGCGCCGACGATGCACTCCTTGATGACCTGGGGCGGCAGACCGTACAGGGCGCCCTGGAACGGGTAGCGCGTATAGACGTTCTTGCTGTAGACCCACGCTTCGCGGTCCTGCCAGTGGACGTTGTCGCCCAACAGCAACTGGTACATTTCGTGCACGTAAGGGTCATTGGAGAACATGATGTGGCCGGCGTAGTCGAACGTGAAACCATCCTCCTGCATCGACCGGCACCAGCCGCCCACGCGGCCGTTTTGTTCGAGTAAAAGGGCATCCTTGCCCAGGTGGTACGCGGCACTCAGCCCGGTGGGGCCGGCACCGGCCACGATGACCGGCGGCGTGCCGCGGCGGCGTCCCGCCCTTATTCTTGAAGAAATTGGCGTTTTGGCAGTCTGGCCTTGCTCATGGACCGGCTTGCTCCGCCCGGTCTCGACGGCGCGTTCGATCAACTCCTCCATTGCCGCCACCGTGGAGTCCCAGGAGGTTCGGGCCAGTACCTTGCGCATCCCGTCGGCCCGCTCGAGCCGTTCGTTCGCTGCGGAGTTCATCGCCTGGTCGCAGGCAGCGAGGAATGCCTCGGGCGTGTCGCCCAGGTAGACCACGTGGCTGTAGGGCTCGGCGACGTCGGTGATCGGTGTACTGACAATCGGCTTCTCCGCCGCCATGTACTCCAAGGTTTTGGTCGGGCTGATGAATCGCGTCGAATCATTACGGGCAAAGGGGAGCAGGCAGACGTCCCAGCCCGCGAGGTACGCGGGCAGTTCCGCATAGGATTTCTGACCGAAATAGTGAATATTCGAATGGCGCGGCAGGTGGGCGGGGTCGATCTTGACGACCGGGCCAACCATGGCGAACTGCCAGTCGGGCCGCGCCTGCGCCAGCGTGTCGAGCAACGGCAGATCGAACCGCTCGTCGATGACGCCGAAAAAGCCAAGCCGTGGCCGCGGCAGATGGGCTTGATCAGCTGCTTCAGTCCCTCCGTCACGCGCCTGGCCGAAATGCCGTGCATCGACACTGCTGGGGAAGCAGTGGACGTTGGGGTGCCGGTCCTTCTTGGCGCGGTACAAACTGGGGCCGCCGGTGAAGACCACGTCGGCAACGCGCAGCAACTCCGCCTCGCGCTCGAGCAACTCCGGCGGGGCAAAGCGGAAGCACGAGAGTTCGTCCATGCAATCAAAGACCGTTACGCGAGCGGGGACCGCGTCGCGCAAAGGCAAGGCCATGGGCGTATAGAACCAGGCCACGCATTGCGCGATACCTTCCCGGGCGAGCAAGTCGGGAAGCATCGACCGCAACGCTGCCAACTGGTCGTCCGCGAAGCCAGTCGTGGACAGCGGCGTGCGTAGCCGGCAGACCAGTACATTGGGCTCCGGTCGGTCGTGCTCCCAAAAGGCGGGTGCGCTCGCGTCGGACACTGGCTCCTCGACAAACAGCACCCGGCGGTTGGCCGCCAGGCGCGAGAGGAGGTGCTGGGGCCGCTGATGCACAAAGCTCCAGCGCAAATGGGAAAAAACGACGATCGGCAGCAATGCGCCCATGGGGTGTCCCTCGGAGTCGATGTTGTTGGAGGCGATGATTGTGAAATCGGGGATTCAACTGCCGCAAGACAGTTGCAAAGACGTGAGGCCTGACATGACCTGCGTGGCGGTCCCCGTGCCTTAGACCGCCAATGATCTTTGGTTCTAACCGCCGAATGAGGGTGCAAGTTCAGTGCCAACTTCGTCCACGGGAGGAATTGCTGGAAGCGTTGTTCATCATCGCGGATCGCGGATTTGTTAACTGGCTTGTACGCTGGACCTTCCGTGATGAGGGACGCCCAGATAGAACGCAGAATCCGGCGCACCATCGTTAGGCAACCTCGAGCGTTGGACCGCACGCGTTCCCCCATGGACGCCTCCATGCGCCACAACAGGAACCCCATTGCGCATCGGCACCAATTGACCGACGAATCTGGGCACGAGCTAACTCCCTTTCCCACGAGCATGGCAGAGAGAAGCCAGGAGTCGCTTGGATCGTGCCCTTCTTCTATTAGAGTCAGTTTGTTAATTGGACTTTTCGACTGTTTTTCGGCGTCTTTTGAACCGGCCGCTGTCGAAGAAGTTCCTGAGGAACTGGTTGACGGAGACGGCGTACGGTGGAGCAGCCTGACCCTGCGACGGCGATTCCATGACAAGGATCTCGGACGGGCGACGGAGATGGTAGGGCAACATCAACGATGTGGTGTCGTCGTGCCCAGCCCAACCCGTCGCAAGAAGAATGGACAATCATAGACCTCGGTCATGAGCAGCACCTCGACGGTTTATTGTTCTCACCGAGGAGGTGCGCCAGTTTGCAGTCAAGGTCTGGCGTATTGCAATCAGCCGCCGAGTTGTACCAGGTCTTCACGGCCGCGCTGGTACTGCTCCAAGGAGGCTTGCCAGTCGCCGCCCACACTGCCGAAGATGTAGACCCTGCCGCGGATCTTCTTGGAGAACCTGCCATCGGCGCGAGGTGTCAGAGGGAAGTCCGGGTACGGCTTTCGCGGTGCAACGGGTTTACGGGATCGGCGGGAACGAGTAAACTTGACTCTCGGTGAGCACTGCCAAAGCGTACTTGCACTGGCCCTGGGGTGTAATCAGCACCGCCGGAGCCACTTTGACAACCCGACATCCGCAGGGGTTGTCAAAACGGTCGTCAACGCAAAGACGAGGATACGCCAAGAGTGAGAAAAAGACTAGAAAAATAGCCCGGAGGGGTGGCAGAGTGGCCGATTGCACCGGTCTTGAAAACCGGCATGGCGAAAGTCATCGAGGGTTCGAATCCCTCCCCCTCCGCCTCTTTGGATCCGCGCAAGAATCACTTGTGCAATTCCTGTAGGACGGATTTCCAATCCGTCCGGTTTTCTGGGGACGGATTGG
>JAIEMG010000208.1 GCA_019752375.1 Gemmataceae bacterium | reverse complement strand
GCAGACGGAAAACCATCAAAGCCCTCCACAAGGCGAGGGCAAGTTGAAAATGCCTCTTTTGATGCTAAAGTCTCCAAAAAAGCGATGCTTTCCGGCATCTGCCCGCAGAGAATGGACAGCTACGAACTTTAAGGCTTCAGCCTGCGGAAAGGGCGACATGCTTGCGGATAAATGCACGCCATTGCGGAGACGCCGTGTCTCCGCAGGCTGAAGCCTGCGGCTACGGAATGCACATGCAGCAACTTCGTTGACCACGTCTCAGCGGGACGGAGGGCGTCGCTTTGGGGCCGGAAGAAATGTGCCGCACGCTGGCCGGCGCCACGGACGTCGACTATGACTGCCAGCGTTGCGGCGCGTGCTGTCTCTCGATCACACCGTCAGCCGGCTACGTCGTCCTGGAACGGGACGAAGCCACGCAGCTGCGAAGGTTGTCGCTGCCCATCGTCATCGGTACGGACGGCCAGTCGTTCCTCGCCACCGAACCCTACGATGGTCCCGGCGGCGCAGCGGCCTGCATCGCCTTCGAAGGGGCTCCGGGCTTTCCCTCCCGATGCCTCATCTATGCCGCTCGGCCGACGAAGTGTCGCGAATTCGAAGCCGGCAGCATCGCCTGCCGCACGGCACGCCTGCGTGCCGGACTGCCCATCGGCTAGGTCAGCGCACCGGGCTCATCGAAACGCCGCGTCCAGGAGCGAACGGCGATGCCCGGGGCCAGGGATTCGGCCATCAGGTCCGCGGCGGTTCCCTTGCCCGACCCATCGCCAAGTCCAAGAGCGTGTCCCATTTCGTGGGTAACCACCGTCAGCAGATCTACTCGCCCTGCCGCAGCGCTACCGGCCAGCGCGCTCGCGCCGGCGAACTCCTCGTCGAGTCTCGGCGTGGGATCGACGAACCAGCCGAACCCCGAGGCGTTCGCGTCGATGAACACTGTGCCCGGCAGGAATTCTCCCAGCCAGCCGGGAGTCAGATCGGTCACGACGAATGCGACGCTGCGCAGGCGCGCAATCTGCTCGGTACTGAGGCCCGTCGCAGCCCAGCGCCGCAGCGCCTCGGCCACGATGGGGGCCAGTTGCTCGGACCGGAGCGATGCGCTCGAGCCGCCGCTGGCGTCGCCATCGAGAAGTTGCGGAGCACCGAACCAGAAACCGCTCTTGGGCCGGTCGCCCGCCGCGCCAAACTGCTCCGTCGTCGTTGTGGCTGCGGCATAACTGGAGAGCGGCTGCGTGGTCCGCGTCGTATCCTTGTCGAGGAACCAGGTGCCGTTGCGAAAGACGCCGATGTGCTCGAAGGCGTCGCCGAGCCAGGCGCCAACCACTGGCACGTCGCCTGCAGCGCCGTAGCTCACCTGACTCGTCGTTGCGGCAGAGTAAGCGGTCGGCCCATTGGCAGCGATGCGGCCAGGGTCCTCGTCGAGGAACCAGGTGCCTCTGCGGAACACGCCGACGCGATCGAAGCCATCGCCCAGCCACTTGCCGACCACCGGTGCGTCGCCGGCGCTCCCATAGCTGATCTGGATGGTCGTCGTCGCCGCGTAAGTGCCGGGCGTCCCGACAACTCGCGTTGTGTCCTTGTCGAGGAACCAGGTGCCGCTTCGGAACACACCAATTCGAGTGATGCCGTCGCCCAACCATTCGCCGACCACTGGGACGTCTCCCGCGGCGCCGAAGTTGACTTGAATCGTCGTCGCTGGGTCGAAAGAGGTGTCGTTGGTGCCGGCCGTCCGGACCTCGGTATCCAGAAACCAAGTGCCGGTGCTGGGACGGAAGTAACCGATGTGATCGTGAGCATCGCCGACGACCCACTTGCCGACCACCGGGATGTCGCCGGCCATGCCATAACTGATCTGGATGGTGTTCGCCGCGGAGTAGGCCGAATTCGTGGTGCTCAGGAACCATGTGCCGTTGCGAAAGACGCCGACACGCTGCTCGCCATCCCCCAGCCAGTCGCCGACAACCTGGAGATCGCCCGCCGCGCCAAAACTGAATTGATTGGTCGCCAGCGGATCGTAATCGCCCTGGGCATCCTGGAGGAACCATGTGCCATTGCGGAAGACGCCCGGCAACTCGCCCGCACTGGGCGGAGCACTGGTGAATTGCACCTGGTAGACCGCACCGGTACCGAGCGACAGGTAGTAGAGACTGCCATCGGACGCGACCTTCACGTCCACCGGGGACGAAGGCAAGTCGTTGGCAAAGCTGCTCACGGCACCCGTGTCCGGATTGAGCACGTGAATCCATCGACTGACGAGATCGGAAAAGAAATACTTCCCGACGTAGACGCTCGGAAACTGCACCGTGGCTGGGTTGTAGAACGAAGCGCCGACGATGGCAGCACCTCCCGTCGGACCGACCGTGTGATCGTACACGGCGATCGGGTCGCGATAGGTGCCGATCGTGGTGGGCGTGTCGCCCAGCTTACGGAACCCTTCGCTGTTGGACCAGCCGTAGTTCGAGCCCGCGATGAGGTCGTTGATCTCTTCAAAGGCGCTTTGCCCCACGTCATTGACCAGCACGCGCGTCGTACCCGGCTGAAACGCGAAATTGAACGGATTGCGCAGCCCCAAGGCGTAGATGGCACTCCGCGGAGCCGTCGGATTCATACTGTCGAAGAACGGATTGTCCGACGGAAAACTACCGTCGGAGTTGATGCGTAGCACCTTTCCCAGCAGGTTGCTCAGCGTCTGCGAGTTAGCAGGGACGGCATTTTCGCCGACGGCAACGTAGAGCTTTCCATCGGGGCCGAAGTGGATGGCGCCGCCGTTGTGATTGGTGGCACCGAGCGTCGGCAGTTCCAGGATGGGAAGCTCGGAGCCGGCCATCACCGTGTTGCCATTCATCGTGAAGCGACTAACGCGGTTGTGGATCGTCGGCGTCGTGGCGGTGTAGTACAGGTAAATAAACTGGTTGGTGGCGAAATTGGGGTCGAAGGCAATGCCCAGCAGTCCGCGCTCGCCGGCGGAGTCCACGGTAAGCGTCAGCGCGCTCTGCGGCGTGCCGTTGACGATGATCCGGAGCGTGCCTCCCTTCTCGGCGACAAACAGACGGCCATCGGGAGCAAACTCCATCGTCGTGGGGCTGGCGAGCGCGCCGCCGCTATTGACCAGCGTCTCGCTGAAGCCCGGCAGCAGGTTGGCGGGAGCGAGGCGCTGTTCCAGAGCTTCGAGACTCGGCTGATAGCGGGGATCGCGCGCGAGCGGTCTTCCAAAGGGCAACCAGCATTGCAAGGTATCCCGGTGCATCTTCGTTGTTCCTTGTCAGAGAAGTGACGAATGGACAGAAAGCGTGCCACGGAATCAGTCGTCGATGCGACGGCGCTGAACCCTTTCCGGCAGGGTTCCGTGGACGAAGGACCAAGAGGGGAGGAGCAGCCGGGGAGGCCACGATTGAACTCTAGTTTGCGCGCCCAAGCCTGTCAAGGCCGCAGCCACTGTTCCGATCAGATCCAGCCAAAACGCAAATAGAGGAACGGAAATCCCACGATGGCGAGAGCGTCGACGAACAGCGCGGCCGATGCTTTCCAGGATGCGGATGGGCTCAGTTCTTCCGACCGCGACCACATTTGCATCAGGAGCCACGCGGAATAGAAATGCAGCAGCGGCGGCAGGAGAAACAGGCCCAGAATCGCTGCACGCCAGGCTCGCACCGCATAATCGTCGGGGCGCCACGCCAGCTCCGCTTCTTCGTCGTCATCGCTGTCGTCGCCGTCGTGGTCCGCGAAACTCTCCGTCTCCTCGGGGGCCTGGTCTTGAACTCGTTCGTCCGGGCGGCGCCGCGAACGCTTCGCCTGAATGGCCGGGTCCGCATCGGCCGTCGCGCGCTTCCACTCGGGGGCCTTGATGTCGGTGGTAGGTTCAGGCTCTTCCGCTTCTTCAGGTTCGTTCTCCATGCCGTCGAGGATGACCAGGGCGCGCAGGCGATGGTTCTCGGCGACAAACAGGCGGACGCTGCCGAACAGGCCCGCGCCGCCGCCAAAGAGCGAAGCCGTCTCGCCGCCCTGCACGTAAGCGGGTATGCCAGCGGCCTCCAGCTCGTTCTTGGCCATCTCCGCTTCAATGGGATTGCCAAAGGTGGCGATGCTGACGATCTCCTCGGACATCGCAGGGCACTCCGATAGCGGCGGATGGGCAACCCGTCGCGATCGTAGTCGAGGAGGCTTCGCAATGCAACGGACCTCTCAACACGCCAGAAACAGTACAGCCTTAATTGGGCAACCAATGCGATCAGAATTTGGTCGGGCACATATCAAGCCCGTCATCGAAGAGGGGACATTGTCGAACCGGGTTATCGAGGAGATGAAATACCACATGGCAGACGCCGACATCCGCCTGGCGGAGGCGAAAGCTCGATAAGTTCAGGTCTTTGACCAGTCCGTCACCCGATCGCCTCGTCCATGCGCCTTCGCTGACACGCATCGACGTACGCCGCCTCCAGGTCCAGCGCCACGCAGAATTCCGCTGACAGCGACAACGGCACCGTTGGCAGCGGTTGGCCGACCGTCAACGGTATCGGCCAAGTGTCAATGACATCGCTGCCGTCGCGGTGTAGCGGGCGGTACGCCACGGCATACTGCGACGCTGCCGCAGGCATCCGCACGGTTGGTTCTAAATTGAGAAGGTCGATCAGTTCGTTGTGCAGGTTTCCCTGCCGGCTCGTGACCAGGTCCACGATCACCAGGCCAGCGCCGCGGGCCAGATAAGTCGCACACTTCGCGGCAAAGAGTCGGCGCTTGCTCTCGCGGTCCTTGTTACCGGGGCTGACCAGTTCGATCGCCGCCACTAGAGTGCGCCCGCCTTCCGTGGAGAGGACCTCGACGGCGAAGCGCTCTGGAAAGGCCGCCGGCAGCACGCGAGGAGGCGATGTCGGCACCCAGACCGTCCGAGCCACCGCCGTGGTGCCGTTGCCGTCGCTCGCGCGAATGTTCTCGTGGGCAAAAGTGCCCACGTCAATCTCGATCGCGGCCCCCCGATGGACTTGCTCGAGGGCAATGTAGCCGAGCGGCAGGATGTCGCGGTTCAAGTGATCGGCGAGAACGCTGCACCAGGTCGCGTGGAACGATTCCCACGGACGGCGCTGGCTCAACGGCGGATGGAAATGGTCGAACAATGGCATGATTGCTTTCCTCCGCTACATCCCCACTTGCTTCATGTAGCCCGCGTTCGCCACGGTCAACGTCTCCTCGTCTTGGCGGTAGAGAACAAGAAATGCAAACCGATGCTCGCACATCCGGTCATTCGGATCGATGACGGAAAACTCGAGAACCATTCCGTCGAACGGCTGTTCGACGCGACGCAGCACACTGGCTGGGTTGTCACGCAATGTGCGCAGCCGCAATTCGATATCGACGAGCAGATAGTCAAAGCGGCCCGTCAAGTCCCAAGAATTGATCTTGGCCTTGGCGAGCGGGTGAAGCTCCACGCGGTAGCTCATCGCCGTTGGTGTGCCTCGACCTTTTTGAGCCAGTCCTCGACGCTCAAACCGGCAATTTCCGCGAACGCTTCGGATAGCTCCTGACACTCCCCGCGCTGGTGGGCGGCCCAAGCGTCGTCCAAATCCTTCTGGCTGAAGTCGCCCGGAAACTCGATCACGCCAAACTCGACGCTTTCGCCGTTGCCCAGGCGCTCTGCCGTCGCCTTCTGAACTTTGATGAGCAATTCCTGCGTCGTCGGCGCCTCCGAGACAAAGCCGGGAAGCAGCGGAACTTCGGCGCGATATCCGCCGGTTGGAGATTCGCGGATGATCACCTTGATGCGCATGACGTGGTTCTCCTGGTGTCAGCCCTCATCTCAGCTTACCGGCTGCGATCAGAAGAAACCAGCGATGGGATAGGAACAACTGGCTAGAACTGTCGTCGTTGCAGGAGTTGATCGATTGGCCGAAAGCCGCGAAATCCTCGGCACACCGTCACGATCCAGCACGCAACGGGCTGTCCACATTCCGTGTGGACCATGCCTTGGCTCGGTTCGACATGATCGAACGCCTCGCGCAGTGTCGGGCCGATGTCGCCGACGATGATGAACGTTCGGCCGTGGAATCGCTCCGGGTCCCAGACGGGATTCGGCCGCCACAGGTCGTACTGGCTGCGCCGATCGCCCAGCGCCAGGCCAACCGAGTACACCGTGGGATGGTCCGCGCAGTAGAAGCCGAGTTCCCCCGTCAGCCACCACGACGCGCCGGCCAGCACCGGTTCGACCCCCTGGACTTCCAGGTCGGCACGCACTCGATCCACCTCGCGAGCCAGCGTGCGCCAGCCGCGCAATCGGCATGTGGGGTCGAAGCGCCGCATCGGCATCGGGTGGTCCGGACTCGGCGGGCCGGTCAGCTCCGACAGAAGGGGCCAGGCCTGTTCGCTGTGGTGCATCAGCAGGCTCATCGACAGGCCGACGGCACACGTCAACGTCAGGAAGCCGGCGGTCAGCGCACGATACCACAGTTGCGGCGCTTGCAACTGGCGCACGATCCACGCGATGGCCAGCACCAGGCCAGAGATGTACGTCGTTACCGGCCAGTTCACCTCGCCGCCGCCGGTCTTGGGGCTGAAGAGGAGGAACACAACGAACGTCGGTACCGAGAGCCACCACAAGTAGCGGATGCCATCGTCGCGCTCCACGGTCGGCCGATGCACGATCATCGCGCAGAGCCAGGCCAGGAACCAGAAGACCAGGAGCAAGCCGCACTGCGAACCCATGTAGACCAGTGGTCCGCTCCAGGCAATACGCGGCCCATCGTTCATGCCCGCCAGGCCGTTGACGTGCTGGAACGTGACCCAGTCGTGCTGCATGTTCCAGATCAGGATCGGCAAGCTGCATAGAAACGCCACGCCGCTCATGATCCAGAAACCAGGACGCAACAGCAGTCTTCGATGCGTCGGCGAGGCCAGGAGAAAAAGACCGACGGAGCCAAGCCACAGCACCATCGTGTACTTGGCCAGGATGCCGATGCCGACGATCAGGCCTGCCGCCGGCCACGCCCAGGCGGAGCCGCGGAACAGGGCGCGGTGGCCAAGCACGAGCGCCCAGCCCCAGCAGCAGGTGAAGGGCGAATCGATCGTCATCAGCGTCGAGCCGGCCACGATCAGCGGCAGCGTCAGCGCGAACGCCACCACCAGGGCGGCCAGCCGCTCCCGGCCGAAGACTTGCACGGTCAGGATGTAGAGGCTGACGAGGAGGAGCGCGCCACAGATGACGGCAGGCAGCCGCACGGCGAACATGGCGTTGCCGAAGTGGTCCTGCGACCAATCCCCCGCCACCACGCAACCGGCACGGATCAGCCAGGCGACGAGCGGTCCCTTGCTGTAGTAGCTGATGTCGAGGTGGCGCGACCAGTCCCAGTAGTGGGCTTCGTCCGGCGCCAGGTCGAGCGGGCAATCGACGGCCAAATAGGCCAGGTGCAAGCCGGCAGAGGCGAGAATCAGCAGGCCGGCGAGGCAGCGGCACAGCCAGGCGTCTCGGCGCGGGGAGAGTGCAAGCGTGGAGGGCATCGTCCTTCCTTGAACGATGAGTGCGAAAGTCGGCGAGCGAGGTCTTACGCTCCTCGCTCGCCAGTGATGTTACTTTTCGGCAGTCAAGTCCGCGGCCAGCTTGGCGAGGACTTCGTGCGTTAGCGCGAAGCCCACCTGCTCCCGGTGGTGCGAGGACGGCTGGCTCGCCTGATAGCGGCGGACCGTCGCCAGGCCGTTGGCGCGGAGCAGGACTTCATAGTAGAAACGGCGGTCGTCGCGCGCCGTCGGCGTCTGGCTGCGCAGCTGGGCCTCCAGGCGCGATCCATCCACTTCGACCAGGCGAAGCGGTTCGAGCAGCCCGGTAACGCGGCTGGTCGCGCGGTTCGCCCAGGCACGCAGTTCGGACGCATCGGCGACCAGGGGAGTGCTGCGTTGTAAGGCCAGTTCCCACACGAGGCAGCCGAGGTCGTCGCAGCGCTCGGCGCTCAGCGTGGCAGTCCAGCCGCTCTCCCCGTCCACGACCACGAGGTCCTGGCGGTGGCTGCCGGACAGCTTCCACTTACTTAGTTTTTGCAGGAGCTTGTTTTCGAGGGTCATCAGCATCTCCCAGGTTCTTGCTCGAATGTTCCGAGCCATCGTAGGACATCAAGGTGGGCTTGTTGTCCACGATGGTCTGTAAATGCACCGGCCGGCTCCAGAGGACCTGCAGGTTGGTCAGGGTGTCGTTGGCCCAGTCCTGACGCAGGTCGATGCCGTTGTGCTGGTGCCGCAACAGCAGTTCGCCGCGGTTGCGATAGTTTCCATCGACGACATAGATCCACGGTTTGCCGAAGTTCGTCAAGCTGAACAGAAGCCGTTGCTTGATCTTCTGGAAGTCGCGCGACTCGATGACGTATGTTCCCATCTGCTCCTGCCAGGCGTAGCTGAACATCTTGTGCTGCAGGCAGAACTCCGGCGTCAGGAACGTGTCGATGAATGTAATATCACTGTGAACACGGCGGACTTCAAAGATTTTCTGCCGGCCCAGGCCGACTTGCTTGTCCCATTTGCGCTTCTTTTCCAGATCGTCGCACTCGTCGTATTCCTTGCCGAACTTGCCGGTGTTCCAGCGGTGCTCGATGTCCCGAAGCAGCTCGATGCCCAGCTTGTAGGGATTGAGCCGGGCGCCGTGCGTGGCCATCGTGCCGGAGTGGTGGTCGGCAAAATCGATAACCTCCGAAGGCTTGAGGGCCTTCTGGGTCATGATCGTCGAATGCCAAAAACTGGCCCAGCCCTCGTTCATGACCTTGGTCTGCCCCTGCGGCGCGAAGTAGTAGGCCTCGTCGCGCACGATCTCCAGGCAGTCGCGCTGCCAGGGCTTGAGCGGGGCGTGCTCGATCAGGAACAGGAGCACGTCCTTTTCCGGTTGCTCGGGGAAGCTGCGGGCCTGCTGCTCGCGGAGCTTCTTGCGTTCTTCTTCCTCGCGCTGGAGGGCCGCGCGGGGGTTGATGTAGTCATCCATGTACCCCTTGCTCTTGAAGCGAGTCAGCTTCAACTCGTCGTCTTCGGCCTCCTTGAACTCGTAGCGCGAGACCTCGCGGCGGCGCTTGATGGCCGTCGAGTGCATGTCGATCAGGTCGTCGATCGACATGCAGCGGTCCATGAACGCCTCGACTTCATCCTCGCCGTGCTTCTCCGTGTAGCGGCGGACGCGGGCGCCATGGTTGGCCATCTCGTCCATCATCTTGCGGTTGGTGTGCGCGAAGTAGGCGTTGTTCTTGAAGAAATCGTTGTGGCCGTACACGTGCGCCATCACGAGCTTTTGATCGACGTCGTGATTGCTGCGCATCAGGTATGCGTAGCACGGGTTGTTGTTGATGACCAGCTCGTAGATTTTCGACAGGCCGTAATCGTAGCTTTTGCGCAGCTCCTCGTAGGACTGGCCGAACGACCAGTGCGGATAACGCGTGGGGAAGCCGCCGTAGGCCGCGATTTCGTTCAGATCGTCCGCGTCGATGACCTCGAATATCTGCTCGAAGAAGTCCAGGCCGTAGCCGCGCGCGTAGCCCTCGATCTCTTCCTTCAGGGCCCGCAGGTGCGGCGGCAGGTCGGTCTTGTAGAACTTCGTCATCGTCCCGTGCCCAGGAATTCCTTGATCGAACCGAGGATCGCCTCGCGGTCGGGGATCTTGCTTGCCACCACGTTCTTCTTCTCGCCGAGCATCTCGTGAACGTAATCGTAGAACTCGCCGGATCCGTAGGGACTCTCGACCTGGCCGTAGCCGAACAGGTTGACGCGCGGCAAGAGCTTGTTCGTCAGCACCTCGATGCAGTGCGGGATGTCGTCACCCCAGTTGTCGCCATCGGAGAAGTGGAACGCGTAGATGTTCCACTGATCGGGTGGATACCGGGTCGTGATGATCTTGTCGGCCAGCTCGTACGCCGCACTGATCTTGGTGCCCCCGCTCTCGCGCGTGTGATAGAAGGTTTGCTCGTCCACCTCTTGGGCCGCGGCGTCGTGGATGATGTAAACCGTATCGATCCCCTTGTAGTGGGCCTTGATCCAGGTGTCGATCCAGAACGCCTCGATGCGGACGATCTCCTTCTGCTCATCAGTCATGCTGCCGGACACATCCATCATGTAGACGATCACCGCCACGGACTCCGGCTTCTGGACTTCCTTCCAGCTGCGATACTGCTTGTCCTCGCGGACCGGGATGACCATCGGCTTCATCGGGTCGTACAGCCCCGCCGCGATCTGGCGTTTCAAGGCGCGCTTGAACGTGCGCTTGAAGTGGCGCAACGATTCGGGGCCAGACTGGCGGATGCCGGTGTACTTGTCGCGCGTGGTGACGATGTTTTTCTTGCCGCGCGGCTCGATGCGCGGCAGGGCCAGTTCCTCGCCGAGGATGCTGGCGAGTTCTTCCATCGTCAGCTCGACTTCCTGGATGTGCCCGCCCGGCTGATCGCCGGCGCCGGACTTACCGTCGCCCTGCGGCGGCCCCAACGCCTGACCAACGTCACCATCCCCCTGGCCGCCGCCGCCGTTGTTCTTGTTCCCGTAGCGGAACTGCGGAATCTCGATCTGCGGCAGCGGGATGCTGACGAGGTCCTTGCCCTTCTTGCCGATCATCTCGCCCCGGCTGATGTACTTGGACAGGTTGGATTTCACCTTGCCGCGTACCAGCTTGCGGAAGCGTTGATGATCCCGTTCGATTTTCTGGCCCACGAGAGCCTCTCCTGTTTCATGCCGTTGCAATTGCGGCTGATTCTCGGTCCACGTCCTGGATACACTCCACCACGAACCAGAGGATCTTGGGCAACTCCTGAATCGGGATCAGCTCCGGATGAATCTGCAGTTCCGCTCCTTGCAGCTTTACAAACTGCCAGGAATGGCCGTTGGTGACGCATCCGTAGACGTACGGCACCGGTTTGCCTTCACGCTCGTTGTAAATCCTGGCACCAAGCATCTGCGCGGCGCACTGACCGAGTCCTTCCTCGATATCGTGTTTCTTCGCTTCCAGAATGACCATGAGCGGAGTCTGGAAGACGTAGGACGATTCACTGCGTGCCAGGATGAAATCAATTTCCCCATTGAGCCCTCTCGCCGGGTCGACATCGAGGGTTGCTCCGGAAAAAATGCGCAGGTCGTGGCCAACCAGCATGCGGCACGTCATCAAGATCGGCGCGACGATAAACTCGCTTCGCGCCTTTTCGCTGGTCACTGCAAGGTCTTGCCCGTTCTCCAGAGCCTGTTGCAGCCACGGTTCCGGGGCGATGCTCCCAACCGAATCGAAAAGCGCATGGTCCCGCACGCCTACCTGGAATGCGCGACAAAAGCTCGCCAGTGTGAAACTGCTGTAACTCATGCTTTTCCGGAACACGGAGCTGACGATGATGCTCGACTTCTGGCCCACGACGGCACGTATCTCAATTCACGATCCTGTCGGGCCTCACATCAGCTTCCCGGGACTTGCGCAGTTGAGCGCGGATCAAGTAAACTTCCTTTCCTGAATCAAGCCTCACCAGAAATAGATTTCCCTCGCTCTCGGACAAGATACTCTGGACAACGCCCGCCTCACCGTCCCGAACCGACGGCTGATCAACCAAGGACTTTCGGACTAAAACAACGTCGCCAACCTTGAGTTCCGGCCAGCAGAAGAAGCACCGACCTGGAATCAATGAACAAATGGGAAGGCCCGGGTGGTATTCTTGATACCAAGTAGCCACATCTCCCACACTCATATGGTAAGTCTGACCGCAAACCGGGCACATCCCATAGGGCATCAGCCAAACTCGCTTGTCGATTCATCTCGGCCTAAACGGTTCTAGGCGTCCACCGGCAACGGCATCCCGCGTTCCGCTCGAACTTCCAGGCAAAGCCGGATTGCCTCACGAATACTCCGGATCGCCTCGGCCTTGCTATACTGCACGCGGGCCAATTTGATACCTGGCAAGGTGGGCCAGACACTCTTGTCTGGCCGGCCAGACAAGAGTG
>JAIEMG010000124.1 GCA_019752375.1 Gemmataceae bacterium | reverse complement strand
CCCCCTCAGGAGCGGGTAAGAGCCCATAGCTTTGCGTCCCCGCCTCACGACGGGTTTGCCATTGTCGAGGATGGTGAGTTCGTCACCAACTCTAATTGTCGGCCGAGTTGGCTCGCACCATCCGGGCCACTGCAAATCTAGTTCGACTTTCTTGGGCGGTCAAGAAATTCTGAAGTCTTGACGAACGGCGATCCGCCGCTGACGTTCCCCGACTTTATGGACGCGCGATCGACCATGCCGTTCGGCCCATCCTGGCACGCGAGTTGCTCCTTCAACGTCGAACCAGCTCTGGGTAGCACTCGAAGGAGCATGCCGTGAAATCGATCCGCGCGGTCATCCTGGACGTGGACGGTACTTTGGTGGATAGCAACGATGCGCACGCCCGCGCCTGGGTCGAGGCCCTGGCGGAGCACGATAATGAGGTTCCGTTCGAGAAGGTCCGCGGGCTGATCGGCATGGGCGGGGACAAACTGCTGCCGCGTGTCGCGGAAATCGATGCCGAAAGCCCGACGGGAAAAAGGATCGGCGCGCGTCGCAAGGTCCTGTTCCGGGAGCGCTACCTTCCGCACCTGACGCCGACGCCCGGGGCGAAACAACTGATCGAGCGCATGCGCCGCTCCGGCTTGCGCCTGGCCGTGGCCAGCTCCGCGAAAGCCGACGAGCTCGAGCCGCTGCTGGCCATCTGCGGTGCGGCCAACTTGATCGAACATACCACGTCTTCGGACGATGCCGACAACTCCAAGCCGGACCCGGACATTGTGGCCGCCGCCCTGAAGAAGCTCTCGCTGCCTGCCGCCGAGACGATCATGCTGGGCGACACGCCCTATGACGTCGAAGCGGCGAACCGGGCCGGGGTGGCGACGATTGCACTTCGCTGCGGCGGCTGGAACGACGCCGAGCTGGCTGGCGCCATTGCAGTCTACGCCGATCCGGCAGACCTCCTGGAACACTTCGACACGTCACCACTGTCGGTAACACCGGCACGGTGTTAGCCGTCGCCGTTTCCTGGCGAGCCGGGAGCGTCAGCGACCGGAGTTCTTCAAGAACCTCAAGAACTCCGGTAACCGAAGAACTCCGGTCCCTGACGCTCCCGGCTCGCCAAAAACAGGTCATTTCTCGCCGAATTCGTGAACCAGCTCCTTCGCCGGGATCACCAGCGACTTGCTCTTGCCGCCGTTGGGCAACACGAGCACCTCGGGCGCCAGCTTCACGTGCAGCAACGCATCCGGCGTGCGATACGTCGCCTCGGCACTGAGGCCGGCGAGGACCACCATCGAATAACGCTTGTTCAACGGATTGTCCGCCGCCGCGATGACGGCGCTGTTTGGGTGAGCGTAACCTTCCCAGCGTGCCGTGAACGATCGCGGGCCGAACGCGATCGGCAGCGAATTCTGGAACTTCTGCACGACCGCGTTGCTGTCGGGGCGGCCGATGAGAAGGACGTGATGGGTCCGAAGATCCTCTTCCATCACTTGCTTGTCGCTCAGAACGGTCACGGTGCGATTCGACCACTTGTCGCGGATGCCCTTGCGCAGGAGTTCGGCCGTCTCCTGGTTCGCGGCAATCTCATCGAGAGTTCCGTAAACGATGAGTGTTTGTTGCTGCTCCGCATAGAAGGACAAGATCGAATAGGCGCCACCGTTAGCCTTGGCTGTCCAACCGTGTTTGTCGACGATTAACCGTCCTGCCCTTTCGAAACGATTGAACCCAGTTTCTGCGAATCCGCGCCCGAATTCCAACGCCTTGGTCTTTTCGCCCTTGCCACTCTCCGTTGTCACATCAACGACACTGATCTCAGGATTCTTCTCCTTCTCGAATGCCTTATTTAGGACGTTAAACCAAGCTTCTATCTTTCTTTTCTCCGGCTCATCCGCAATGGCTTCAAGAAGGTACAGGTTCGGAAGCCCCGGATGGTCTAGCCAGTAATAGAAAAAGTCGTCGAGCTTTGTTCCCGATTCTTTCTCAAAATGAGCTCGAAAAATCGCTGTGGTCACGGGTTTTCCCGCATGTTCCCGACCAAAAGACTCCATCGTGGTGACAAACTTACTCTCGCCAACGCGGCGCCTCAGTTCGTGCAACACCAGCACGCCCTTACCCGATGCAATCTGATACCACTGATCCTGCCTCACGTCCGAGCGAATCTTGCTCAACGGCGTGTCGGTCGTCGCCCGCGCTGCGGCCAGGTAGCGCGAGCGGTACGCGAACAATTCCAGGCCTATCCGGTCCTTGTCCGCCGCCATCAGCTTGCCGTCCGACGCCTCGCGCAGCGCGTTCTCCAGCGCCACAATCTTCTCGTACTCCGCGAATGCCGTCGCCAGCCAGACGTCGCCGTCGGTCCTGGGCAAAATCGTCCCGTGCCAGGCCGGCTTCGTCGCCGGCACCTCGTCGTCCGAGAGCGACGGCCCCTTGCGCGATTCCTTCTCGCTGTCGCTCTCGCCGCCCTCGACCTTCTCCGGCAGATCGACCACGGCGGGGACCTTGTCGTCCTTGGCGGGCGCTCCGGCGTGCAGGATCGTCCAGGGATTGCTGACCAGCGGCTTGATCTCGCTGAACTTCTGCTTCTCCTCGTCATTGGGCAGCCAGGTGCGGCCCATCGGCGGACCGAACAGGGCCCAGGACTTCAGGTCCTTGGCCAGTGCGGTCGTCGTGAACTTGGCGTCCAGCGTGCTGTGCGAGCACAATGGCGGCGTCGCGAACGCTTCCTTGCCGAAGCCCACGTCGATCTTGCCCTTGTGCTTGCCGTACAGCTCCAGCCATTTCTTGTCGCGGTCGGACGGCTTCCACACCACGTTCGCCGGCCGGCCGTCGAGGCTGGGAACGGTGTCCAAACGCACGTCGAGGTCCTTGGCATTGTTGCAGCCCCAGTAGAAACCCGGCGTATCGCCGAACCACTCGTTCTTGCCGCTGCGCCAGAGCTTGCTCTTCGCCGTGCCCAGCTCGAACATCGCGATCTCGTTCGTCTTCGTGTCCGCCAGCAGCCATTCGTTGGTGTACAGGCCGTTGTTTTCCTTCTTGAGGATCTCCACGGCCTTGTCGATCGAGTCGGCATACTGGACCGCCTGGCGAA
The DNA here is from genome assembly GCA_019752375.1 of Gemmataceae bacterium. GTDB lineage: Bacteria > Planctomycetota > Planctomycetia > Gemmatales > Gemmataceae > JAIEMG01. The sequence continues at coordinate 8,860 of JAIEMG010000124.1, read as the reverse complement.
TGCGCGACGCCAGGGCCATGCCCTTGATGTCGAAGCGCGTCTGATGAATCGTGGTCTCGCTGACGAGCAAGCCGGCACTGTTCAGGTAGTAATCCATGCCGCTCTGGATGCCGCCGGGGTAGGTCTGCATCAGCACGCGGTGGCCCTTGCTCGGCTTCACGTCGAGCCAGACGTTGTAAAAGTTGGACGGATAGAGATCGAACATGGTGACGTGGCCGAAGACGATCTTGCCGGCGGCCGTGGCGGGACCGGTGGCGGCGAAGGCGCTGCAGTGCATCGGCCTGGGCGGCGGCATGGCCTTGGGCTGGTCCTTGGGGAACTTGATGCCCTCCAGGCCGTTGGGCGTTGCTTCCAGGGCGGAATCGAGCGATTCAATCTCGGCCCAGCAGTTGATGACGACGATGTCGATCAGGTCGATGGCCCGGCCGTCGAACTTGGCCCCACAAGCCGCCGCACCGTCGGCGATGCCCTTCATCTCCTCGAGATATTCCTTGTCGAAGCGGCGGAGAAAGAGGGCGTTGGTCAGGGTCCGCGTGGTCTTCCAGCCCTCGGCCGGCGCCTTGGTGTTTTGCAGGGCCGCGAAGCAGCGGACGTAGCCCGCAATCTCGGACGCCAGCAGCCGTCCATGCTGGTAGCCGCGCTCGTAGGGTTCGCCTTCGATGTGCAGCACGATCCAGCCGGCCTGGGGATAGCGGTAGGCGGGACCGTGGCGACGCACCGACTTGGGATCGGGCTGGAAATCGGCCGTCGGGGCATCGGCCGCGCGGGCCAGGTCCTGCAAGCAGAAAACGGCGACCAAGGCGAGCGTGAGACGACGCATGACGAGGATCCTCGAATGCCAGGCAGCAGGGGCGACGACGCACGATGGGACCATTGTGCAGGGTGGTGGGGCGCAATGCAATCCGTGGGAACGGTGGCAATGCTCCGCTTGCCGCTTGCCAGGACTGCGCAGCGGATCGTTCCGGAAAATGATAGAATGATTGCCACGTTGGACCCCGAAGCCTGCGAGTGAGACTTGAAGTGATGACTGACCCGGAAGATCGCTGGGCCGCATTGGCGGAAGAGTTTGGCCTGGAACCGGAAAAGCCGGCGGCGCAACCCAAGCCGGCGCATGAGGCTCCGCCTGTGGTTGTCGAACGGCCGGCGCCCCGCGTCGTGGCCGCGCCGCCCCGTGTCGTCGAAGTGGAAGAACGGACCGAAGCCGCCCCGGAACCGCCCCCCGTGGCCGAGGATGACGACCAGCGCGGGCGCGGTCGGCGCCGCCGGCCTGCACGTCCCGAGGAACCGGACGCGCCCAAGGCGGAGCAGCCCGCCGGCGAGGAACGCCCTACCGAGGAGGGCGAGGACAAGTCGGGACGACCGCGTTCGCGCCGCCGGCGCGGCCGGCGCGGGTCCAAGCCGCCCGCCGATGCAGCGGCGGCGAACGCCGACGACAAGGAAGCCGCGCCCGCCGAGGTGGGCGAAGTCGCGGAGAAGGAACCCGCCGAGGATCGGACCGAGGAGGACGACGACAAGCCGTCGCGCCGGCGCGGCCGGGGCCGTGGCAGAGGCCGGAAGCCTCGCGAAGAGGTCGCGGAGAAGGAACCGATCGAGGACGACGTGGTTGCCGCGGACGAAGACGAAGAGCCTGCGGCCGTGGCGGAGGCGGAGGACGACGACGAGCCGATTTCGTTCGCCAACTGGACCGTGCCGTCCTGGCAGGAGCTGATCGCATCGCTGTATCGCCCGGAACGGTAAGCCGACCCCCAAGGGGTCAAAATGACGAATGACGAAATCCGAATGACGAATCAATGACCAATGACGAAGCTCCAATGAAAATCGCGTCGCATCGACCTTTGGTCATGGGGGAGATTGGTCATTCGGATTTCGTCATTGCTCTCCTCACAGGAGAGTGAACAATCGCCGCAGAACGAAGCCCGACGCGAAAGGTCGGGCCGGAAGAGGGAACGGAACTTCTAGACCAAGAGGAAGCGTCTCATGGCCGACGCCATCATCGAAGTGGTTGGGCCGGAGGACCTGCCCGTCATCGCCCAGTTGTACAACCAGATCTTTCGACCGGCGCGCGACCTGGATTCGTTCAAGCGCCGGTTCCGCGGCCGCTACAACATCTTGCAGCTGGTCGCCCGCGTCAAGGATCGCCCGGTCGGTTTCTTCATCGGCTTCGAGCTGAAGCCCATGGTCTTCTTCGCCTGGTTCTACGGCGTGATTCCGGACTGCCGCCGCCAAGGAATCGCCTCCCAGCTGATGGAGGCCGTCCATAGCTGGGCGCGACAGAACGACTACGAATCGCTCCGCTTCGAGTGCCACAACCAGCACCGCCCGATGCTGCACCTGGCCATCGCGCTGGAGTACGACATCGTCGGCATCCGCTGGGATCCCGACCGCGCCGAGAATTTGGTGATCTTCGAAAAAGTCTTGAACTGAGTAAAAGCGTCAGGGTCACCAACCCGACGCGCCAGCGAGGGTCGCGCTTACGGCAAGCGCGACCCTCGCTGGCGCGTCGGGTTAGTGACCCTGACGCTTTCTATGCGCGCATGTCGATGAAGTTCTGCAACAGCCGCGGTCCTTCCACGGTCAAGAAGCTCTCCGGATGAAACTGGACGCCATGCAGCGGCCAACTGCGGTGCCGCACGCCCATGATCTCGCCTTCGGCCGTCCACGCGCTGACCATAAAGTCCGGATTGGTGAACGTCTCGCGCTTGATGACCAGGCTGTGATAGCGCGTCGCCTCGAACGGGTTCGACAGTCCGCGAAAGACGCCCTGGTTGTCGTGGTGGATCGGCGACGTTTTACCGTGCATCACACGCTCGTTGCGAATCACTTCGCCGCCGAACGTGTGGCCAATGCACTGGTGGCCCAGGCACACGCCCAGCGTCGGCACCGTGGCGGCAAAACGCTTCAAAACTTCGTTGGAAATGCCGGCCTCGCGCGGGGTGCACGGGCCTGGAGAGATGATGATGTGCGTTGGCTTCAGCGCCGCGATCCGGTCCACGTCGATCTTGTCGTTGCGATGCACTTCCATCGCGATGTTCGGGTCCAACTCGCCCAGGCGCTGCACCAGGTTGTAGGTGAACGAGTCGTAGTTATCGATGAGTACGAGCATAAGAGTGGTCAGTGGTCAGTGGTCAGTGGTCAGTGGAGCTTGAGTTGCCGACCACTGACCACTGACCACTGACCACTCTCATCCTTGCTTCTCGGGAATGACCTGTGCACTGTTCACGGACGGATCGTACTTGGCTTTGCCTTCGGCAGCGTCGACCTTGGTCAGGAATTCGGTGGATGCGGTGATGTCGTACCAGGCGCCGTCGGCGAAATCGACGATGGCCTTGCCGCTCCAGTTGACCGTGACCACGCGGCCCACGCGGTCGGCGAAGCGCTTGAGTTCGGGATGATCCTTGTTCACGACCACGTATTGATCGGTCCATTCGCGCTTGAGCGCGTCGTTGTGCACCGTTTTGGTCGTTTCCATCGTCGCGGTCTTCCTTTATGTCAGAGGGCTCACGCCCGCTCGCCTCATCCCTGGAATTCTTATGCCACCGCACCGGATTGGCCAGTCCTGCTTGCGGCGGCCTTGGCGGGCGGGGTTGGCAGGCGACGCAGGCGTTCCAGCCAGTCCGGCAACGGCTTCGGAGCGAGGTTCGCCGCGTTGTGGTTCAGCGCCTCCACCACGAGGGGACGCAGGTGGAGCGAAAACAGCAGACCGTACTCGGGAAACTTCGCCAGCACGGCGGGCGGCGGCATGAAACGGCTGTCCGCCGGTCGAAATTTCTCCGGCGGCTGAAACTCGTCAAACTTCAGCACCGACCGCTCGGCCTGGTCCGCGAAGGCCAGCACCAGCGCCTCGCCGACGCGGCCCAGGGCACGGAGCAGGTAGTAATCCGGCGTCGTCGGCTTGTCGCGCAGCTCCTTGAAGTACGCATCCGCTTCTTTCAGGCGGCGCTGCTCCAGGTAAAGAGCGCCGAGCTGGATCGCGCTGTTGACGTGGGCGCGATACTCGTCCACGTCGCGGACGCTGACGGAACGGCGCACCTCCTCGCGCAACGCCGCCTCGCGCGCTTCGGAAGCGGACAGGCGCAGCGGCGCCTCGCCGTTGCCCTCGACGGGCGGCGGCGTCTTCGAGTGCGATTCGCTCCCTACGCGCCACAGTGCTCCGCCCAGGGCCGCTGCCACCACGCTGACAACGACGAGGGCGATCAGGCCCCATTGCCGTGTCGGCACCGGTTGCGCCAGCGGCGGCGCGGCCGATAGCCGCACCGAGCTGGCCGGCGCCAGCGCCGGCGTTCCCTCGCTCATGGCGAAGCTCTGCGTCCGCAGGGCCGTGTTGCCGCTCAGGCCCTCGCGCACGATCATCAGGTCGCGGATCAGCTCGCGGGCGGTCTGGTAGCGTTCTTCCGGCAGCTTGGCCATCATCTTGTGGACGATGTTGCACAGCTCGATCGGCAAATCGGGCCGCACCTCCTTGAGCGGCGTCGGCTGGTTCTGCACGTGCTGGATTGCCACCTCGAAGCCGTTCTGGCCCTTGAACGGCGGCTGCCCGGTGAAGAGATGGTAGGCCGTGACGCCCAGCGAGTAGATGTCGGTGCGCGGATCGACCTCCTTGCCCTGCACCTGCTCGGGACTCATGTACAGGGGCGTTCCCATCGACACACCGCTCTGCGTCAGGTTGAGCGGCTGCTGTTGTTCGGGGCCGAAGCAGCGCGACAGGCCGAAGTCCGTCACCTTGACCTCGCCCTTGCGCGTCAGCAGGATGTTCTCCGGCTTGATGTCGCGGTGAATGATCCCCAGCTCGCTGGCGCGCTGCAGGCCCGATGCCACCTGGCGCAGGATGCTCAGCGCCACCAGCAATTCCGGCGTCCCCTTCTTGGCGATAAATTCCCGGAGGTTGCGGCCATCCACGTATTCCAGGGCCATGTAGTGCAGCCCGTCGGATTGGCCGAAGGCGTAGACCTGGACGATGTTGGCGTGCGTCACACGGGCCACGGCCTCGGCCTCGCGCTGGAAGCGGGCGACCGCCGTCGCGTTGGCGGCCATGTCGGCGCGCATGATCTTGAGAGCGACATTGCGTTTGAGCGAGAGTTGTTCGGCGAGGTAGACCTGGCCCATGCCGCCTTGGCCGATGCGGCGCAGGATGCGAAAGTCGCCAAACGTCTTGCCGGTCAGATCGACTTCCGCCCCCGGAGTCTCGGCAGGGTTGGGGGATGGCGCGTCGGGCCGGACCGCATTCTCCATGTCAAGGGGCTCCCGCGACCGATGCTCACCCACACTGGGGACTTCACAGGTTCAGCGCAACGAGTGCTTCGTGCGTCCTTCCGCAGGCTAAACCCCGCAGCGAACCTCCAGTGACGAAAGGGGCGAAAAGCCATCTTAGCTTGCTGAGACTGTCAACGACAACCGGAAACGCTCGTTCGGCCGACGCTCGGGCGTTAGCCCGACGCGCAAGCGAGGAGTGATTTACCTCCCTCGTTACCGGGCTCTGGAGACAGCTGAAAAAGTCGGCACGGTGGGAGAAAACGGCCATTAAAGGCCAGATTCTCGGGGTGATTCCCGTTTTTTGCCCACTATCTGGCCGTCTTGATGGCCAAAGTGGGAGCCCGTAGGACTTTATCAGCTGTCTCCAGAGCCCGGTAACGAGGGAGCGAGGAATGATTTATCCCTCGCTTGCCTGTCGAGCGAACGATCCAATCGGTTGGTTTCCTGCCGGTAAGTATACCACCTCGAGGTGCGTACTTTCCTTTTCGACCTCGGCGGGCATAGCATTCAACAGCCTGGCCGAACAGCCGGTCAATGACGTCCGTGCATCCTGGGAGAACCACCATGAATCCGCTCTGGAAGCCGCTCGCCGGCGACAGCACGAGTCCGGAACCGCTGCCGCCTCCGCAGCCATCGCCGCCCGCCGACGGCCCGTTGCTGGATGCCTACTCGCAAGCCGTGGTCGCCGCGGCGGAACGGGTCAGTCCCGCCGTGGTCAACATCGAAGTGCGCCAGCGGGCGCGCGGCCGTCGCGGCCACGAAGGACAGGGGCACGGCTCCGGGTTCCTTTTCACGCCGGATGGCTTCATCCTGACCAACAGCCATGTGGTCCATCACGCAGCACACCTGGAAGTCACGCTGAATGACGGCCGCAAGTATCCCGCCGACCGTATCGGCGACGACCCCGACACGGACCTGGCCGTGGTGCGCGTCCAGGCCCCGGACCTGAAAGCCGCCACCCTGGGCGATAGCGATGGCGTGCGCCCCGGCCAACTCGCCATCGCCATCGGCAACCCGTACGGCTTTCAGTTCACCGTGACTGCCGGCGTCGTCAGCGCCCTGGGACGATCGCTGCGCTCGCGGTCGGGCCGGTTGATCGACAGCGTGATCCAGACCGATGCGGCATTGAACCCGGGCAATTCGGGCGGTCCGCTGGTCAATTCGCGCGGAGAAGTGATCGGCGTGAACACCGCGGTGATCTTGCCGGCGCAGGGCCTGTGCTTTGCCCTGGCGATCAACACCGCGAAGTTCGTGGCCACGCGGCTGATGCGCGATGGCCGCATCCGCCGCGGACGCCTGGGACTGGGCGGGCAGAACGTGCCGTTGCAACGCAGCCTGATTCGCTTTTACAACCTGTTGCTGGAAACGGGCGTGCAGGTCGTGTCCGTCGAAGCGGAGAGTCCCGCCGCACGGGCCGGCGTGCAGGAAGGCGACATCATCATCGGTTTCGACGGCCAGGATGTGCCGAACATCGACGCCCTGCATCGGCTCCTGACGGAAAAGCAGGTCGGCGTGGCAGCCCCGCTGAACGTGATTCGCTTTCCCGAACGACTGTCGCTGGCAGTCGTGCCGGAAGAAACGAAATCGCATGGGGGAGAGTGACGGCGACCGGCCTTCGCGTGGAGTGATCGAAATGGGGTTCTGTCGCCGCAGGCTTCAGCCTGCGGAGTGAATCTGCCGCCGCTGCGATGGCATTCCGCAGCCTGAAGCCGGCTGAAGCCTGCGGCGACAGAACCCCATGATCAATCGTGCTTTCGATGGAGCGATGGAGAACGAGCCCGTCCGACCTGCATGCCGTCTTCGGGCCGCCGGAGAGCGGCTCCCGAATCACGTTGACGTGGTGAGGCTATCACCCACGGTCTGGAAGGTGAGGTTGGAGTTGGAGCCGATGGTGGTAATGGCGGCCAGGCAGACCACGATGATCAGGGCCAGCATGACGGCGTACTCCACTGCCGTCGGGCCATCTTCCTTCTTCAGGAACTCCATGACGTGCGAAGCAAGCCGTGCGAGCATGGGAGCCGCCTTTCTGGTCCAGTGCGGGACCACGGGTCGTGAAGTAAGTCGTCGGGGATGGACAAGCCGGGTCGGTTGAGTTGGTGGTCATCCGGCTCTCCACAGATCAAGATGCCGTCCCGCGCTGGTTGTGACCGCAAATCGCATTTTCTTCGCCGCACCAGCGTGGAGGCTTCGACCCCCGGGTTGGCTGAGCGCATCTCCATTTCTGTCATCACTTTATTTTTCAGGTAATCTGCCCCACCCTTCGCTTCGTCTATTGGGTGAGCATTTCCGGTCTTTTCTCTTGGGAGGTCTCCATCATGCGTCGCGCATACTGGGCCAGCGCCGTCTTCGGCGGTCTGGCGGTTTCGGCAGGATCGCTGTTCTATGCCACTGGTTCGGCCCAGTCGGGCAACAACCCCGCGAATGTCGAAGTGCCGAAGGTCGGCGCCACGCAATTGCCCATCGCCAACGTCGTGCTGTTCAGCAGCGGCGTCGGCTACTTCCAGCGCGAAGGCGAAGTCCAGGGCAACGCGCGCATCGACATGACGTTCCCGGTCCAGGACATCAATGACTTGCTCAAGAGCATGGTGCTGTCCGACCTTGGCGGCGGCCATGTCAGTGCGGTCAGCTACGACAGCCAGGCGCCCATCGACAAGACCCTCCGCAGCTTCGCCATCAACCTGACCAACAACCCGACCTTCGGCGGCATCCTCAACCAGGCCCGCGGCGAGAAGGTCGAGACCGTCCTCCAGCAGACCAACAACACGCAGCCTGCCACGATGACCGGCGTCATCATGGGCGTCGAACGCAAGAAGGAAGCCGTCGGCAAGGAAGCCGTTGAAGGCGAATTCTTGAATCTCTGGTGCGCCGAAGGCATGCGTTCCGTTCGCATGAGCGACGTGCAGCGCGTTCGCTTCCTGAATCCGACGATGGACAGCGAAGTCAGGAAGGCACTGGAAGTGCTGGCGCTGTCGCACGACACGCAGAAGAAGGCCGTCAGTCTGAGCTTCAGCGGCGAAGGCAAGCGGGCCGTCAAGGTCGGCTACGTCGTCGAGAACCCGATCTGGAAGACCAGCTATCGGCTCGTCCTGGACAAGCAGAACAAGGCCTTTCTCCAAGGCTGGGCGGTCGTCGAGAACACGCAGGATGAAGACTGGACCAACGTCCGCATGGCCCTGGTCAGCGGCCGGCCGATCTCGTTCCAGATGGACCTCTATCAGCCGCTCTACGTCAATCGTCCGGTCGTCGAGCCCGAACTGTTCGCTTCACTACGTCCGCCGACCTACAGCGGCGCCATGGACGATGGACGTAAGGCCTCGCCGAACGCGCCTCGTGCCGACAGCTTCAACGAAAAGGACGCGGAAGGCGGTCGAGGCGCCGGCCCAGGCAATCCCCGCGAGCAGGCCCTGGGTTACATCAAGGGCAACAACAGCATCGACCCGCGGAAAGGCGTGAACTCCTCCGCCGTCGCCACGCAGCTGGGCGATTTCTTCCAGTACGGCATCGAGAACCCCGTCACCCTGCCGCGCCAGAAGTCGGCCATGCTCCCCATCGTCAACCAGGAAGTCGAAGGCACCAAGGTCTCGATCTACAACCAGGGCGTGCACGCCAA
>JAIEMG010000015.1 GCA_019752375.1 Gemmataceae bacterium | reverse complement strand
GCGATCATCCGGTTTCAGGCCCCGCATGAATCACCAAGGCCCCCTAATTTCATGGGTAAACTCTCCGGATAGACTCTTACACTCTTTGGGTTCGACAGCGCTGTCGACTTCAACGCCCTGACGCAAGAGGCCCGCGGCCGCCGCCTCTTCTTCAGCAGCCCTGACGAGTCGCTGCTGTTGAGAAAAGCAGCGGGAAAAATGGCGCACGGCGGCGGCAAAAAGCTCGACCCTGCCGGTTCCGAATACCAGGTGATACGGCGGTGGATTGCGGCCGGGGCACCGGCCTCCGCGCCGGACGCACCCCGGGTCGTGAAGCTGCGTGTCTCCCCCAGCGACGGCGTGCTGCGTCCCGGCGAGCGTCAGCAGCTTGCCGTCATCGCCGACTATTCCGACGGCTCGAAGCGAGACGTCACCCGTCAGGCCGAGTTTCAGAGCAACCTGGAAGTCGTCGCCACGGTCGAACCGGACGGTTGGGTGAAGGCCGGCCGGCAAAGCGGCGAGGCCGCGATCATGACCCGCCACATGGGCTTCGTCGCCGTTTTTCGTTCACTCGTGCCCCACGGGCCGCCCGTAACAGATATTCCCGGCTTCAAGCCGAACAATTACGTCGATGAGCTGACCCTGGTGAAATGGAAGAAGCTCGGACTTCGGCCATCGCTCACCTGTGACGATGCGACCTTTCTGCGCCGGGTCACGATCGACCTGTGCGGCCGATTGCCAACGTCGGCCGAAGCAGTTGCCTTTGAAGCAGACCCAGCGGCGGATAAGCGGGCCAAACTGATCGACAAGCTGCTCGACTCGCCGGACTATCCCGCTTACTTCGCCCTGAAGTGGGGCAGCGTCTTGCGGAACTCGAACCTCGCCGGCGCGGACAAGGCGGCGGTCGCGTTCCACCACTGGCTCAAGGACATGATCGCGCGGAACCGGCCCCACGACGAGTTCGTTCGCGGCATCGTGGCGGCGGCCGGCGAGTGGCAAGACGCACCCGCGATCAACTGGCTCTGGCAGAACCGGGACGACCAGCTGCACCAGGTCACCGCCGACGTCGCCCAGCTCTTTCTCGGCGTGCGGCTCCAGTGTGCCAAGTGCCACCACCATCCCTACGAGCGCTACGGCCAGGCCGACTACTACGGGCTGGCAGGCTTTTTTACCCGCCTGGGGCGAAAGAGCTTTGGCGAGCCGCCGCCCTACTACGCGGCAGCCAATCCCACCACGGGCGAAAAAGACCCGCTGACCGGGAAGACGCCCGAACCGAAGTACCTCGACGGGCTGGCCGCCAAGTTCAGCCCGGATGAAGACCCACGGCACGCATTGGTCGATTGGATGGCGAAGCCGGACAATCCCTACTTTGCCAAGGCCCTCGTGAATCGGCTGTGGGGCCATTTCCTGGGCCGCGGGTTGGCCCATGAAGTGGATGACTTGCGCGAGACCAATCCGCCGAGCAACCCGGAGCTCCTGGACGCCTTGGCGAAGGATTTCACGGCCCACAAGTTCGACGTGAAGCATGCCATTCGAACGATCCTCAACAGCCGGGTCTATCAGCTCAGCGCCGAGCCGACCGAGTATAACAAGAACGACCGGCAGAACTTCGCCCGCTACTACGCCCGCCGGCTGCCCGCCGAGGTCTTCCTCGACGCCGTGAACGCGACCTGCGGAACCAAGGGCGGCTTCAACGGCGTCAACGCCAATGCCCGGGCCATCGACCTGCCACACGAGGCGTTCGGCTCCTACTTCCTGGACACATTCGACCGGCCGCGACGAGTGAGCGTCTGCGAATGCGAGCGCTCCAGCAGCGCCACGCTCAGCCAGGTTCTGCTTCTGGCGAACTCGGACGAGATCGAGAACAAGATTGCCGACGGCAGCGGGCGCGTCGCCAAACTAATCAAGGAAAAGAAGCCGCCCAAGGACGTGATCGAGGAACTCTACCGGACGGCACTGGGGCGCCGGCCCACCGCGGCAGAGCTGAAGCGCACGCTCGCTCACGTCGAGACGGAACAGGACAAGCAAAAGGCCGTCGAGGACGTCCTCTGGGCGATCCTCAACAGCAAGGAATTCATGTTCAATCATTAAGAGTTGGCAACCACGGATTTCACGGATAACACGGATGGGAACGGAAGCGACGCGGAGTGTCTCCCGGCACTTAGGGTGATGGTTTTGGAAAAGAAATTGTTGGCCTTTTATCCGTGTTATCCGTGCAATCCGTGGTTAGATGACCAAGGGAGCGGACCATGCTTGAGTTCATTGGCCGTGCGGACCGCAGCTGCGATGGGGTGTCTCGTCGAAACTTCCTCAAGGTCGGCGCGCTGGCGATCGGCGGCTTGACGCTGCCGCAGCTGCTCCGGGCGCGGGCAGAACAGCCGTCCCTCGCCAATCGCAAGTCCGTCATCCTGATCTGGCTGGCAGGCGGACCCAGCCACATCGACATGTACGACCTGAAGCCGGATGCTCCCCGCGAAGTACGCGGCGAATTCAACCCGATCGACACGAATGTGTCCGGCGTTCGCATCGGCGAGCACCTGCCCCACCAGGCCAGAATCATGGACAAGCTCGCCGTTGTCCGTTCCGCCTATCACACCAACGCCGGCCATGGCATGGGCTCGCAGTGGATGCAGACCGGCTACCAGGCGACGATCGAGGTCAACGACAACATCTATCCCTCGACTGGCTCCGTCGTGGCCCGGATGCGCGGGGCCAACGATCCGCTCCTGCCGGCCTATGTCAACCTTCCCAAGCAAGTCGCGTTCGGGAAAGCCGCCTACTTGGGGGCGTCGTACAACCCCTTCTCGCCCGACAGCAACCCGAACGACCCCGGCTTCCAGGTGAGAAACCTGAAGCTGCCCCGGCGCGTCGACGCGGCCCGGCTCGAGCGCCGGAAGGATTTGCTGAGGGACCTCGACACCATCCGCCGCGATATCGATACCAAGGGCGACCTCGAGGGCCTGGACGCCTTCTACCGCGACGGGCTGGAGATGGTGACGAACACCAAGGCGCAGGCCGCCTTTGACGTCAACAAGGAGTCCGACAAGCTGCGGGAGCGATACGGGCGCAACGACCTGGGACAATCCTGCCTGCTGGCGCGCCGGCTCGTGCAGGCGGGCGTCACCTTCGTGAGCGTCCAGGCCGGCGGCGGCTGGGACACGCACAAGGACAACTTCCGGGAGCAGAAAGTCCGGCTGCTGCCGCAATTCGACACGGCGGTGTCAGCCCTGGTGACCGACCTTTGCGACCGCGGCTTGCAGGACGAAGTGCTGGTCATGGCGATGGGCGAATTCGGCCGGACGCCGAAGATCAACCGGGACGCCGGCCGCGACCACTGGCCCGGCGCGATGAGCATCCTCTATGCCGGCGGCGGTCTCAAGATGGGCCAAGCGGTTGGCACGACCAACGCCCTGGCCGAGTATCCGACGACCAAGCCCTACACGCCAGGCTGCGTGCTCAGCACCATGTATCACGTCCTGGGGATCGACCACAACCACGCGTTTTACGACCAGGCCCAGCGGCCCCTGCAAATCCTCGCCGAAGGCGAGCCGATCAAGGAACTGGTGGGGTAAGGGGAGTTTGGGGCGAGCCGGGAGCGAATGGAGAAGCACTGCGGCCTCGTTGACGCTCCCGGCTGACCCCAGATGGCCAACGTGACTGCACATGGAGTCATCATGTTACTCCCCCTCATTCAACCACCGCAAGAACTGGTTGACATCCTTCTGCCCGCGTTAGGCCCTTGTCCAGCCATAGCAGGCGAGTGCAAAGGCCATGTTCGATGGGACCCGAAATCGGGCCACGTTCCCCGTGGTTACCGTGGTGCAACCGGCCGACTCGACGAAGTCAATCTAGTCTTGGTGTGTGCCGAGCCAGGTGATGCCTACGCTGGCGAGCCCTATGATGGGCTCACCCCTCTTGACAAGCTACGCTCGGCGTACACGCACTCATGCTGGCACATCGAAGAGCCACGTGATCGCTTCGGCCAAAATATGCAAGAGATTCTCAAGATTGCCTTCCCAGGCCACAGCCTGGAACAGCAACTCCGGCGTACCTGGATCACCAATGCGGTGCTTTGCTCTGCTCCGAAGGAATGTGGTACCGTCTCCTCTGCAGTTGAACAGGAGTGTCGGAGGCGTTATCTGCTGGCTCAGCTACGGTTGTTCCCAAATGCGAGTATCGTCGCACTTGGAGGCAAGGCAGAGCAACGCCTCCGAGATCTTCCCGGTGTGAAGGTCGCTTACCACCCTGCCGCACGTCTCTCTCACAGGGAGATGCGGGAGTCGTGGGTGCGAGCACTGGAGGACCTCGGGCAAAGCAAGTTGGAAGCAAATGATGCTCGGGGGACGAGCCAACCTTCAGTTCCACTTGAGCCACAGTCCCCGGTCACGCAGGCCTCCGGGGGGAGCCCAGCCTCGCTCTGCGCGGAGGATGGATGGAATCGCACCTATAGCAACCCCCGGCTCACGGCTCAGACAGAGTTCATCGAGCGGGCGTTGAGCGACGTCCGCCGAACCGCTGAGGAGATCGCAACGATAGCCAACCTCATTTGTGGTGAGCCTGGGTACGTTGAGGCTGGCCGAGTTACTGGGCACCTGATGTATCACCATTTGACCTTAGGCGCTTCCAGGCGCAAGGGAAAAAAGTCGCGTATGCCCCAATTGATCCACTCCGATGGCCGCTGGTCCGTGCCGGCCAACGGGTAGCAAGGCAGGCCGAACCAATGCGTATCCTTTCCAACTTTGTCCTCCTGCTTTTCGCCGCCGTTGTCAGCGCCGAGCTGCCCTCTCCGCGTGGAGGCGTTGCGTCCGCGAAACCATGGGTGCCTTGACAACGCAGGTGCGCAATACCGACAATGACATCGAAAGACCACAAAAACCTGGAAACGAGGCCATGCACCTGACCATTTCCCTCGATGAGCCCTTGGCCGACCAGTTGCGGCGACAGGCTTCTGCAAGGGACCTCTCGCCCGAACAGACCGCGCGCGAGATCCTTGACCACGCGCTGAACCAGATCGCCGAAAAGGAAGCGCAGCGTGAGTCCAGCCAACGTCGCGCCGAGTTGATCCAAAAGAGCCGGAGCCCTGGCCTGACGCCTCAGGAGAGCGTCGAGTTGGACTGCCTCCAGGGCGCGCTCGATCAGCGGTTGGAGGCGATGGATCGCCAATTGCTCGGCGTGGCCGAGGAGTTCCATCGACTTGCCGAGAGGCTCCCCGATGCGACCGGACCCTGATCGGTCTTCGGAATTGGAGGTGTTCGCGCCGGCCGACGCCTGGGTCGTGCGCCGGCACGGACCACGCGGGTACGTTGCTGACGAGCATTACCAACCGTGGCTTCGCGATGAGTTCACCTACCGTTGTCTGTACTGTGCTTGTCGTGAAGTGTGGTTCCCCGACGGGGACAGCTCATTCAGCGTCGAGCACCTCCGGCCGATCAGCTTGGCCCCGGAAGGCTTGACCGATTATCATTCGTTGGTCTACGCCTGTTGCCAGTGCAACGCGTCCCGTGGGGCAGCCCGGTTGCCGTTCGACCCCACCGCAGGGATGCGTCAGCATATTGAAGTCTTGGCGGACGGTATCATTCGCGGGCTGACTCCCGCCGGCGAGGACTTCATTCGCATCTGCCGGCTCGACAGGCCAAACCTGGTCGCCTTCCGGCGGCTGATGCTCGACGTGCTGCGCTTGCTGGGGCGAAAGCGGGACCGGGAGGCCGCCGAATTGCGACGCCGCTATCTCGGTTACCCGGCCAACCTGCCCGATCTGTCGGCGCTCAAGCCTCCAGGCGGCAACTCTCGGCCGGAAGGGATCGAGTGGAGCGCTTTTGCACGCCGGGAACGAGGCGAGTTGTCGGAGGTTTACTGATATGCGCGTCCTTACCATCCCTGTCCTCCTGCTTTTCGCCACCGCCGCCAGTGCCGAGCTGCCTTCGCCGCGTCTGGACAGAATCACCCCACTGGGTGCCGCGGCCGGATCCTCCGTGGAGGTGGAGATCGTCGGGGCCGACCTCGAAGAAGCGGACCGCATGCTGTTCGATCATCCGGGCATCAAGGCCGAGCACGTCAAGGACCGTAAGTTCAAGGTGAGCATCGCCGCCGACGTTCCCTCGGGAACCTATGACGCGCGAGTCGTCGGCAAGTACGGCGTCAGCAGCCCGAGGCTGTTCGCGGTTTCCCGCGACGTTGTCGAAGTCGCGGAAAAGGAACCCAATGACGAGCCGGCCACGGCCCAGGCAGTTGCGGTGAACTCGGTCGTCAACGGCACCTCGGACCAGGGCAGGGACGACGTTTTTCGCTTTCCCGTCAAGAAGGGACAGCGGGTCGTCATCGAGTGCTTCGCCCAGAGACTCGACGCGCAGCTCGACGGGACTATGACGCTTGCCGACAAAAGCGGCAAACAGCTGGCCTCCAACCGCGGCTATGCCGGTCGCGACCCGCTCGTCGACTTCGTTGCCCCCGCCGACGGCGACTACTTCGTCACATTGCACGACCTCGCGTACGTTGGGGGGCATCCGTACCGGCTGGTGATCACCGACCGACCGCATGTGGAGAACATTTTCCCGCGTGCGGTCCAGCGTGGCAAAGCCGCCACCGTCACGGTGTATGGCCGCAACCTGGGGCCAGGGGCGAAGCCATCGGAGCTTATCGTCAACGATCTGCCCCTCGAAGCCCTGACGGTCACGCTTACTCCTCCGGACGACATCTGGGAGCGCGGCCGGTTTTCCTTCACCGAGCATCCGACCGGGCACAGCGTCCTGCCGACGGCCGCCACCTGCACGCTGACGGGCTTCCAGTACCGGGGTGTGCCGATGCTGCTGACGGACACGCCGGTGACCCTGGAACAGGAACCGAACAACGACTCGGCCCATGTACAGCCGCTGACGTTGCCGGCCGTCGTGAGCGGGCGGTTTGACAGGGAACGGGACGCCGACTGGTACGCGATCGAACCGACGGAAACCGGCCCCCACAGCTTCGAGGTATACTGCGAGCGGATCGGCGGACGGGCCGACCCCTACCTGGTGGTTTTCGACGACAAGGACACGCGCATCGCGGAGCTCGACGACTTCGGTATTCGGACCCTGGCGTTCGATGGCCTCACCCGCGACGCATCGGGCGTCGTCAACCTCACCGCGAAGAAGAAGTACAAGGTGCTGGTGCAGGACCGTTACCGACGTGGCGGTCCCCGCTATCAGTACGTGCTGACGATCCGCAAGGCGGTCCCCGACTTCTATCCCGCGGTGATCCACTCCCAGAACCCAGGCCCGGGCGGCACCACTATCCGCCGCGGCGGCGCAGCGTACCTGGACGTGGTGATCCACAACAAGGAAGGCTTCACTGGACCGGTCACGATCGTCGCCGAGGACCTACCAAAGGGTTTACACGCCGCGCCGACCACCATTAATGGCGACAATCACGGGGTCTTGGTGCTCTGGGCCGACGCCGACGCTCCCGACTGGGTTGGACCGGTAAAGCTGACCGCGACGGCGAAACGCGGGGAAGAAGACCTGGTCCGTGAGGTCCGGCCGTACACGCGCGTCTCGACGAGCACTCAGCTCAGCTCCAGCCGGCCGACGCGGCACCTCGTTGTCGCCATCCGCGACAGCGCTCCATTCCACGTGGCTCCCATGATGGAAGTTCTCACGGTCGAGGCAGGAAAGAAAGTCGAGCTGAAGCTGCAGTGCCAGCGGCTCTGGCCGGATTTCAAGTCGCCCGTGAATGTGACGCCGCTGGCTTTCCCCGGCCCGATCAAGACCAGCACCCTGTCGATCCCCGCGGACCAGACCGAGGCGACCACCACGATCGACGTTCAGCCCAATGCCAGGCCGGGCGAGTACTTGCTGGTCTTGCAAACCCAGGCCCAGGTAGCCTTCGCCAAGGACCCCAAGGCCGCGACCAAGCCGAACACGCTTGTCACCCTTCCGTCCCGGCCGATCAAACTTGTCGTGCTGCCTCCGAAGAAGTGAATCACACGGCCATGACGAGGATTTGGCGCTTGTTGTTGCTCACTTCGGTCTGATCGACCGGCGGCATTGAACTGTCCTGGAGCGAGCGCTCAAGCTTTCACTCGGATCAGATGGTGGCTCGGGACCGAGCACCTTCGCCAGCTCCCGTGCCATGCAGTCGCTGGATGCCCGTCGATGGGCCGGACGGCAAGCAGTGAGAATGGGGACGTGACGCTGGGGATGGCCATCAAATCGTCTGCACGAGCCGGGCCGAGAAGAGGTGATCGATCCACAACGAAGTGAGCTTCTCGGCCGCGCTGTTTTGCCGGAGCCTGGCGTTCAGGTTTCCAAAGTCCACTGCCTGCAATAGCTGGTCCTGGTTGAAACAGCTGAAGACGAAGGACTCGGCCTTGGTCTCCGGGTCCACGTGCCGCTGCAAGCACTGCGCGCAAATCTCCTTCATCATGCACTGCATCGGCGAGTTGATCGACCCGATTGCCGTCGGACGGTTGGGGAAGTGCTGGTTCAACCGGGCGGCGAGCGCTTCCTTCACGGCCGCCATCATTCGGTCGGAGCCGATGGCAATAATCCGCTCGGCGTCCGCAAGGGGGAGGGGTTGCTCCCCAAGTTGGCCAGTGGCGTAGGCATGCATGGCCTCGACGATATTGCCCACGAAGGACTTGTCTTGCGGCCGGCCCGGCACGATCGCCGGAGCCTGGTCCGTGCTCCAGACCACCACGTCGCATGCCTTCTCGATCTCGTGGCGCTTGAACAGGTCGGTCGGCTTTCGGTAGCCCGCGAAGTAGATCACTTTGTTGTTCTTCTCCCGGAGCGCCAGCGCGATCGAAAACAGCACGGCGTTGCCCAGGCCTCCGCCGGCCAGCACGACCGTTTGGTTTTCCGGAATCTCGGTGGGCGTGCCGGTGGGGCCCATAAGGACGACCTTCTCGCCCGGCTCCAGCAGGGAACACAACCGGCTGCTTCCCCCCATTTCCAGCACGATCAGCGAGATCAGGCCTCGCTCCCGGTCCACCCAGGCGCCCGTCAGCGCGATCCCCTCCATGGTCAGCTTGATCCCGTCCACCTCTTCGGCAAACGTCTCGTAGTTCTGCAGGCGGTAAAACTCGCCGGGGTGGAAATTGCGGGCGGCCAGGGGCGCGCGGACCACCACCTCGACGATCTGGTGCGTCAGCCGCAACGCGTCCACCACTTCGGCGACGAGCTGGCTGTCCAGCATTTCGGCAAACATCACGAAGTCCCGCTCGCGCTCGGGCTGCCCCTCCGGCTTGAGCCGGTCGATATCAGCCTGGAACGCCCGGGCGATCTCCCGGTGGCCGTCCTTGGCCGAGGCCATCGCCTTGACCACGTTACCGGCGTAGTGGGGGTGGTTGTCCCCAAAAAACGTGACGTAACGGCCTTGCTCGTGGTAGGAGGTGAAAAAGGCGACCTCGCCCGGCCCGGCAGGAACCAACTGCGTGGTCCCCTCGCTCTCCTGGAGCTTGTGGCCGCGGTAGAACTCGCCCTTGTCGTCGAGTTGAAACGTCCCCGGGTGCTCGCGCTCGTAGGTGGTGTTGGCGCGGGTGCCCGCGGCGATCATCACGGCCCGGGCCGGCAGCGTCACGAACTCGCCGGACGGCTTCCAGCGACCGTCCCTGAGCACCTGGTACTCGCATCGCAGCCCGGCCACCGCGCCGTGGGCGCCTGGAAGGCATTCCACGGGGTTGAGGTTCTCGGCGAAGCGGATGCCCTCTTCCAGCGACTTGATGACTTCCTCGTGGTTGAGGCGGTACGCGGGCGAGTCCTGGAGGCGCTTGCGGTAGACGATGGTCACGCCGCCCCACGCCCGCACCAGGCGATTGAAATCCGGCGCGCGGCCGGCGGCCGCGGCGGCCGAGCGCTCGGCGCGGATGGCCCGGCCATGTTTGAGCCAGGTCTCGATAATCTCCCGCTCCTCGGCATCCAGGCCCGCCCAGATCGCTGCCTCGCCGATCTTGCCGATCAGCCGGTCGTAGCGGTCCAGCGTCTTTTCCACCTGCACCACGTAGTACGCCTGCATTTCGGTGGCGGTGTCAATCGCGGTCAGGCCGCCGCCAATCACAACCGCGGGCAGCTGGAGCTGGACGTTTGCCAAGCTGTTCGCCTTGTACGCGCCGGTGGCCTGGAGGCCCATCAGGAAATCGGAGGCCAGCCGCACCCCGCGCAGCAGGTTGTTCTTCATGGAAACGAGCGTCGGCTTCCCGGCGCCGGCGCAGATGGCCACGTGGTCGAAGCCCAGTCTCCAGGCGTCGTCCAGCTTCATGGTCCCGCCGAAGCGGATGCCGTCGTAGAGGCGGAATTTTTTTCGCCGCATGAGGAGCAGGTAATTGATGTCCAGGAAGTTCTTGTCCCAGCGGACCGTGATGCCGTACTCGGAAACGCCGCCGAAGCCGAGGATGGTGCGCTGGTCGAGAGGCCCGGTGACGTCGCTGACGTCTTTAATCGGCTGAGGCACCCGCCGCTTGGCCCCACGCATCCGCACCGACAGCGGCTCGACGCGCAGACCATCGATGCCGACCACACCGAAGCCCTCGTTCAAGAGGTGGTGGGCCAGGGTGTAACCCGCCGGCCCCATTCCGACGACCAGGATATTCTTGCCGTTGTACGCCAAGGGGTAGGGCCGGCGGAGGTTGAGGGGATTCCAGCGGGACAGCAGCGAGTAAATCTCGAACCCGTATGGCAGCTGGAGGACGTCGGAAAGAATGCTGGTCTCGATCTGGGGGATGTTGACCGGCGTCTGCTTCTGGTAGATGCACGACTTCATACAGTCGTTGCAAATGCGATGGCCGGTGCCGGCGCACAGGGGGTTGTCCACCATGATCATCGCCAGCGCGCCGAGCGCGTGCCCTTCCCGCTTGAGCAGGTGGGCCTCGGAGATCTTCTCGTTGAGCGGGCAGCCGGTCAACTCGATGCCTAGCGGGTTCTTCCTGTACGTCCCATCCTTCTCGACCAGTCCCTTGGAGCAGGAGTCCTTGTCGCGGGGGTGACAGATGATGCAGTAGTGCATCTCGCGGAGGGCTTCGCGCGGCGACATGCGCGGATCGGTCAGGCCGAAGCCGTCCCGGTGGCGGCGGCCCTCGGCGGGGCCTTCAAAGAGCGTGGGGAGCTCCCGGGAGATGAACTCGCGGGGCACCAGGTTCTCAAAGTCCAATTTCTCGGGGTGGACGAAGGAGGCGAAGTGCCGACGGCGCTCTTTCAGTGCGGGGTGAAACGCCACTGCCCGCGCCCAGGCCGACACGTCGTGTATCATCGCCTCGGCGTGCGCGACCTCGGGTTCGTCGCCGCGCGCCCTGGCGGCGGTCTGGCGGTCGAGCAACCGAACAGCCACCTCGGCCAGCTCGCGCTCCGGGTCGTCCGCCCATTCACCGCGGCTGAGCACCTCGGCCACCCGTTCGCGATAACGGAATTCGACATCGGCGATATTCACCGCCGCCAGCTCGTCCGCGGCGGCCGGACTTTTCAGCACCACACGGTCCAGAAACCGCTTCTTGAAGTCGTACACCGCCCGGTCATCCGCGGTGCGCCGGTTCAACACCGCTACTTCCTGTTCGATCTGGAACAGTCGTCCGATGAAGCGGTCCAGGTGCCGGGCAACGTCGATAAGTAGCGCCGTGTCTTCCGCCCAGGCCGGGCGAGTGGACGCGACGCCAGCCTGGTCGTAGCGCTCGCCGAGTTCCGGGTCTCGTGCCCCCAGGTCGTCGCAGAACACCTGGTAGAGCGCCAGCAACCGGCGGACGCGGTTCAGGTCGGCGTAGCGGAAGCCGTCAATGCCGAGCGGGAAGTTCCAGGTAGCGGCCGTGCTGCGTGAACTGGAGGGCAGGTGCAAATAGTGCATCGAGGCTCCCTTTCAACGGACTGGCGCCCTCAGGTTGCGCCGCGCGGCCCCGCGGGCGACGAAACGGCCCCACCCCTGGGTCTCATCCGCATAACAGCGACCGCGACTCCGGTTCATATTAGAGTCTGTCCGGAAAGGGGTCAGGCATGCTTTGTAGAAAACCGCCTTTTCGTGGCGAGCCGGGAGCGTGAGCGACCGGTGTTCTTTAATACCTTGAAGTACTCCGGTAGCGCAC
>JAIEMG010000301.1 GCA_019752375.1 Gemmataceae bacterium | reverse complement strand
CACGGACAGGAATGTCCGTGCCACTTGGGACGTGCAACCTGTAGGGTGCGTCAAGCGTACTCGCGCGGACGCCCCGCAACACACCGAAACATGAAGCACCTGCCAGGTCCGGTGCGTCCGCGCGAGTACGCTTGACGCACCCTACTACAACTTCGCGGACCATTCACCACTTCACTTGGGTTCAGAGATTGTGCGAAATGGAGCAAACTGCCGCTCGCCGACAAGAGACCGTTGCTACAGCGGCGCCGGCAGATCGCGCCGACAGAACGTCCACAGCGCCAGCGCATAGCCGATGGCGCCGACGGCAGCCAGCACGACGACGCCATTGACAAGGTTGCCCCTCCCCACGTCCACCATCCACGCGTCGCGCAGGATGATCTGCTGCGGCTGGTAGTAATAGAAGACGGTCAGGGGCCGCAGCGGGGCCACCGCATCCCAGAGCTGGCCGACGACGTTGACCAGGAATTGCAGCAGCGTGACAAAGACGGCCAGGCCCATCACCCGCCAGCGGAACCGGCCGCTCGCCGACAGCCACATCGTGTAGCCGCTTACCGCGAACAGCAGCGCGCCGGAACTCCACAGCCCGCGGCCAAAGACGCGCGGATCCACGGTCATTTGAAACGGGTGCAACTGCGTTTTCTACAAGGGAAACAGCAATCCTACACGGGAAAAACAAGGTTTTCGGCCATTCGGAGACCGGAAAATCGACCATTAATGCCCAAATTTGGGCAGCGATTGCAGCACGAAACTGACACGAGCTTTGAGAAGACCCTGAAAAACAGGGCATCTGCTACTCAAGCTCATCCTGTAGAATTAGCAGCTGCACCCATTTGAAACGGAGCGACCGGCGCGTTGAACTGCAGCATCCCGACCAGGAACGTCCCCAGCCAGGTGCCAGCCCACAGGCTCAGGCAAAGGATCGGGATGACGAGTATGTCGATGCACAGGTGGGCCAGGACCACCCGGCTGCGGGCCAGCGGCTGGGCCAGGAGCAGCTCCATCGTGCCGCGGTCGATCTCGCCGGCAATGGCGCCCGACGCCCGGCCGATGGCCCAGACGCAGAAGATCGTCTGCATCAGTGGATGAACGTAGCCGATCGTCAGCATGTCGAGCGTGGAATTGAGCGCGATCGTCTCGCCGCCCATCAGCGTCTGCATCAGCCGGCCCGGGCCCTTGAAGAGGATGCCGGTCAAGTCGCCCATCCTCATCACTTTGAGGAACTCGGGCAAAAGTTCCGCGACGATGCGCTGGGTGATCTTGGCCCACAGGCATTGAAAGCCACCCAGGAGCAACGCGACGATCAACAAAGGCCAGCGCAGGTCGCGCAGCAGCTTGGCGAACAGGATGCGCGTCATGCCTCGACTCCGTGGTAGCGATGATAAATCGGCGCCAGGCCGAGCGGTTCGATGCGCAGGTCCACGACCGGTTGCCGGGCGAGCCAGTCGAGCAACGGCGGCAGCGGCCCTTGATACTCCAGCCACAGGCGATGGTCTTCCTCGTTCCGCAGTTGCAAGCCGGGCAACTCGGGAAGCTTGGCAGGCGTTTCAGCAAAGTAAGCGCGGATGGAACGGGCCTCGCTCAGGTCCACCATCTTCTGCAAGTGAACCAACCGGCCGCGCTGGAGGATGCCGACGCGATCGCAGACTTGCTCGACCTCGCTGAGAACGTGCGAGGAGAAGAGGACGGCCTGGCCGCGCTCGCGGGCACGTTTCAGCTGGTCCAGGAGCTGGTCGCGCATCGTCGGGTCGAGCGTGTTGGTCGGCTCATCAAGGATGAGCAACGACGCATGGGCGGCAAGGACCTGGAGCAGCGCCACCTTGCGCTTCATGCCGCTGGACATCTGCACGAGCGGGCGATCGAGAGCGATATCCAGCCGCCGCGCCAGTTCGTCGATCTCCGCGGTCGGGGGATGGCCGCGCAGCTTGCTCAGGAAGGCGATGAACTGCCGGCCAGTCATGTTTTCGTAGAGCCGCAATTCGCCGGGCAGGTAGGCGATCTCGCGCCGGGCGGCAATGCTGTCGTGCCAGCAATCGTGGCCAGCAATGGTGGCGCTGCCGGCGGTGGGACGCAGGAAGCCGAGGAGCAGCCGGATCGCGGTCGATTTGCCGGAACCGTTCGGGCCAAGCAGGCCGAAGATTTCGCCCGGCGCGATGGTCAGGTTCAAATCGTCCAGGGCGCGGAAGCGGCCGTAATCCTTGGTCAGTTCCTCGGCACGAAGCAGCATGCCTGTCTCCCGTTCCCGCGAAGCCGCCAGCGGCTGATCCTGGGTTCATTCTAAAGACACCCGGAACTATAATGGACATTAATTGACTCTTCGTCGCACCCCAGGGAATCGGTCATGCCGGAAGCACTCCTTCTCTCCGCGGTTCGCACGCCCATTGGAAAGTACCTCGGCAGCCTGGCCGACGTTTCGGCACCGGCGCTCGGCGCCGTCGCCGCGGCCGAGGCGCTGCGCCGCGCCAAGGCGGCGCCGGACCGCATCGACGAAGTCATCATCGGTAATGTGCTGCAAGCCGGCGTGGGACAGAACCCGGCCCGGCAAGTGGCGCTGAAAGCGGAATTGCCCGACACCATCGCGGCGTTCACCGTCAACAAGGTATGCGGCTCCGGCCTCAAGGCAGTGATGCTGGCGGCCCAGGCGATCCGTGCCGGCGATGCGGAGTTGATCCTGGCCGGCGGCATTGAGAGCATGAGCAAGGCGCCGTATTACCTCTTCGGCGTCCGCAACGGCTGGAAGTACGGCGATCAGAAAGCCGTCGATGGCATGATCCACGACGGCCTCTGGTGTGCCTTCGAGAACTGGCACATGGGCGCCGCGGCGGAGCACATCGCGACCAAGTGCGGCATCACTCGCGCCGACCAGGACCGGTTTGCCGTTCAGAGCCATCAACGTGCCGCCGCAGCGTGGGAGCGCGGCGCCTTCAATGCCGAGGTGGTGCCGGTGACCGTCGGCAGCGGTCCCAAGGCGAAGACCGTGACGCGCGACGAGGGCGTTCGCGGCGATTCATCGGTCGAGGCGCTGGCGAAGTTGAAAGCCTCGTTCTCGGATACCGGCACGGTCACCGCCGGCAATGCGTCGATGTTGAGCGACGGTGCCGCGGCCGTTGTGGTCGGCAGCGCCCGCGCCGCCGAGCGCCTCGGGACGCCGCCGTTGGCCCGCATCGTGGCATCCGCGACCAGCGGCATCGCGCCGAAGGACATCTTCCTCGCTCCGGTCGGTGCGGTGCGCCAGGTGCTCGACCGCGCCGGCCTTGCGCTCAAGGACATCGACCTGTTCGAACTGAACGAGGCGTTCGCATCCCAGATGCTCGCCTGCGGCAAGGAATTGCAACTGGACGAAAGCAAGGTCAACGTCAACGGCGGTGCCGTAGCCTTGGGCCACCCGATCGGCGCGTCCGGCACACGCGTCCTGGTGACGCTGCTGCACGCCCTGGAGCAACGCGGACTGAAACGCGGCCTGGCGGCATTGTGCCTGGGCGGCGGCAATGCGGTGGCGATGATTGTGGAACGCGCGTGATGGCGAATCGCCCACAGATGCCGGTGCCCGGTGGTGAACTATCGCCTCAAGCGGTGTGCGATGCCATCCGCGACTGGGCCGAAAGCCACGGCTGCACGTTCCAGCAATTGCCGCACGCCGGCGAGTATGCCAAGGTGATTGTGCGCGTTCCCGGCAGTGGGACTTCGTTCACGACCGTGCACAATGCACATCGTGGTCGTCGCCTGCGAAGAGATCAAGTGCGTTACGCCGTCGGCAACCTGAACAAAAACTGGAGAGGGTTGACTTGATGTCGCTCGATGAAGAATATCCCAAGGCCCATCGGGACGCGCTGCGTCAAGTGCTGACACTGCTGGAGTCCGATCCAAACCTTCGGCCGGCCGAACGAGAGGAAATCGCTCTGGGTCTCAACGATCTCGCGGACAAGGCACGCGATCTCGACGAGATCTTCGAGCGGCTCTTGAATGAACCCCACACTCCCGGCGAAGTCGGCGAATTGCTCATCGCCTTTCAACTGACTCTCGGCCAGGTGCTCGGTGCGTCCGACCTCGTCAATGGCAGGCTCTACGACGTCGGTGATCGGATGAAGGCTGTGCAACTCGCGGGCGACGCGAAGTCGTGACGGGCCTCGATGGCGGCGACGCAGCGGCGACGATTGTGGGACGCAAGTGATGGCAAATCGCCCCATGATGCCAGTGCCCGGTGGTGAACTTTCGCCTCAAGCGGTGTGTGACGCCATCCGCGACTGGGCGGAACGTCAGGGATTTGCGTTTCAGCAACTACCTCACGCCAGTGAGTATGCGAAGGTATTCATCAGAGGTCCGACCGGCGGTGAGACATTCACGACGGTGCACAATGCCCATCACGGCCGGCGACTCCGCAGAGACCAGGTGCGTCATGTGGTACGGAACCTTAACAAGAACTGGGGAGTCTAATTCGATGTCTCTCGACGAGGACTATCCGAAGGCCAAGCGTGATGCCAGAGGCCGGCTTCGTTCCCTGCTGGAGCCCGACTCAGCCTTGACCGAGCGGGAACGGCAAGAGATTGCCATGGGGCTCAACATCCTCGGCGATAACGCACGCGACCTCGATGAAATACTCGATCGCCTCGTCAACGAAACTCATACGCCGGCCGAAGTCGGCGAATTGCTCATCGCCTTTCAACTGACTCTCGGCCAGGTGCTCGGTGCGTCCGACCTCGTCAATGGCAGGCTCTACGACGTCGGCGATCGGATGAAGGCCGTGCAACTCGCGGGCGAAGCGAAGTCCTGAAATGGAGTCTTTCATGTCCCAGGGCGAATTGCTGGCGATCCACATGACCGGCCGCAAGCGTGGCAGCTTGGAAAGCGTGACGGAAGTCGAGGCCGTGGCGGGCAGCGGACTGCGAGGCGACCGGTACTTCCGCCAGGAAGGTATCGGCAAGCCGGAGCAGGAAGTCACACTGATCGAGAGCGAGGCGCTCGAAGCGGTGGCGCGGGAGCACGGCATCACGCTGGCCGCGGCGCAGTCGCGCCGGAACCTCTTGACGCGTGGAGTCTCGCTCAACGCGCTGGTTGGACAGGAATTCAGCGTCGGAGATGTCCGACTGCGCGGCATCGAGTTGTGCGAACCGTGTGGCCACCTGGAGAAGCTCACGGTTGGGGGCATCAAGAAGGCCCTTCGCGGTCGCGGTGGCTTGCGGGCCCAAGTGGTTCGTGGCGGCGTCCTGCGAATCGGTGATATCGTCGCGCGCGATGGCTCGGCGACCGAGGCCGTTTTGACTGGTTGAGCGCTGTTCAGACAAATTCCTGGAGCGCTGCCATGCACTTCCTTGTTCATATGAAAATCCGCCTGCGTCAGCCGATGGAGCCGTCGGCGGACGAGTCCTCGACGCGCCTTTCTCGCGACGGGCCGCTGCTGGGCTACTACATCACCATGAAGGTGAACGCCGAGAACGTCGCCGATGCCGCGGCCCTGGCGCAGACGATGGCCCTGGCGCCGCCGGACCGCCAGGGCAAGGACCGCAACTTCGACGGGGTGGTCGAGGAGGCGAACATCGAGCAGATGGACCCCGAAGCCGGACCGGAACACGTCCGCAAACTGCTCGCGCCGATGGGCCAGCGCGGCGTGTACTACAAGACCGGCCTGATGTTCTTCCATTCCGAGGACGACGGACGCGACATGAAGAAGTGGTGGCAGTTCTGGAAGTAGCGAAAGCGAGCGCCGTTCCATCGGTCCTGGAGGGAATCCGAGATGTCCATCGTCACGCCAGCGTCACAACTGGATGCGCCGAACGCCATGGGGATTCCTCCGCTTCAGGAGGGAGAGCGGTTGTCGCGCGCCGAGTTCGAGCGCCGATATGACGCCATGCCGAACTTGAAGAAGGCGGAGCTGATTGAAGGAGTCGTCCACGTACCCTCACCCGTCAATTTCAACAATCATGGCAATCCCCATTTTGACTTGATTAGCTGGCTCGGCTGGTATCGCTCCGCGACGCCCGGCGTTCTTGGCGGGGCCAACTCCTCCATTCGGCTCGACATGGGCAACGAACCGCAGCCGGATGCCTGCCTGATCGTGGCACCGACCCTCGGCGGACAGGTCCAGATTGATGCAGACGGGTACATCGTCGGCGGACCGGAGTTAGTGGCCGAAGTCGCGGCAAGCAGCGTCCGAACCGACCTGGGGAACAAGCGGATCGCCTACCGGCGAAACGGCATTCGGGAATATATCATCTGGCGTGTCCTGGAGCGGGCGATTGACTGGTACGTTCTTCGTGGCGACGATTACGAACTTCTCCCTCTACTTGCAGATGGTGTTTACCGGAGCGAGGTCTACCCCGGACTCTGGCTCAACATGGCCGCACTGGTCGCCGGCAACTCGTTGGCTGTCGCTCAGACTGTTCAGCAGGGCGTCGCCAGCCCTGAACATGCAAATTTCGTGGCCCGACTCGCGCGGGCCGCTTCCTCAGGAAAGGAATGACGGAATGGCCACTGTGACCGATCCCGCAGCCCTGGAACGCTGGGAAAAGGAGAACGCCGCCGCCCCGCTGCGCGAGCAGCCGCCGACCACGGTCAGCAGCGTGCCGATCGAGGCGCTGTACACGCCGGAGAGCCTCGACGGCTTCGATCCCGATATCGACCTGGGCTTTCCCGGCCAGTACCCCTACACGCGCGGCGTCCATGCCTCCATGTATCGCAGCCGGCTGTGGACGATGCGGCAGTTCGCCGGCTTTGGCACGCCGCGGCAGACGAACGAGCGCTTCAAGTTCCTGCTCTCCAAGGGGCAGACCGGGCTCAGCACCGCGTTCGACCTGCCCACGCTGATGGGGCTCGACAGCGATGATCCGCGCTCGCTCGGCGAGGTCGGGCGGCTTGGCGTGGCCGTCGATACCCTGGACGACATGCGCGAGCTGTTCGACCGCATCGACCTGGCCGAAGTCTCGGTGTCGATGACCATCAACGCGCCGGCCATCATCGTCATGGCGTTCTTCCTCGCCAACGCCCAGGACCAGGGCGTCGACTGGAAGAAGCTGCGCGGCACCATTCAGAACGACATCCTGAAGGAGTTCCACGCCCAGAACGAGTTCGTGTATCCGCCGGAGCCCTCGGTCCGGCTGGTCTGCGACGTGATCGAATTCTGCGCCAAGCAGGTGCCGCAGTGGAACGGCGTCAGCATCAGCGGCTACCACATCCGCGAGGCCGGCTCGACCGCGGCGCAGGAGCTGGCGTTCACGCTGGCCGACGGCTTTCACTACGTCGATATCTGTGTGGCCCGCGGCATGGACGTCGATTCGTTTGCCGGTCGTTTGAGCTTCTTCTTCAACGCCCACAACGACATCTTCGAGGAGCTGGGCAAGTATCGCGCTGCACGGGTGCTCTGGGCCGAAACGCTGCGGAACAAGTATGGCGCCAAGAAGGAAGCGTCGTGGAAGCTGCGTTTTCACGCCCAGACGGCCGGCTGCTCGCTCCAGGACAAGCAGCCGCAAGTAAACCTGATGCGCGTCGCGTACCAGGCACTGGCCGCGGTGCTGGGCGGCTGTCAGTCGTTGCACACCAACAGCATGGACGAGACGCTGGCGCTGCCGAGCGAACATGCGGTTACCCTGGCTCTGCGGACACAGCAGGTGCTGGCCTACGAGACGGGCGTCACCAACACGGTCGATCCGCTGGGCGGCAGCTACTTCGTCGAGGCCATGACGAAGCAGATGCAACAAGAAGGCCGCAAGTACTTCGAGCGCATCGAGGAGCTGGGCGGAATGATCGAGGCGATCGAAAAAGGCTTCTTCCGCCGCGAGATCGCCGATGCAGCTTTCGTCTACCAGCGCGACGTGGACGCGCGGCGCAAACTGATCGTCGGCGTCAACGCATTTCAAGAATCGGACGAGAAGCCGCTCGACACGCTCGTCGTCGGCGAAGCCGTGGAAAAGGAGCAAGTCGACCAACTACGGCTGCGCAAGAGCCAGCGCGACACGGCCGCCGTGCGCAAATGCCTCGACGACGTGAAGCGCGTCGCCGCAACGAAGCAGAATTTGATGCCGGCACTGCTGGAGGCGGCTCGGGCGCGCTGCACCGTCGGCGAGCTGGTCAACGCGATGGCGGATGTGTTCGGACGCTATGACGGGGCGGCGAAGTGGTAGATGACCGCGGCATCAAGGAAAGGCGATGATCACATGTCGTCTGTTGCTAAATCGCTCCTCACCGTTGAAGAATATGCGCGCTTGCCGGACAGCGGCCAGTACACCGAGTTGGTCCGGGGAAGGGTCGTCAAGATGAATCCGCCCAAGCCGCGTCACGGACAGATTTGCAACAAGGTCGGCCGCATCTTCGGAGTGTTCGCCGATGAACACGATCTGGGGCACGTGCTGTCCAATGACTCGGGTGTCATTACCGAGCGCGACCCCGATACCTTGCGTGGGGCGGACATCGCCTTTTACAGCTACGCCAAAGTGCCGAAAGGACCATTGTCGAACGACTACCTGCCGGTTCCACCCGATTTGATCATCGAGGTGCGCTCCGAGAACGACCGCTGGACCAAGGTGGTTGCCAAAGTCGGCGAATACCTGAACGCGGGCGTCGCTGCGGTTTGCGTGCTGGACGATACCCCGCCCATTGCCTATGTCTATCGGCCGGATCAGCGCGTTCAGGTCTTCGCAGCAGATGACGACCTGGTGTTGCCGGGTATTCTCCCAGGCTTTTCCGTCAAGGTGCGGCGTTTTTTCGAGTGAATCCTCGGAGCAGGACACCCATCGCAATGCCTGATTTTCCCCCCGCCCGCATCGTCCTCGCAAAAGTCGGCCTCGACGGCCACGACCGCGGCATCAAGGTCGTCGCACGCGCCCTGCGCGACGCCGGCCTGCACGTCATCTACGCGGGATTGTGGCAGACGCCCGAAGCGGTCGTGCGCACGGTTGCCGATGAAGATGCCGACTGGCTCGGCCTCAGCCTCCTTTCCGGCGCTCACATGACGCTGGTCCCGCGCGTGTTGCAGCTCTTGCGCGAGGCGGGGCTCAAGGACGTGGGCGTCCTCGTCGGCGGCATCATTCCCGAGGTAGACGTACCGAAGCTCATGGACATGGGCGTCGCTCGGGTCTTTGGCCCCGGGACCGCGATGGCGGACATCGTTGCCTTCCTGCGGCCGCGAAGCGAGAGCACCCATGCTTGATGCATTGCTCCAGCGCTTCCGCCAGCACGACCGGCTGGCGCTGAGCCGTCTGCTCAGCCTCGTATCACGCGGCGAGAATCGCGACGAGATCCTGGCTGCCGTGGGAGCGCCGTCGAAGCCGAGCCGCGTCGTGGCGCTGACCGGCGCCGGCGGCGTTGGCAAGAGCACGCTCATCGGCAAGCTCATCGAACACTATCGCGGGAAGGGCCAAACGGTGGCGGTGCTGGCCTGTGACCCGCAGAGCCCGCTCAGCGGCGGTGCGCTGCTGGGCGACCGCTTCCGCATGCCGGTGCAGCCCGACGAGGGCGTGTTCATCCGCAGCCTCGCCGCCGTCTCGGGGCGTGGCGCTGTCGCCGACCATCTTGCCGCGATGGTGCGCGTCTTGGAAGCGTTTGGCTTCGACATCATCCTCATCGAAACGGCGGGCGCGGGCCAGGGCGACACCGCGGCGCACGAACTGGCGGACGTGCTGGTACTCTTGCTGCAGCCCGAAGCCGGCGACGACCTGCAATGGGAAAAGGCCGGCGTCATGGAAGTGGCCGACGTGGTTGCCGTCCACAAGGCCGATCTGCCCGGCGCCGAGCGTGCCGCGGGCCAGGTGCGCAGCGCACTCGATCTCGTCATGGGAGGAGAGCTGGTGCCGGTGGTCCGCGTCAGCTCCCGCAGCGGCGATGGCGTGGCGGAGCTGGCCCAGACGATTGACGCACGGCCGTTGCGCCGGCATGCACGGGCAGCCGACGCGGAGGACTTGATCCGCCGAGCGCAAGAGACGGTGGCGGTCCGCGTCGCGGCACTCCAGAGAGCGCGAAGCGAACCGCTGAACCGACTACTGGTCGAGTGGCAGAAAGGAAGTGTCCCACCGGGAGAAGCAGCCAACGCGTTGCTTCGCATCCTGGCGGACGCTGAAGCCAACCGAGCCGACCGGACGCAATCAGGTGTGACCCAGGTGTGACCCGAGAAGATGTCGAGCCGCTGCGCCGCTAATCGCGGTTGCTCGCCGCGGTCGTGTCCGCTTTCAGGAGGGATTGCCGTGACAACCCTGTCGCCGCCATCATTGCCCGCCGCGCAAGTCGGCCCTCGGCCGGTGCGTTGGACGTGTGCCGAGTTCCACCGCGTCGGCGACATGGGCTTGTTCGAGGGCCGGGGGGCGATGCTGATCGACGGCGTTATCCTGGAGCAGGGGCCGATGAACCCGCCTCATGCGATCACGCTCGGACTGGTGGAAGAGGCGATCCGGGCTGCTTTCGGGGCCGGATGGTGGCTGCGGCATCAGTCGCCGCTGGTTCTCGGCCAGGACATCGACCCGGAACCCGACCTCGCCGTCGTGCCGGGCCGGCCGCGCGACTACACGGGGCACCCGACAATGGCGGACTTGTTGGTTGAAGTAGCCGATACCTCACTGGAGTTCGATACGAATGAGAAACGCGTCGTTTACGCCAGGGCCGGCATCCGCGAGTACTGGGTGGTGGACGTCAACGGACGGCAACTGATCGTCTACCGCGATCCTCAGACCGGGGACTACGCGAACCATCAGACGCTCGGCGTGTCGGATACCGTCGCGCCGCTGGCGTCACCGACGGCGGTCGTGCGGGTGGCGGACCTACTCGTTTGACGTAGCCGGCAGTTGGCGCTTGGTCGGAAGTTACTTCCTGCCCTTGACCGGCGTGCCGAAGACTTGCGTGTAGTAGTACTTCCCATCGACGCCACGGCCCATGGCGACGCCGAACTCCTCGAACTTTTCATTCAAGATGTTCGCCTTGTGCGGCGGCGACTTCATCCAGACCTGCATCGCCTGCGTCGGCGACAGCTTGGGCGTCATCGCAATGTTCTCACCAGCGTACGAGGCCTTGTAGCCGGTGCCCTTGATGCGGTCGACCGGCGCCATGCCGTCCAGCTCGTGCTCGAGTTTTTTCTGCTTGCCCATGTTGATGGTGTGAGCCTTGGCCGCGTCCATCAGCAGCTGCGCCGCCTTGAGCGGCTTCAAATCCTCTTTGGCACGGGCGGCGTTTACCAGGTCCAGGATCGTCTGTTCGTCCTTGGAGAGCTTGACCTTTGGCTCATCTTCCTTTTCCGCCGCGAAGGCAAAACTCAAGCCACAGATGAAAGCGGCGAGGACGAAGCAGGGGAGAGGGGACTTCATGACGGGATCCTCAAGGCATACGACGGTCGCTCTTGCCTCAAGCATCTTCAAACACCGCGATGGCGAAAAAGTGTCGGCGAATCAGTCCTTGCCGCGGCTGCCAAAGATCTGCGTGATGTACCACTCCATCTTGTCCGGATGTTTGACGATGCCGATGCCGATCTCGTCGTACTTGGTGCTGACGATATTGTCGTGGTGGACCTTGCTCTTCATCCATGCCTCGAAGACCGGCCGAAACTGGTCGCCTTTCAGGGCAATCGCGACGTTCTCACCGCATTCCGTCCATTCGTAGCCGACGTCGTCGAGACGCTTGTCCACGTTCTTGCCGCCCAGCTCATGCACCTTGGGATCGCGATTGTCCATCAGTTCGCGCGCCTTCTTGTCGTTCTTGATCATGACTCCCGAGAAGGCCATGGCGGCCTTGGCCAGCGTGTCGTTACTTTTCAGCGGCGGCAGCTTTTGCTTGGCGCGTGCCTCGTTGGTCAGGTCGAGCAGCAGCTGCACTTCCTTGGACACCTTGGGCTTCTCTTCCTTCTTGTCCGCGCCAGCGCTCCAAGGCACCGTGACGAAACCAGCGATCGCGAACGCGAGAACCCAGAAGCGTGGAATTGACATGGCAGATGGACCTCCGCGTGGGCGTGCGCTTTCTCCCCGGATGATCAAGTACCGCCCCGCACAAAAAGGGCTGAATTCGTGGGGCAGGTTTGTAATCTGCCATCCGCGAATGCCATTAACATAGGCAGGCGCCAGGCGAGCGGGGCGTGTGAACGCCCCGGTTTTGGTCGCTCAACCGGGGC
>JAIEMG010000132.1 GCA_019752375.1 Gemmataceae bacterium | reverse complement strand
CGTCCAGAGAAAACCGGACGGATTGGAAATCCGTCCTACCGGAATTGCACAAGTGATTCTTGCGCGGATCCTTAGCGGGTGCCAAAATAAGGTCCAAGGTGCCTGCACGCCTGATCGGCGAAATCGAAGCGCCTGTCGCTGCATCCTGGAAGTCGTTTTTTTGGATGGCGGCTAAAGCAAGATCTGCGCAAAAGAAGTGGACGCCTACTCATCGCTTCGGAACCAACATGCTCAGGTCAAGGATGTAGACCGTTCCATTACTATTCGCCACCGCCAGGTGCCGCCCGTCTCCAGCCAAATCGGCAGCGTGGTTTGATCCGAACAGCTTCAACTCCTGGTTCTTCTCACCGGACGGGTCGTCCCAGACGGTGACCCGGCCATCGGAGCTGACCGACGTCGGCCATTTGCCGTGCAGGAACACGACCGAACGGGCCTTCGTCGGGATGCGCGTTCGTTCCTTCTCCTTGCCCACGTCCCAGAGGGTCACGCCGTAGTAGGTGGTGAGGGCCAGCGTTCGGCCATCGGGGCTGTAGGTCAGATTGGAAACCTCGGAATGGCGGCCGGGCAGCGTGGCGCGTTCCTTGAGCGATGCCAGGTCCCAGAGCTTGATCGATTGATCGACGCTGCCGGTGGTCAGTGTCATAGCGTCCGGGGAATAGGTCAGACAAGCGATGCCCTGGGAATGGCCGGGCAGCGTGTGCAACTCGGTCCCGGTTTCGGGGTCCCAGCATTTGAGCTTGCTTGGCTCGACCGTGGAGCGATTGTCGCCCGTCACCAGCACCTTGCCGTTGGTTGAGAAGGCGAGCTTCAGGCTGAACACGCTGCGGTGGCCGCCGGGGACGTAGACCTGAAACGTGCTGCGTTCCTGGCCGCTGGCCGGGTCCCAGACTTTGACGATACCTTCCAGGTCCGCGGATGCCAGCATGGCTCCATCGGGGGAAAACGCCAGCGACTGGATCGGATTGCGGTGTCCCTTGAGGCTGCGCAGGTGCTTACCGGTCGTCGCGTCCCAGACTTTCAGCTCGGCGGTCCACGTTTTCAGGTCGTGCTTCCAGCCGCCGCCGGTGATCAGCGTCTTGCAATCGGGCGAGAAGGCGACGGTGACGACCTCGCTGCCGCGTTCCTCCACGAAGACCGCTTCCTTTTTCGCGACGGTGTCCCAGACGGTCAGCCCCGGCCAGCGGACCATGAGGAGGGATCGCGTTCCCGGCAGGTACGCCAGAGCGGTGACGGGCCAGTGACGCTTGTTGACGAACGGTTCGCCTTCCTTGCCGGTAGCGGTGTCGATGAAGCGCACGTCGAGCTCGGGGTTGACGCTGCCTGACACCGCAACCGTCTTGCCGTCGGGCGCCAGGGCCAGGGCGTGGACCGGCGTGCTGGTCTTCACCTTGAATGCGGTCCGCTCGCGCGGCGGCACCGTTTCCCAGACCTTGACTTCGCCCAGCTTGTCCGCGGCACTGCCGGTCACCAGGAACTGGCCGTCGGGCGCGAAGACGACCGCATTCACGCTGCCTGAATGTCCTGGAAGATTGGTCGATTCCTTGCCGGCATCGACGTCCCAGAGCTTCACGAGGTGGTCCTCGCTTGCCGAGGCCAGGATCTTGCTGCCGGGATGGAAGGCCACGGCCGTCACGGCACCGTGGTGTCCCTTGAGGATGGTGGGCCGTGGGACAATGGCGAGTTTTGCATCAATGTTCCAGAGCTTGACGGTGTTATCCTCGCCGGCGGACGCGAGGACCCGGCCATTCGGGGCAATGGCAACGGCGCGGGCCCCTTCCTTGTGTGCGACCACGCTCGTGTGGTGCCAGCCGCGGGCGACGTCCCAGACCTTCAGCGTGCCGTCCATGCCGGCGGAAATCAGATACCGCTCGTCGCGATCGCTGGCAGTGAACGCCAGGCCGCGCACGGAAGCGGTGTGTCCCGGGAATGTGAAGCGCAGCGTCTTCGTCTCCACGTCCCACACGCGCACCAGCCAGTCATCGCCACCCGTTGCCAGCAGCTTGCCGTCACTAGAAACCGCCGCACAGCGCACCGCACCCCAGTTGCGCCAGCGATGCTCGCCCAGCACGGCCACGACTTCCTTCGGCTGATGGGCAAAGCGCTCCGCGGTAGGAATGTTCTTGCTGTCCAACTCGTCGAGCGGCGACGGTACCTGCCGGAGCAATTCCGCTGCTTGCACCGCTTCCGGCGAGCCGGCAAAGCGCATCTTGAAACGCAGGAGATCGCGGCGCAAGACGCCCAGGCCCACGGGCGGACCGGCCGCACGGCGCTCCAGCTCCTGGATTTCTTCCTGCCGACCGTCCTTCGGCGTGATGGCCGATCGCCAAACGCTGAAGCGGGAAATCGCCAGTCCAACCACGAGAACGCCTGCCAGCGCGGCGAAAATCCGGCTGCGACGCGTCCTCAACGGCAGCCAGTTACGTCGCGAACGCCAGCGCCGGCCGGCCATCAAGGCCTCCAGCGGCTTCACCAGTTCCGCAGGCGTCTGGAAGCGCTCTTCGGGACGCTTGGCCAGCATCCGACCCAGCA
This sequence comes from Gemmataceae bacterium, assembly GCA_019752375.1. GTDB lineage: Bacteria > Planctomycetota > Planctomycetia > Gemmatales > Gemmataceae > JAIEMG01. The sequence continues at coordinate 9,556 of JAIEMG010000132.1, read as the reverse complement.
CGTCGACGAGCGCCGGGGGTACGTCCTTGCGAAACTGCCCGATGTCCGGCGGTTTCGAGTGCAGGTGGTTAGTCACCTTCTGAGCCAGGTTGCCGCCCGCGAACGGCGGTTGGCCGGCCAGAAGGAAGTACAGGGTGCAGCCAAGGCTGTAGATGTCGGCACGGATGTCGGCGTTGTGAAAGTCAAGCGCCTGCTCGGGCGCCAGGTAGTCGGCGGTGCCAATCAACATGGCGTTTTCGGGCGTCAGCGTGCCGGTCGACTGTGCCGCCGTGATCGCGGCCGTCACCTCGCCGTTGACGCCGTGCGGCAAGCGGGCCAGGCCGAGGTCGGCCAGTTTGACCAGCCCTTCGCGCCGGCTCACGATCAGGTTGTGCGGCTTGATGTCGCGATGCACCAGGCCGCGCTCGTGAATGTGCTGTAGGCCCAGCGCGGCCTGGCGAATGTACTCGCACGCCTGCATCACCGGGATGGCGCCGCCCTGCTTGACCAGCTTGCCCAGGTCGATGCCTTCCACGAACTCCATCGCCAGGAAGTGCGTCTCGCCCGCGGGGCCGGCGTCGTAGGCGTGAATGACGTTGGGATGATCGAGCTGGCTCACCAGCTGCATCTCGCGATAGAAACGGGCAACCACCTCCGGCTCGGTCAGCAGCTCGCGCCGGATCAGCTTCAGTGCGACGACGCGATCCAATCGCTGGTGGCGCGCCTTGAAGACCTGCCCCGTGCCGCCGGCGCCGAGCCGTTCGAGCAGGATGTAGGAACCAAGGACCAGCTCGCCGACATTCCCCGGAACGAGCTGATTGGCCTGGTACGGCGTCAACCAGCCACGTTGCAAAAGCGTCTTTGTCAGGGCCTTCGATTCGGAGGGAAACGCCTGGGGGGTGCGACTCAGCTCGTCGAGCTGCTCCGGTGTCAGCAGATGGTGGCGGCGCAGCAGATCAACCAGGGCACCAACCGATATGGCGGGAGAAATCAGCGGCGCGGGCACCGGACGCGACGGCGCGGTGGCGATCCCCTGGGGCACCGGCGACGCAGCCAGCTCGGACGCCAGCTCGGCATCCACCAAAGCCAGAATGCGGGGCAGGTCGCCCTTGTGCTGCGGAAACCGCGTGAAGTACTCGGCGTGATTGGCGGAAATCCCCCAGCAGCAGCGGGCCCAGTATTCTTCGCGGATCAGTTCCAGTACGGTCGCGGCGGAGCGGGCCAGCTCGGGCCATTTCTTCAGATAATCTTCGATGCGAGTCCGCTGCGCCACCGGACTGGCGTTTCGCCAGCGGTGGTCCAGGTCGATCTTGATGAGCTCCTTGAGAAGCTCCACGCGCTGCGAATGATCGGAGCCGACATAGGATTCGAGAGCTGGCGGCCCGTTTTGCCAGGCGTCCTCGAAGCGCTCGAGCAGCCGGTCGATTTCTTGCCGGTGTGCGGCAACGGTGCCAGGCTGCTCGATGGGGTTCATGAGTTGCGCCTCCGGGCTCCCGGCGGTCCCACGCTGTCGCCATGCTGCTGCCGAAGCTGGTCCTTGATCCGGTCCAGCAGCCGGCGCACCGTCGGTACGCTGCGATTGGTGGCAGCAGCAATATCGCGCAGGTTGCCGCCCTGGAGCCGCAGTTCCACCATCTGGCGCTCGAGCGGCGTCAGCGCCCGCATCAGCTGCTCGACTTCTTCGACCAGCGATAGCGCCTCAACCGGCGATGGCTCGCGTGCCAGGCCCTCCGCTTGCAGTCCTAGCAGGCTGTCTTCGCTGCTGAAATTCTGCTCGCGGTTGACGGAGCGTTTCCCGGCCGTGTGCTTGCGTACCTGATCCTGAAGCTTGTGCACCGTGATGGCCACCAGGAGCAGCCAGACGTCGCCGCCGACTTCGAGGGCATAGCGGCCATTGCGGGCGCCGGCGAAGAAGCTGCGATAGGCCGATTGCACAACGTCTTCGGGGTCAATGCGGGCATTCACCTTGTCCGAGAGCCGGGTGCGCGCCAGCGCAATCAGCCGGTCGGAATAGCGTCGGAACAACTCCTCGGCGAGTTTCTGGTCTTCCACGGGGCACCTGGCCGCCCGGTTGGTCTATTTCTGGTACGCGGGTGTCTGCCGCGGAGATCGGCACGGAAGGAGAAGCGGTCGCCGGCCATTCTACCCGGCCTGCCCGTCCCAAACGACGCCGCACCGACATTTTTTTCGACTTCTTGATCGCTAACGCGCCGCGAACGCGATGTACTATGGGGAAGCCATGCAGCGATGGGATGTGGGGAGAATCCAACATGAAGTCCCGGACGCGCTTGGGCCATGTTCGCCCGGCGGGCGTTGTCATCCTTCTGGGGCTGGGAGCTGTGGTCCTGGCCAATGCCACGCCGCCGGCGCTGCCGATCGCAAAGAGCCCGATCGTGTTCCTGGCGGCTCCCCCGCAAGATGCCAAGCACTTCGACGAGCAGGTCCGCCCGTTCCTGACGAAGCACTGCCAGGAATGCCACACGGGCGAGAAGCCCAAGGGGAACTTCCGCATCGACAAGCTGTCGGCCGACTTTTCCGACCGGGCCAGCCGCGATCGCTGGGCGAGCGCCCTGGAGCAGCTCAAGGCAGGCACCATGCCGCCCAAGGGCAAGCCGCGTCCGCCGGAAAAGGACATGCAAGTCCTTTCCTCCTGGGCGAGCGGTCGCGTGGCTGCGGTGGAAGCGGTCCGACGCGCGACCGAAGGCCGTGTCGTCCTGCGGCGGCTCAATCGGGTGGAATATCAGAACACGATCCGCGAACTGCTGGGCATCGACATTGACCTGATGGAAATGCTCCCCGCGGACGCCACCGCGGACGGCTTCGACAACATCGGCGATGCACTGCACATCTCGTCGTTCCTGATGGAGAAATACCTGGAAGCAGCCGATACCGCGCTGAACGTCGCCATCGCCAGCACCGCCAAGCCGCCGGCGTCGACGAAGAAACGCCACAGCCTGAAAGACCAGCACGGGGTCAAATCGACCACCGAGAAGGTGTATCGCATCCAGGACGATACCGTGGTCTGCTTCTGCTCCTCCGCCTGGCACGACGTGCGGCTGTACCAGTTCTACCCCAGCGAGCGAGGCCGCTATCGCTTCCGCATCTCCGCGTCCGGCTTTCAGAGTGCAGGCAAACCGGTCACCTACCGCGTCAGCTCCAGCTCGCGCGGGGCACGCATGACCGGCAAGAGCGGCCTGGTCGGCTACTTCGACGCCCCGGCCGACAAGCCGACGGTCGTCGAGTTCGTTGAGTTCATCGAGCCGCGGCAGACCATCGCGATCCTCCCGTACGGCCTTGCAGGGGCGCAGCACGTCAACAAGATCGGGGCGGACAAGTACGACGGACCCGGGCTGGCGGTCCAGTACGTCGAAGTCGAAGGGCCGCTCAACGACATCTGGCCACCCGCCGGCCATCGTGCGATCTTCGGCGACCTGCCGCAGGCGCCGGCGCCGATCTACAACCGCTCCGACCGCGTGGAAGTGATCTCCAAGACTCCGCAAGTCGACGCCGAGCGCATCCTCCGTTCCTTCGCTCGCCGTGCCTTTCGCCGCGCCGTGACCGACGACGACATGAAGCCATTCTTCGCCCTGGTCAAGGCGAAGCTGGGCGAGAAACACTCCTTCGAGCAGGCCGTGCGCGTGGGACTCATGGCGATCCTGGTATCGCCGGACTTCCTGTTCCTCCGCGAAAAGCCCGGTAAGCTCGACGACTTCGCCCTCGCCAGCCGGCTCTCGTACTTCCTGTGGAGCACGATGCCCGATGAAGAGTTGCTGACGCTGGCCGAGCAGAAGAAACTGACGCAATCCGACACGTTGCGTCAGCAGGTCGAACGCATGCTCAAGAGCCCGAAGTCGGCTGCGTTTACGGAGAACTTCATCGGCCAGTGGCTCGGGTTGCGCGACATCGACTTCACGGAGCCCAGCCACATCCTCTACCCGGAATTCGACCACATGCTGAAGGTGTCGATGATCCGGGAGACGGAGCTGTTCTTCGAAGAGGTCCTCAAGAATGACCTGAGCCTGGCCAACTTTGTGGCGTCCGATTTCACGATGCTCAACGGCCGGCTGGCCAAGCACTATGGCATCCCCGGCGTGGACGGCTGGGAATTCCGCAAGATGACGCTGCCCAAGGACAGCCATCGTGGCGGCTTGATGACGATGGCCAGTGTCTTGAAGGTGACCGCCGACGGCACCAGCACCAGTCCCGTGAAGCGCGGCGCCTGGATCATGGACCGCCTGCTCGGCAAGCCGCCGGCCGAGCCGCCGCCCGACGTGGCCAGCCTGGTGCCGGACATCCGCGGCGCCACGACGATCCGCGAGCAGCTCGCCAAGCACCGCACTGGTTCCTGCGCCGCCTGCCATGCCAAGTTCGATTACGCCGGTTTCGCCCTGGAGAGCTTCGACGTGATCGGCGGCTGGCGCGACAACTACCGCACCACCGGCAACGGCGCCGTCGTGATGGTGGAAGGCCGCCGCATGCCCTACCACATGGGCAAGAAGGTGGACCCCTCCGACGTGACGCCCGACGGCCAGCGCTTTCAGAACGTGGACGAGTTCAAGCAACTGCTGCTGAAAGACAAGGACCAGCTGGCCCGGGGCTTGACGGTCAAGCTGCTGACGTACGGCACCGGCGGAGCTCCGGAATCCGCCGACAAGCCGGAGATCGAGGCGATTGTTGCAGCGCTGCGAGAGAAGCAGTATGGCTTCCGGACGCTGGTGCATCAGGTCGTCCAGAGTACGAGCTTTCGGCAGAAGTGAACTAATGCAAAACAGAAAATGCAAAGTGCAAAATGCAAAATGCCAAATGCGGAGGAAGCAGGGTTGGCTAGGAAGGGAGACGATCTTGCCGAACGACTGCTCAGACTTGCGGCGCGGATCGGAAGGGTGGTCGATGCGTTACCCGAAACGCGCATGGGCCGACACGTGGCTGGGCAGCTTGTACGCTGCGGCACGTCTCCCGCTCCCAACTATGCGGAAGCGCGCGGAGCCGAGAGTCGCAGGGATTTCGTTCACAAGCTCAGCATCTGTCTCAAGGAACTCCGCGAAACGCATGTTTGGTTAGAACTGATTGTCGAGGCCGATTTACTGCCCGAAACGCGCCTTGCAGACCTGATCGACGAAGGAACACAGCTCATGAATATCATCGCGAAGTCCATCGTGACCACAAAGTCCAACACAGCCTGACGCGAGCACTAACTTCCTGAATTGTGAGTTTTGCATTTTGCATTTTCTATTTTGCATTGTGTGGGCATTTATCCGGAGAACCCGCCATGTTGAACCGCTTAACCCGCCGCAACTTTCTCCGTGCCGCCGGCGTCTCAATCGCGCTGCCCTGGCTCGACGTCTTCACGCCCGCGCGTGCATTCGCCGCAGCCGCCAAGCCGCGTCGGCGCATGGTGTGCATCTGCACGCCACTCGGAATCAACCCGGCGTTCTTCTTCCCGCAGAAAGCTGGCAAGGATTACGAGCTGACGCCGTACCTGGAAGTCCTCAAGGACCTGCGCAATGACTTCACTGTCATGTCGGGTCTGGCGCATCCCAACGTCGGACCGAGCCACGATTCCCATTTCAGCTTCCTGACCGCGGCTCCGCATCCCGAGCGAAGAGCCGGTTTCCGCAACAGCATCTCGCTGGACCAGTTCGCGGCCGAGCACATCCGCGGTGAGACGCGTTTCGCCAGTCTGTCGCTGGGCGAGAGTCCGCTGGCCTGGACGCGCAGTGGCGCGCCGGTGCCGACGGATCATTTCCCGTCGACCGTGTTCACGCGGATGTTCCTCGAAGGACGTCCCGACGAGGTGCAGGCCCAGGCCCGGCGTTTGCGGGATGGCCAGAGCATCCTCGATGCGGTCCGCGATCAGGCCAAAAAGATGCAGCCGGCACTTGGTGCTCACGACCGCGAGAAGCTCGACGAGTACTTCACCAGCGTCCGCGAGTTGGAGCAACGCCTGGCCCAGGCCGAAGAGTGGTCGAAGAAGCCGAAGCCCAAGGTGGACGCCAAGGTGCCGCAGAACATCACCAACGGCATCGACCTCGTCGCCAAGACCCGCATCTGGTTCGACCTGGTCCACCTGGCGCTGCAGACCGATTCGAGCCGGTTGGTCACGCTGGACCTGCTCGGCACCAGTGGCGTGCCGCCGGTGCAGGGCGTCACGTTCGGCCATCACGACCTCTCGCACCACGGGCAGGACCCGACCAAGATCGACCAGCTCAAGAAGGTCGAGCTGGAGAAGATGAAGACGCTGCAGGCGTTCCTGGCCAAGTTGAAGGACACCAAGGAAGAAGGCGCCAACCTGCTCGACCGGACGATGGTCTTCTTCAGCAGCAACCTGGGCAACGCGGCCACCCACGGCGTCAAGAACCTGCCGGTCCTGCTGGCCGGCGGCGGCTTCAAACATGGCCAGCACCTGGCCTTCGATCCCAAGGATGGCAAGAAGGACCCGCCGCCGTTGTCCAACCTCTTCGTGAGCATGCTCCAGCGGATGGGCATTGATGCGGACAAGTTTGGCTCCAGCACCGGCACGCTGACCGGGCTGGAATCGGTCGGTTAGGAGCCGCGTAACAATAAGTTGAACAATTGCACGTAGGACGGATTTCCAATCCGTCCAGAGAAAACCGGACGGATTGGAAATCCGTCCTACAGGAATTGCACAAGTGATTCTTGCGCGGATCCTTAGTTCTACAATACTACTTCCTTCGGAAGAATCGGCATGTGCGTTTGTAGGCGCAGGCTTCAGCCTGCGGAGTAAGTCTGCCGCCCCTGCAACGCTGCTCCGCAGGCTGAAGCCTGCGCCTACAGACCCCCAAAAGGATTCGTGCTTCGAAGTAGCGTTGTCGAATCCACGGCAATCGCTTCCCTTTCATCAGGAGAGTTCAATCATGAAAGCGCACCACTGGCTCGCGAGCCTGATCGCGGTTGCCGTCCTGGCGACGACGCAGGTTCAATCATTCGGTCAGGAAGTCAAGCCAGTCGATCTACCGAAGCCCAAGCCCAATTCCGCCGACGAGCCGATGGCCCCGAAGCTGTCGCTGGCCAAAAGTGCCGAGTTCCTGGATGCGGTCAACGTCAACTGGACGAGCGACAAGAAGTGCGGCACCTGCCATACGAACTATCCGTACCTGATGGCCCGGCCCGTCCTGAAAGAAGGGGCCATGGCCGGCCATGACGAGGTGCGCAAGTTCTTCGAGGAGCGCATCGCCGGCTGGGAGACCGACAAGGGCAAGCCGCGCTGGGACACCGAGGTCGTCGCCACGGCCGCCACGCTGGCGTTCAACGATGCGCACACCACCGGCAAGCTGCATCCGCTAACGAAGAAGGCGCTCGACAAGATGTGGACGCTCCAGCAGAAGAACGGCGCCTGGAACTGGCTGAAATGCACCTGGCCGCCCTTCGAGCACGACGATTATTACGGCGCCGTCTTCGTCGCGGTCTGCGTCGGCCATGCTCCGGACAACTATGCCGCCAGTGATAGCGCGAAGGACGGCATGGCCAAGCTGCGCGACTATCTCCAGAAGACCCCCGCGCCCGACATCCACCACAAGGCCTGGCTGATGTGGGCGTCCCTGAAGCTCGACGGCCTGATGACGAAGGAACAGCGCGAGCAGACGGTCAAGGAACTGCTGGCATTGCAGCGCCCCGACGGCGGCTGGAACTTGCCGTCGTTGGGCGACTGGAAGGGCAAGGACCCCAACCACGTCATCGACAAGAACGCACCGAGCGACGGCTATGGCACCGGCTTCGTCGTCCACGTCCTGCGCCAGGCCGGCGTTCCCGCCAAGAATGAGGCGATCCAGAAGGGCGTGAAGTGGCTGCAAACCAACCAGCGCGAATCCGGCCGCTGGTACACACGCTCGCTGAACACCGACAAGCACCACTACATCACCAACGCAGGCACGGCCTACGCGATCCTGGCGTTGAAAGCCTGCGAGTGACGCGACCTGCCTGAACGAAGGTGCGGCGGCCGGCGAAGACCACGTATACCCCCCACGGTCTTCCCGGCTGGCCGTACTAACATTGCCTTTCACAAGTCCGTCCAATTCAAGTTCGCCCGACGCGCAAGCTACGGAGTAACCGTCCATCGCTTGCGCATCCGGCGAACGGAAGGGAATGTCATGACTCGCGCATTTTGCCACGGAGTGCTGTTCTCCGTCCTGGCACTGACTCTTGGCGGCTCCTGGGCGAGTGCCGACAAGGAGAAGCCGCGCGTCGCTGAAGCCGCGGGCGACAAACCCTTCAAGGCCGGCATCGCATCGAAGGTCGTCACGCCTTCAGAGAACCTCTGGCTGGCCGGCTACCTCTCGCGCACCAAGCCCGCCGAAGGCAAGCTGCAGGACCTCCACGTCAAGGCATTGGCCCTGGAAGATGCCGAGGGCGGCAAGCTGGTGCTGCTGACCAGCGACCTGATCACGCTGCCGCGCAGCCTGTCGGAGGCAGTGGCCGAGGGCGTGACGAAACGCACCGGGCTGCCGCGCGAACGCCTGCTGCTGACCGTGTCGCACACGCACTGCGCCCCAGTCCTGCACGGCGGCGCGGACTACTATCCGACGACGCCGGAGGACCGCGCCAAGATCGAGGCGTACACGCGACAGCTCCAGGGCTGGATGATCGATACGGTCGTCCATGCGCTGCAAGACCTCAAGCCGGCGCGGCTGGCGGTCGGCAAGGGCACCGCTCGCTTTGCCGTGAATCGTCGGGAGGAAACGCCCAAGGGCTTCATCAACGGCAAGAACCCCGATGGGCCGGTCGATCACGATGTGCCCGTGCTGCGTGTGGAGACGCCGGAAGGCAAGCTGCGGGCCGTCGTCTTCGGCTATGCGTGTCACAACACGACGCTCCAGCTCAACCAGTACAGCGGCGACTACGCGGGTTTCGCCCAGGCCAACCTGGAAGCAAAGCACCCCGGTGCGGCGGCGCTGTTCTGGGCCGGCTGCGGCGGCGACGCCAACCCGCTGCCGCGCAGCACGGTCGAGCTGTGCAAGAAGTACGGTGGCGAGCTCTCCACTTCGGTCGAGGACGTGCTCAAGGGCCCGATGACGCCGGTGTGCGGCAAGAGCGCCGCGCGGTATTCGGTCATTGCCCTGCCGTTCGACAAGCTGCCGACGAAGGAAGACCTCGCGGCCGACTTGCTGGGCAAGGACGTGGCCCGCCGCAAGCGTGCCGAGCGATTGACGAAGACGCTCGAAAGCGGCGGCAAGCTGGATGAACACTACAAACACTACCCGGTGCAGGTCTGGCGGCTCGGCGATCTACTCTGGGTCAGCCTTGGCGGCGAGGTGGTGGTCGATTATTCGTTCCGGCTCAAGAAGGAACTGGCTAGCAAGAATGCCGTCTGGATCACTGCCTATGCCAACGACGTGATGGGCTACATCCCGTCCGCCCGCGTGCTCAAGGAAGGCGGCTACGAACCCGACGGCTCGGTGATCTTCACCAACTTGCCCGCTCGATGGTCGCCGGCCATCGAGGAGAAGATTGTCGCCAAGGTCCACGAGCTCGCCAAGGCGACCGCTCGAGTGGGTAAGGGAGAGGGCCATTCCTCTCCCTCCCCGTTGTCGCGCGAGGGTTGATTCCCTCGATTTACCGG
>JAIEMG010000285.1 GCA_019752375.1 Gemmataceae bacterium | reverse complement strand
CAAGGTGACAAGGTGACAAGGTGACAAGGTGACAAGGTGACAAGGTGACAAGGTGACAAGGTGCGCCTGAAGTTACCGGAGCTGCCTTTGCCCCAGCTTCAGCCGGTCCCCTGTCTGCCGTGCCAGCCGGCTTCAGCCGGCATGGTAACTGCCTGGCGCGTCTGCTCAGTGCCTGAAGGCGGCGGAGAGAAGTCCGGGTGAATGCGGCTCCCATACAATTGAAGATTAGATCCACCGCCTGAAGGTGGGGGCAGGAAGGCAGATTGGGCAACTTGTCGCCCTTTCACGGGGGAAAAGTGTGACCTCGTGGAAATTGTGTGACCGCATCACGATTCCTTATTCGTGATCCTCCAGAGGCTGGGAAATGACCGCGACGCGTGATGATTCGGGTTCACCTTGTCACCCTGCCACCTTGTCACCTTGTCACCTTCTCGTCCGCGCTGCCCGAGGGGAGCCCGTCGAGCGCCCGCCGGTATGGGCCATGCGTCAGGCCGGGCGCTGGGACCCGGAGTTCAATCGGATTCGCAGCGGGCTGACCTTCTACGAGTTCTCGGAGAACGTGGAACTGTCCGCCAAGGCATCGCTGTTGCCAAGACGCTTCGGCGTTGATGGCATCATCCTCTTCTATGACATCACCACGCTGCCGGTCGCGATGGGCTTGCCCTTTGTACTGCAACCGGCGCGCGGGCCGGTGCCCGACAACCCCGTGCGGACTCTTGCCGACGTGCAACGGTTGGACCCGCGTCCCGATCCAGAGCGATTCGGGCACATTCGGCAACTGCTCGCCAATGTTCGGCAGGAGCTGCGCAACGAGTTGCCGGTGATCGTGTTCGCCGGTGCGCCGTTCACGGTGGCGACGTATTGCATCGGCACCGGCAAGGACCTGCCTGCAACACGCCGATTTGCCGCCGAACAGCCCGCGGTTTGGCAAGAGCTACTCGACCGGCTTGAGTCGGCGACCATTCATTTCCTTGGCACGCTCGCGGAGGAAGGAGCATCGCTCTATCAGCTCTTCGACTCCTGGGCGGGAGACCTCGATGCGCAGGAGTACCAGACGTGGGCACATCGCTACCATCAATCGATCTTCACTGCGGTGCGACAGGTGCCGAGGATCCTGTTCGTCAAGGAAAGTCCCTATCTGGATGAGATGGCTGCATCGGGGGCGGATGTGATCAGCCTCGGCGTACGGCATGACCTGGCGGCAGCGCGACGCCAGTATCCACATCTGGCGTTTCAGGGCAACGTTGACGAGGAACTGTTGCGCGGCGGCACGCCGGAGCAGGTGGCCGAGGCGACCCGCCGCTGCGTCCACGCCGGCGGCGGTCTGCGACACATTGTCAACCTGAGTCACGGCGTCGATCGCGCGACACCCGTGGCGAACTTCGAAGCCTACATCCGGGCGGCGAAGCAATCAAAGTAACTCCGCGAGCCTTTGGGCCAGGTCGGCTTTGAGGATGCCGCGAATCAGGAAACGCTTGTCGCGGCTGGCGGGGCCGCTCAGCAAATCCACTTGCGACCGTTTCAGGTTGAGCACTTCCCGAATCGTCTCAACCAGTGCCTTGTTGGCGCGGCCGTCTTCCGGCGGCGCCGTGACGGCGACTTTGAGCGCCCCTGCCTGCTCGCCGAGGATGCCGCACTTTCGCGCCCCCGGCTGCGCGCGCACGGGCAGGACGATTCCTTCAGCATGGTCGGTCAGTGCGATCATGCGAGCCCTTCGAAAAGCACGGTGCCAAGGCGCACAAACGTGGAGCCCTCCTCCACCGCAACTTCGAAATCGCCGCTCATGCCCATCGATAGGTGACTCCAATCGTGTGGCGGGCCGACCGCATCGCGGAGCTGGTCGCGAAGTCGTCGCAGGGCGGCGAAGGTCGGACGGCAGCACTCCGGGTCTTCCTCCGGCGCCGCCATCGTCATCAAGCCGCGCACGCGCACATGACGCAGACTGCGAAGCGGCGAGCCGAGGAGAGGTACCTCCGCTGGTGCGAATCCATGCTTGCTCGCTTCCTGGCTGGCGTTGACTTCGAGCAGAACGTCGAGCGGCTTTTCCCGCCCTGCCGATTCGGCGTCCAGCGCGCTCAGCAGCCGCAAACTGTCGACCGAGTGGATCAGGTGCGCCAGCGGCAGGGTGCGTTCGATCTTGTTGCGCTGGAGATGGCCGATCGCGTGCCAGCGCACGCTCGGCGGCAGGGCGGCTGCTTTGCTCCAGAGTTCCTGCGGTCGATTTTCGCCCAGGTCGAGGACGCCCAGCTCCAGCGCCAGTGCCGCGACTTCTACCGGCACCGTTTTCGTGACAGCGACCAACGTCACTTCACCGCGCGCTCGCCCGGCGCGCTGGCAGGCGGCTCGCAAGCGTGTTTCTACTTGCTGGATGCGGTCGGCAAGTCGATCGCGCAACAGGTTTGGCGTCATCGGCGGCCCGGGTGGAAAGGAAGCGACAGCTCTCGTAGAAAGACTACCAGTTTGGCCGATGCCTGGGCAGGGCCCAATGGAGGGGCTCGATCGCTCGGCCACCCAACTTTCAATGGAAGCCGATGCGATGGCCGACATTCGTGCGTTTCGAGCCTACCGATATGACCTGGGCCGCGTCGGGGCGCTGCGCGACGTGATCGCGCCGCCCTATGACGTCATCGACGCCGACCTGCAGCAGCGCCTCTACGATCAGAGCCCCTACAACGTCATCCGGCTCATCCTCAACAAGGAAAACGCTTCCGATTCCGAGACGGACAATCGCTACACCCGCGCTGCCGGCTGCCTGCGCGACTGGCAGAGCGAGGGGATCGTCGTCCAGGATTCGGCTCGCTCGCTGTATGTCTATCACCAGGAATTCGAGGCTGAAGGGCAGCGTCATGTCCGTCGCGGCGTGCTGGCGCGCGTTCGCCTCGAGCCGTTCGGTCAGGGCAAGATCTACCCGCACGAAGAGACCATGGCCGGACCGAAGGCGGACCGCCTGAAACTATTTCACGCCACCGGCATGAACTTGAGCCCCGTTTTCGGCCTGTATCCGGATGAGACCGGCAGCGTGCAGTCAGCGCTCGACACCAGCATCGGCCGGGCGCTGCCGCTGGAAGCCACGGACCACCTGGGCGTCGTCAGCCGGCTCTGGCCGATCAGCGATCAGCAGGCGGTGAGTGCCGTGACGGGACTGCTTGGTCCGAAGCCCGTGTTCATCGCGGACGGCCATCACCGCTACGAGACTGGGCTGCGCTATCTGGAAGATCGCCGCGCGGCCGGCGAAGTGCGCGACGCCGAGTCGGCGCCGAACTTCATCTTGATGATGCTGGTTAGCATGAGCGATCCGGGGCTGATCATCCTGCCGACGCATCGTCTGGTCTCGGGAATTCCCGCCATCGACTCGCAACGCCTGCGGATGCTGCTTGGCAGCCATTTTGACGTGGAAGTCGTCGGCCAGGGCGAACAAGGCGCCCGCGACGCCTGGGAACTGATCCAGGCCGACGGCACGCAGGAGATGCTCGGCTTCGGCACGGTGTCCGACGGAACGTGGCACACCGCACGGTTCCGCGCGGGCGATGCCATGCAGACGCTGGCCGCGGACCATAGCCCCGCTTGGCGCAGTCTGGCCGTCAGCGTGCTCCACGTCTTTGTCCTGGGCCGAGTGCTGCCCGAGGCGCTAGGCGGGCAACCGCAGTGCCGCTACGTCCATCTTCTGGGCGAGGTGACGGACGCGGTCCATCGAAAGGAATGCCAGCTTGCGGTCCTGGTGCCGCCCGCGACGATGAAACACGTCGAGGACATCGCCGGCAACCTGGAGAAGATGCCGCCGAAATCGACGTACTTCTACCCCAAGCTGCTCAGCGGCCTGGTGTTCAATTCGTTGAAGGTAAATTGACCCCGCGAAGCCGCGAGCGGCCGTCGTATCATTTCTTGTCTATCGGCCGTTGCGCCAGCAGGTAGGCCATGAGGTGGTAGAAATCCTCCTCGGAAATCTGGTCCACCAGGTTGGCCGGCATCGGCGAGAGCTGCGACACCGTGCGCTCCTCGATCATCTTCTTGGGCACGCGGACTTCCTTGCCCTGCGCATCCGCGACGATGATGACTTCCCCTTCTTCGCGTAACACCAAGCCCTGCACAATTTGGCCGTTGGTCAACGCCAGCGTGGTCGAACGAAAGGCCTGGTCGACGTTTCGATTCGGATCGAAGACGTCCTCCAGCAACCGGTCCACGCCGCGAATGCCGACGCCGTCCAGCTGGGGACCCACCTTGGCACCCTTGCCGCTGATCTGATGGCACGCAGCGCAGTTCTTCTCGAAGACCTTCATGCCAAGTTCGGCGTCCGTCTTGGCGGATGCGAAGCCGGTGCGACGCTTCTTCATTAGCTCTTCCATTTTCTGGTCGGCGGTCGGAAGCCCACGTGTCAGCTTGGCGACGCGTTCCTTCAAGTTCGGCACCTTGGCCTGGTTGAGCCGTGCTTCCACGCCGCGATCCAGCAGCAGACGGGCGGACGCCTTGCCGGCCGTCACGGCCTCCAGCAATTGCTCCGCGCCTGCCGGGCTGCTGGCGAGTCCCGTCGCGATGACGGCTTGCAGGCGGGCCGGCACCGTGGGCAACGCCTTGAGCAGCTCCGTGCGTGATTCCGGCTGGTTCACCACCGCCAGTTGATTGGCCGCATGCTCGCGCAAGATGGCCGGTTCGCCCGCATCGGCAAGTAACTTACCCAGCAAGGGGATGTGGTTCTTCGGCTGGATCGCCACCAGGGCGGTGATGGCGGCCTGTCGGTGTTTCTCCGGAACATCACGGCGGGAGAGCATGGCGACCAGACCATCCTGGGCGGACACAAGGCGCAGCGTGCCGGCGAATTCGATGCCGGTAAGTACCACGTCGTTGTCCTTGCTTGCCAGCAGCTTCCCGGTCAGGGCGGCGGCCCAGGAGATGGCTTCGTCGCGCAGCGGGCTTCCGCGTTCCTGGTTGCCTTGCTGAATCGCCCGGAACATTGCCGCTTGTTGACGCAGGTCCTCGGGCTTGTTCTTTCGGGAGAAGCCAAGCAATGCCGCCTGAACGTCCTCCTTGCCGTAGCGGGCAACCTGGTGAACGTACCGCGTCAGGACCGGTCCGGACTCCGGCCAGCGTTGCAGGTGTTCAAGCAAGAACGCCGCTGCTTCGGGCGTGTGGACCCCGGGCGCTACGTCCGCCAAGGCTCGGGCATCCGCCTCGCTCAAGTTCGCCGGCAGCTGCTTCCAGGTCTCCACGGGCCGCAGCTGGTCGCGCAGGGCCATGCGGACGCCGTGGATGAGCAGAGCATCGTCCTTCGCTGCCGACTGGCGCAGGTCGAGCAGCGGCCGGACGTGTTCCGCCGATGGATGGCGGCCCAGCGCATCGGCTGCACAACGCTGAACGAACGGATCGGCATCCTTCGTCGCCTGATGAACGAATTTGACCTGCGCGGGCTTGAGCTCCTTGCGCTCGGAGAGCACCCGCATGGCATGAACGCGCACGCCCGGATCCTTGTCCGTTGCGGCGGATTCGAGCAACTCGTCGGGAAGCGCGTTCCGTCGCTCGAGAGCCCAGATGCCGTGCATCCGCTGCGCCGGCGTCGAGTCACCCTTCATGAGCGCTCGCAGCGCGGTCACACCGGCTTCGCCGCCACGGTCAGCGAGCTGGTTGGTGGCGATGGTGCGCACCGTCAGGTTCGGATGGCCGAGATCGGAGACCAGTTCCGCGATGGTTGCCTTGCCCCAGTCGGCGCGCGGCTGCACTGCCTTGCCCTTCTTGTCTGGACCACGATAGACGATCCGCCAGATCCGGCCGCGTTCCCGGTCGCGGCCGGGGTGATTCAGCGGCACCTCGTAGT
Organism: Gemmataceae bacterium; assembly: GCA_019752375.1. Lineage (GTDB taxonomy): Bacteria > Planctomycetota > Planctomycetia > Gemmatales > Gemmataceae > JAIEMG01. Next base: position 6,286 of record JAIEMG010000285.1, on the reverse strand, counting down.
GGCCGATGATGCGGTTGTAGAAGTCGGCCACATAGAGGGCGCCGTCCGGTCCCAGCTTGATGTCCACGGGCCGGAACCACGGATCGTCGCACTTGAGGAAATCGGGCTGCTCCTTGGCCTTGTAGCTGGAGCCGTGCCTCTCGAGGCGATCGTGGTTGATGCGGTTGGTCACCACGTTGCCCAGGAAGATCGTGTCACGCCATTCGGGCGGAAACTGGTCGGCCGCATAGTAGACGATGCCGCAGATTGCAGTCGATCCATGATCGTGCGTCATCATCTCCGGACCGTAGCCCAAACCATCGTGCGGTTTGCCGAAGCTGCTGTAGTAAGCGCCGCGCAGCAGCATCATTGCGGGCCGACTGTGGCAGTCGGCGGAGTAGAGATTGCCCAGCGGATCGAAGCAGAGGCCAAACGGGTTCACCTGGCCCCAGCTGAATTGCTCCACGCGGGAGCCGTCGGGGCGGATGCGGTAGGTGTTGCCCGATTGCATCTTGATCGACGATCCGTCCGCGGCCTTGATCGTCGACGTGTTGGCGAAGCCGTGATGGGCGTAGATCCAGCCATCGAAGCCCCAGTTGAAGGAGCCCGTCATGCCATGCGTGTCGTTGTGGCCGTAGACTCCGTAAAGGACGTCGCGCTTGTCGGCCTGGCCCTTGCTTTCGGTATCGGTCAGTCGAACGATGTTCGGGATCGAATAGACGACCGCGCCTTTGTGCACCGGCAGCACGCCGATGGGGATGTTCAATTCGTCGGCAAACGTGGTCACTTTGTCGAAGACGCCGTCATTCTTGGTCGATTCCAGCACCTTCACGGTGTCGCGGGGCTTCTTGTCGGCCGGAGCGGCATACGGGTATTCGACCGAGTCGGTGACCCAGAGGCGTCCGCGGTCGTCGAAGTTCATGTTGATCGGCTTGCGGATGGCGGGCTCCGCCGCGACGAGCTCGATTTCGAAGCCGGGGGGCAAATGGAAGCACTTCTGTTCTTCCGCCGGGGTCTTGGGTTCGGTGCGGGCGACGTTGCTTCCATACGGGTCGTCCGCGCCCCGCGACGGCTCGTTCCGCGTCAGCAGCAGTGAGAACAAAAAACCAGCGATGCAAACCACGGCAAATCGCATTGCACCCTCCGAACACGCGCAACCCGGTTGCTGGAAAGCGGTACAGCAACCGAGCAGTCTAGCAGACCGATTCGCCGATTGCGAGTGCTCGCCCGGTGTCACGCAACCAACATTTGCCAGTCGCCTCAAGGCCCTCGAAACGGAATGAAGCACAGCTGCGCGGACTGCAGCTGCGCACATTGCCATTGGCTTCTGGGACCAGGGGATTGCTGCCCGTTGAGGAAGCAACCACGGAAGGTCCCGGACAGCACTTCGAGTGCTCTCCTTTTTGCTTGACACTACCTATTGTGCTGTCTACACTTGAAGCGTTCCACGATGGGTCGGCCCATCCCCGACCCGTTCTTCAGGAGACTCGACACGTGACCAAGAAAGAGATCGTCAAGCAAATTTCCGAACGGGCGGAACTCACCCAGCTCAAGACGAAAGAAATCGTCCAGTGGACCTTTGACGCCATCGTGGACACGTTGATCCGGGACGGACGTATCGAACTCCGCAACTTCGGCGTCTTCGAAGTGAAGCGGCGCAAAGCGCGCAAGGCTCGCAATCCGCGCACCGGAGAGAAGGTGGATGTCGAGCCGAAGAACGTCGTTACCTTCAAGCCAGGTAAGGAGATGGAGGAACGGGTCCGGCGCATGCCCAGTATTCCCAGCATGCCCGTGGTGACCGGCGACGACGAGGACGATGACGACGATCTGCTGGAAGAGCAAGGCAACGGCAAGAAGGAAGCCGTCGAGGCGGGGCCTCCCCGCGTCGCGAAAGGCTGAGTGCGGCTTGCCGGACCGATTGGCATCCCCAAAGGGTGGACAGCAATGTCCGCCCCTTTTTGTGGCCGAGCGAGTCAATTCCCGCAAGATCCGACGATCCGGCACTTCCGGATTCAAGTTTACATTCGGCACATCCGATACATTCCACATGACCCGTCAAGAGGGCCGCAGACCACCGGGCACGGGGGTGCTTTCGTCCGGGGGAGCGTGCGCGGGCGGCCTGGCGGGGTTCACGGGGCAGGGAGGCGTGCCATGCGGCGGTTGCTGCTGATGGTCGTGGTGGCGGGAATGCTGGCCGGCAACACCGGTTGCCTGATCAACATCTATTCCAGCAATCCCAACCGTCGAATGGGCGAGCTGCTCAATAATTCCGAAGACTTGCGCGTCATTCAGGACGAGTGGGAGCGCATCTGGTTCACCGACCAACCATCCCACATGGTGGTGGATCGCGTCCACGGCGGCATCACCCCTGGCCAAGGCAATTTGCCTGCAGGCCAGTAGTCGATTTAGCCTTCGTCTCGCCGCGACCGCCCGGCGAGCGTTACCAAAACGCTCGCCGGCCAGTCGCGGCGAGACGGCGCGCTCATTTCGCATCGGGCCGGACGCTGAGCCGCAAGTCCGCTGCGCCGACGACGCGAAGGTACAGCGCCTGTTCCACACCCATGCTGCTGACCTTCAGAAGCACGGGGTTCCACCCCTCCTTGAGCGACACGGCAACCTTGTCGGCATCCGCCCGTGCCGGCCGCTGCTTGGCGTGCTCATGAACCGCTTCGCCGTTCACCCAGACTTTCATTGCGTCGCTCGCTCCAATGAGCATCTGCACCTTTTGTGCTTTCGGCGAATAGACATACGTCAATGCGTACCCGGTCGTCCGCTCGCGATTGAAGACCGAACGCAGGTTCAGCATGCCTGTCGGGTCCGTCTGTCGTACTTGCCAGGCCACATCCTCACCCTGCTTCATGCCGGGATACTTGGCCGCGAGATCGACTTTGGATTCCGGCGGGTGCGCGATCTTCGGATCGCCGGCAAAGGGACCAACCACCCAGAACTCCAGCGCGGTGCCTCGCAATGACTCCTGGGCGGACTTGTCCTTCAAGAACGCGACCAGGTGAATGAACTGGTCATAGCTGAGCTGCGAAACCACGTTGTCCGGCATCAGCGATTGCTTGGAAGCGACCAATTCCTCGAGGTCCTTGGTGGCAATGCGCACGTCCTGCGCGTTGGCGTCGCGAAGCACGACCTCGTCGGCGTTCTGCGAGACCTTGAGCCCCTGGAACACCTGGCCCTTCTTCGTTGTCGCGACGAAGGTCTGGTATCCTTCCTTGATCTCCTTGCTCGGATCGATCATCGACTCCATGATCTTCTCGATGGAGTGCGTGTCCCACAGCCGCGTCAGGTCGGGACCGACGTTGCCGCCGACACCCTCCAGCCGATGGCACTTGATGCATGCCAGCACCTTGGCGTCGAGGTAAAGTGCCCGCCCGATCTGTGGATTGCCCTTGGCCTTCACCAACTTTTCGACGCGCTCGATCTCCGGTTTGTCGAGTGAGACCAGCAGGCCGCCCTTCATCACTTCGGTGTGTAGCTTGTTCAAATCCGGGTTCTTGGCGAGGTGCTTGCGAAGGGCGTCGCTGACTTGCGGCAACAGTTCGCGCGGCAATTTCTTCGCGACGAATCGCTCGGCGGCCAGGCGGGCACCGGCCGGTTGAGCACCGAGGACGGTCACGGCTTCAGCCTGGAGTGCGACTTCCTTGGCATCAAGCAGACGCTCGGCCGCGGCAGTCCCCTGCGTCCCGTCGAGCGAGAGCAGCGTGCGCAGCGCTTCGATCCGGAACTGGATCGTTTCCGGCGTGCCGTCGCCCGCCCGGTCCACGATTTCCTTGACGACCGGTGCGGCTGATTTGTCGTTCAGCACGCGCAGCGCCTTGATGGCTGCCGTGCGTTCGTTGACGGCGAGCTTTCCGTCCTTCAGGAGCTCGGCAAGCCGGGGTGCGGCCCTGGCAACCCTGCTCTGCTCGACAATGCGAATCACCGGCAAACGCACCTCGACATCGCTCACATCAAGAAGCGCGAGCACCAGTTTTTCCATCTTGTCGCCCTTGACCAGGCCCGCCGAGGCGAGCATCTCCACTGCCGCAAGCTTGACCGCCACCGGCTTGTTGGGCTTCTGGTCGAGATATTCCGCCAGCGGCGTGAGCGATACCGGCGGATCGAGCAGGTAATTGCTGTAGGACTTGATAAGGCCGACCCGCTGATCGGCGCTGTTATGCCGGTAATTGAGGAGTGTCGGCAGTGCGTCGGCCGCGGCCCGGCTGCGCAACGTCAGGAACGCATCGATCACCTTTTCGCGGTCCTTATCGACGCCGGACTCGGCCAGTGCGACGAGCCGTTCAATGCCCGGTTTGCCGACGCGCTCGATCGCACGGAGCAGGCCGTCATGCAGATAGGCGTCGTTTTCGTTGTCGAACTTGAAGGCATTGACGAGTGCGTCGGCCGCGCCGGTGCTGCCTAGCCGGCCCAGCGCCAGGGCGATGGCGCGTCGGGCACCGGGGTCTTGATCGCCCATCACCTTGATCAGGGCGGATTCCACCGTCACGTCGCCCGGCTTGCCGTTGAGGGACAAGCCGTCCGCTGCCAGGCGCCGCAAGTCCGGTTCGCCTTCCCGCAGCAGTCGCAAAAAGGCGGCCTGAACCTCTTCGTTCCAGAACGATTGCAACGCTCCCAGGCAGGCGATCCGCTTCCGCAGCGGTATTTCGATGTCGAGCACGACGGCAAGCAGCTTCGGACGAAGGGAAGCGCCGCGCTTGACCAACTCATGCTGTGCTCTTAGCCGGTCGCTCTGGTCTTCGCTACCGAGCGTTTGGAGCAGGTCAGCTTCCGTGAGCCGTGCGATCTTCGCCCAGCTGTCCATGCCGCGTGGGGCGATGGCAGGTTCGTCTTCGGTGCCGGCCCAACTCACGCGATAGATGCGGCCATGCAGCCCATCGCCCGCGAGTTGGCCGGCGCCGCCCGAATCGGTGCGCCAGTCACAGATGTACATGGCGCCATCCGGTCCGAGGATCATCTGGCAGGGGCGGAAGAGCGGATCGTCGCTCTTCATGAATTCGAATTCGGCCGTGACGCTGAACGTGGCACCGTACTTGCCGACCTTGTAGGCGCGAACCAGCTTGCGATAGACGTCCGGGTAGTAGAGCAGGCCTTGATACTGCTCCGGGAGACGCGTGTCGTTGTAGATCAGCAGGCCCGCCGGGGCGCCGCGGCCGGTCTTGAGCATTGGCGCCAGTTTGCCGGGCAATTCGCCAAATGCAGCGCCGCGGATCGGGTCGGGCTTGCAGCAGCGTGCGCCCTGAAAAAGCCGCCAGCCAAAATCGCTTTCCTCCGCCACGTGCATGAGCCGGCAGCCCATGAACTTGCTGCCGTCTTCGTTGTCGTTGTCCGCATGGAAGCAATTGAAAACACTGTCGAACGCTACATCGCGATAAGGATTGCGATAGCCCAGCGAGTAGACGTGCATCTTCGAGCCGTCGGGGCGGCAACGGAAGACCGCACCGGTACGCAACGCAGTGGCTCGGCTGCCGTCGGAGCCTTCCACGTAGTTGTCGTCGTCGCCCGATGTGATGTAGAGCCAGCCATCGTTCCCGAGCGTCAGGCCGGAGACCTGGTGATGGTGGAAGCCGCAGAAGCCCTGGGCGATGATCTCCTTCACATCGTACGGCCCATTGGCCTTGCTCTGCTTGAATCGCCGCACGGTGCCGCGACCGGACAGGTAAATCCACCCGTCGTGCAGCAAAACGCTGGAGGGAAGTTCGTCCTCGATGATGACCTTGGCTTCGTCAAAGACGCCCTTGCCCTTGGTGTCGCGAAGGACCTTGACGACGTCCTTGACCTTCTTCTTCATGGTGGCGACCTGCCGCTTGGTGCCATCCTTGTACGTGAAGGTCTCGGCGAACTCGTTCCAGGGGGTGGGGCCGCCCTTCGGATCCTCGCGCAACCATTCCAGCACGACCAGCGCGCCATCGTCGGCAAAGGTCATGCCGACGGGATTCACCACGGTCGGATAGTCGGCCACGATCTCGACCTTGAAGCCCTCGGGCGTGCGCAGGCCCTTGAGGCGCGGATCGAACTGTCCTTGATCGATGAGGACCTGCTTGCCGTCCTTGGCCTTGATCCATTTCGGCAGCGGCTTCGGCGGCGATTGCGGTTGATTGATGTCAAACTGGTCCGCAAGGACCGGGCCCAGCGCCAGGCCCAGCCAGCAGCACACCACCACGCCGGCGAGTTGCGGGTTCACGCGAGGGTCTCCTTCAGAAGCACGAAGCGTTCGGAGTCGGTTCCAAAAGGTGTCAGGCATGCTGTGTAGAAAACCCGATTTCGCGGCGGTTGCGGCCGGCACAGCCGGCCCTACAAG
>JAIEMG010000276.1 GCA_019752375.1 Gemmataceae bacterium | reverse complement strand
GTGTGAACGCCCCGGTTGAGCGACCAAAACCGGGGCGTTCACACGCCCCGCTCGCCTTAAGTGAATGGCATTCTCCCCGCTTCCTTTTTTATTGCTGACTACACGAACTTGGTCACGCCCGGCATGGCCACCGGCGGGTCGGGCAGGCGCACCTTCCAGTCGTACTCGGGCGGACTCAGGTCTTCCTTGGAGTTCATTGCCATGTCCCAGGTGATAAGTTGGCCGGTGTAACAGGCCATGCGGCCCATGATGGCCATTAGCGTGCTCTTGCACATGTAGTCGCCGTTGTTGATCGGCTTGCCGGCGCGGATGCTGGCGAACAGCTCGTCGTGTTCGGTCTGGTACATCTGGTTCTCCTTCCCGTCAAAGAACCAGTCGCTGTCGCCGGTCTTGATCGACAGGCCGCGCTTACGCTCGGAAAGCTCGGCGCGGGCCTTGGTGCCGAGGACGTGAGCGCTGATGTCGTTCTTGCATCCCTTCTGCTGCCGGGTGTTGCTGAAGAGCTTCGCGCCGCTGGCATACTCGTAGACCACGGACAGATGGTCGTAGATGTTGCCGTACGCCGGCGCGGTCAGGACCTGGCGGCCGCCCATGCCAACGGCGCGCACCGGAGGCTCGTCCTTCATCACCCATGCACAGACGTCGAGAAAGTGGACGTGCTGCTCGACGTTGAAGTCGCCGGACAGCCAGGTGAAGTTGTACCAGTTGCGCATCTGGTAGGTCATGTCGGACCAGTCCGGCTGTCGGGGCTTGCTCCAGCGGCCGCCGCGGTAGTCATTGGCCTGCATCGCGAGGACCTGGCCGGCAGCGCCCTCGTGCAGCCGGCGCACCGTCTCCTTGAAACCGTTGTCGTAACGCAGGCACAGGCCGGAAACGACGGATAGTCCCTTTTTGCGCGCTTCGGCACACGACTGGAGCACGGAGCGAACGCCGGGAGAGTCCACGGCGACCGGCTTCTCCGCGAACACGTGCTTGCCCTTCTCGACCGCATAGGCCAGATGGCCCGGACGGAAGTGGGGCGGCTCGCACAGCAGCACGACGTCGACCCCGCTGTCGATCACCTGCTTGCAGGCATCGAACCCGACGAATTTCTGGGCGTCCTTGACGTCGACCTTGGCGGCGATGTCGGCATCTTTCAGCAAGTTGGTGAGACTGAGCTGTAATCGGTCCTCGAAGGCATCGCCCATGGCGACCAGTTTGACATGCTTCTCCGCGCGAAGTGCCTGCGAGGCAGCCCCCGTGCCGCGTCCGCCGCAGCCGATGAGCCCGATGCGCAGCACATCGCTTCCAGCCGCATGCACCGCGGGGGCGGCCGCCAGCGTCCCGGCGACGACCGTGGCAGACGTTTTCAGAAAGTCTCGGCGAGACGAAACGGGCAACATGGCAGGTCTCCTGGAGGGTTGCGGATGATCGGGCCGTCGCAACGTGCCAACGAGGCAGGTGGAGGATGGCGTGCGCTGACACTTGCTTCTAATGGACGCCGCAGAGGGGGACAATGTGAAAGTGTAATAACACGATAGTTGTGTAACTGTCAATCGACGGCCGCTTCGGTCGACCGTTGGTGCCCCGTTAGAGCGAACTGAGCAGGTGTCGTTAGCCCGACGCGCAAGCGAGAGATCATTTGCCCCTTGCTTGCGCTTTTTGAAGTTGCGCCAGCATCTGACACCGACTAACAGGGACGCACCATGACTAATAATGGTCTGTTACACAAACATGGAGTTATTCGCCGAATAGACTGGCCAAGAAACATGCCAAAGGTATACTGCTGGTATACCAGAGGTGCCGCGGAGGCTTTTCGCATGAGTTCGAGCCATCTGCGCCAGCAAGCTTATGACTACATCCAGGGGCAAATCCTCTCGGGGGAGCTGACCCCGGGCGGCCACGTTTCCGAGCTGTCCCTGGCTCGCGCGATCGGCATCAGCCGCACCCCGGTGCGCGAAGCCGTGCGGCAACTGGTTCACGAGGGAGTCCTGGAGCAGGTGCCGCGACTCGGCACCATTGTCCGATCTCCCGAGCGCCAGGACATCGTCGATCTTTACGAACTGCGCGAGGCGCTGGAGAGCTTTGCTGCAAGCCAGGCGGCCGAGCGGATATCTGCGGAAGATATCGTTCGGCTGGAACGGCTCTGCGAGGAGATTTCGCGGCTGGCTTCGGAAGCAAAAAAGGCGGGCGCTTCGGCCCTGGATGCCGCGGGACTCAAGCGATTTCTGGCTGCTGACCTGGCATTCCACATGGTCATGATCCGGGCCGCCGGCAATCGCCGTATCTTGAAGACCGTCGCCGATTCTCGAGTGTTGACCCGCTTGTTCAGTACGCCACGGCAACGGCACGAACTGGAAATTGTGGAAAAGACATACCACTACCACAGCCGTATTCTGCGAGCCCTCAAAGGTGCCGACGCTACCGCGGCCCGCGACTTGCTGGCCGAGCACATTCGCGCCAGCCGGCAGGAAGCCCTGGAATACTACGATCGCCATTGTGTGGCCAAGACCGCTCCGTTTCCGCTGGGACTTCCTCCCGATCTGTTGGCCGAACTCAACCAGATCGAGCAGGGACCGGTCGACCGCCCAGCCGGCACCCGGAAGCGGTCCCGCGTCCAGGCTTGATCCTGCAAGGCTAGTTCCGCGGGAAGGATCAGCATGAGCGTCTGTCGCCGTAGGCTTCAGCCTGCGGAGTGAATGTACCGTACCTGCGACGCCACTCCGCAGGCTGAAGCCTGCGGCTACCGAACCACTGGAAGAATTGGGCTCTCAAAACCGCGCTGTCGAATTAGTCAAACCCGAGAACGCATCCATGAATGACTCCCTCTTGTCGAAACCGCTCCGGGGCATCATTCCTCCGCTGCTCACCCCGCTCGCCGGTCGCGACCAGCTCGACGTCGCTGGATTGGAGCGGCTCATCGAGCACGTCCTGGCGGGCGGCGTCCACGGTCTCTTCATCCTCGGCACGACTGGCGAAGGACCGAGCCTGAGCCGTGGCTTGCGGCACGAGGTGATCGAGCGCACGTGCCGTCAGGTGGCACGACGCGTGCCGGTGTTGGTTGGCGTGACGGACACCTCGTTCACCGAATCGGTGCTCCTGGCCGAGCATGCCCAGGATGGCGGCGCCCAGGCGGTGGTCGTCGCAGCGCCTTTCTACTTCCCCATCGGCCAGACCGAGCTGCGGCACTATGTATGCGAACTGGCCGCCGAGATGCCGTTGCCCATGTTCCTCTACAACATGCCGAGCCATACCAAGATGGTCTTCGAGCCGGAGACGTTGCGTGCGGCACTGGAGCTGCCCAACGTGATCGGCCTGAAGGACAGCGGCGGCAATCTGGTTTACTTCCACCAGGCCCGCCGACTGCTGGCTGCTCGGCCCGACTGGTCGCTGCTGATCGGTCCCGAGGAATTGCTGGGCGAAGCCGTCCTGCTCGGCGGACACGGCGGCGTGTGCGGCGGCGCCAACCTCGCGCCCCGGCTCTATGTCGATCTCTACGAGGCCGCTTTCTGCCAGGACGTGCCTCTCGTGCGGACACTGCAGGAGCGAGTGTGGGCCATCGCGCAGTCGATCTACGGTGTCGGAGTCCATCGGGGGCTCAAGGGCGCCCTGTCCTGCCTCGGAATCTGTAGTGACTTGCCCGCGGACCCGTTTCCGCGCCTGGGTGAGCGCGAACGCCGTACGATCGAAGCACACCTTGCCACCCTGGGGCTGATCGCAGACCCGTCGCTGGCTGTCGTTTGACCTTCCCTCCCCCATTCCAGGAGACTTGCGATGAGACGCATCCCGGCCATCATCGGAGCAATCCTTGTCATCGGTTTGCTGGTCATTTCCCTTGCCGGCAACGCGGCGGACGCGCCGGCAGGCAAGGAGTTCACCAACTCCCTCGGGATGAAGCTCGTCCGTATCGAGCCCGGCGAGTTTGTGATGGGGAGCGGCGATGCACCGCCGCGCACGCGCGACGAATGGGACGGTCGCGACTGGGACGAATCGCCCGCTCACCAGGTGAAAATCTCCAAGCCGTTCTTCATGGGAACGACCGAGGTCACCAACGCACAGTTCGAGCAGTTCGATCCGGAGCACAAGAAGTTGCGCGGCAAGCACGGCGTCAGTAAGGCCGACGACGAGCCGGTGGTGATGGTCACTTGGCAACAGGCCGCGGATTTTTGTGCCTGGCTCGCCAAGAAGGAAGGCAAGCCATATCGCCTGCCCACCGAGGCGGAATGGGAATACGCCTGCCGGGCCGGCACGACCACGCCCTACCACACCGGAGACACCTTGACGCCGGAACAGGCGAACTTCGGCAAGACGGCCGAAGGCAAGCGTCGCGACAACACGATGGCCGTCGGCAGCTACAAACCAAATGCCTGGGGCCTGCACGACATGCACGGCAATGTCGCGGAGTGGTGCCTCGACTGGTACGGGCCCTACACGGCGGACGCGCAGACCGATCCGGTGGGCCGCGCCGATGGCTGGGTGCGCGTTACCCGCGGCTGGAGTTATTTGAACGCCTCGCACAAGCGTGGTGCGGTGCGCTACTGTCGTTCGGCAAACCGCGGCGGCCAGTTTCCCGAAGATGCCAACCGTGTGACCGGCTTCCGGGTCGTCCTCGGCGACTTGCCGACCACGAAGCCATTGCCGGCGGAAGATGTGCCGGTGCATCAGCAGAACGTGAAACAAGGTGCAGCTCCCAAGGACGGACCGGACGCCTCGAAACCGTATTTCGCCGACCTGACCAAGGGACTGGCGGTGCCGAAGGAGACGTGGGGTCCGATCTACGGCCACTGGAATCACTACTCGGCGATTGCCGTGTGCCCCAACGGCGACGTGCTGGCGGTCTGGTACACCTGCGATCAAGAAGAGGGGCGCGAGACCGCGCAGGCCGCCTGCCGGCTCCGCGCCGGCACGGGAACGTGGGACAAGCCCTCGTTCTTTTTTGGCACGCCCGACTGCAACACGCACGCCCCGGTGCTCCTCAGCGACGGCAAGCGGCTGTACCACTTCTTCACGCAATCGCTCGCCGGCTGGGATGATGCCGCCGATGGCATGCGCACCTCCGATGACAACGGCGCCACCTGGTCCAAGCCGCGCATCATCCTGCCCCGCGAAGACCTGCGGCGAATGAGCCAGCCCTGCTCGGCGTTCGTGGCCAAAAACGGCAAGCTGGTGCTGGCGGTGGACGGCGATTTCGCCCATCGCGACGAGCGTGTGATGACCAGCGGCGACGGCGGCAAGACCTGGAAGGTCGGCAGCGGCGACCTGCGCAAGGCAGCGGGCAAGTACGCCATTCACCCCGCCGTGGTGCAGCGCGATGACGGCAACTTCCTCGTCTTCCTGCGCGGACCCGATCCGATGGCCGCGTTCACGTCCAAGGACGAGGGCGAGACCTGGGAGCCCGTCGCCATGCCATTCCCGGGAATCGGCGTCGGCCAGAAGGCCGCGGCCTTGAAGCTTGCCAGCGGCGCGCTGCTGCTGGTCAGCTTCGACAACAAGAAGCAGCTCGTCGGTGGCGGCACGTTTGCAGCCCTGTCCTTCGACGACGGCAAGACCTGGCCGCACATCCGCAAAGTCGACGGGCCGACGGGGTACATGTCGCTGGCGCAGGCGCCCAATGGCATCATCTATCATCTCGGCCCCAACGGCTCCGCCATCCGCTGCGTGGCCTACAACGAAGCATGGCTCAAGGAAGGCAAAGCGGTGCCGGAGAAGTAACCGGGTGAGGCGAGCAACAGGAGGAAACGCTTCGGTGGCACGGACATTTCTGTCCGTGCGGTTGGGAAACTGCACGGACAGAAATGTCCGTGCCACTGAGACGTCGATCAAGTGTGAATGGCATTCGGGTGAGTGAAGTTGGAAGTGGATGGGATCCGAGGCTTCTTCTGCCGGCTTCAGCCTGCGGAGTGAGTGTACCGCACCTGCGACGCCCTTCCGCAGGGCTGAAGCCTGCGGCTCCAGACGTTGCGCGGATCGTTCCGCGGAATGTAACGATGTAGTATTTGCAGAAGAACCGGGGACATGACCGGCCCCCGCTCGCCAAGGTATTCAACAAATCAATGATGACTGCGTTCGTTCCCCTCGGCGATCAGGCTGCTCTGGCGTATTTCGCCGACGAATCTACCGCGCTGGCCTTCGCTGCCACTGTGCGAATTGGCGCTCCTTCCTGGCTCGTCGATGTCGTCCAGGCATACACGAGCGTCGCGGTGTTCTTCGACCTCGATCAGACGCACTTGGCAACGGTTGCCGAACAGTTGCGTGCGCTGGCTTCGAATCTCGCCCCTGCGGCGAATCACCAAGGGCCGCTGCATCGCATCCCCTGCTGCTACGAGTTCGGCCCCGATCTGGAACGCGTTGCGTCCCACGGCGGCCTTTCCACCGATGCGGTGATCCACGAGCACACGCGAACGGTCTTCACGGTTTACGCGATCGGCTTCTGTCCCGGCTTTCCGTATCTCGGTTACTTGCCCGAGCCGTTATGCGGGGTGCCGCGCCTGGCGTCGCCGCGCGTCCGCGTCGAGGCCGGCAGCGTCGGCCTGACCGGACGGCAGACGGGTATCTACACCGAGGGGCGGCCCGGCGGCTGGAACCTGATCGGTCGCACACCGCTGGAGCTGGTTCACGTCAGCGACGGCTACTTCCCCTTGCGGACCGGCGATCGCGTGCAATTTCAACGCATCGATCCCGCCGAGTTCAAGAAGCTCCACGGGCAGCGACTCTGATAACTTGCGAACGCTACCGACACTTCTATAATGGTGCGAATGGCTTTGCCAGCGCGGCTCTGACGCTTCCCGCTGCCGACCGACACTCCGGCGGGTGAAGGGGTTCAGCTCGTGGTTGATTACCGCTGTTTCAAGAACACCGACCCCCCTGGTCTGGCAGAAATCTGGAATGAGTCCTTTGTCGGTCGCGGTGCCGCCCGTCTCCGCCACGCCAGCGTCCTGGAACGGCACGTCTTCGCCAAGCCGTACTTCGATTCCAGCAGTCTCATCGTTGCGGAGGAGGAAGGTCGACTGGTCGGCTTTGTGCATGCCGGCTTTGGCCCCAACCAGCGCGAGACCATGCTGGCGCGCGGCACCGGCATCATCTGCGTGCTCGCCGTGCGCCCCAGTCACCGGAACAAGGGGATTGGCACCCAGCTGCTGACGTTGGCGGAGGCCCATCTGAAAGAGCGCGGCGCGCAGACCATTTACGCCGGTGCGCTGCGCCCGCACAATCCGTTTTATTTCGGCATCTATGGCGGCAGCGATGCGCCGGGCTTCCTCTCCAGCGATCAGGCAGCGGGGCCATTTCTGGAAACGCACGGCTACCGCGCCTTCGAAACCACGCTCGTCTATCAGCGCCATCTCGAGCAACCGATCAATGTGCCCGACGGCCGATTTGCCGGGCTCCGCAAGCGGTTCGACGTGCGGATCCTTCCACGCATCGCCGTCGGCAGCTGGTGGCAGGAGTGCGTCCTTGGTCTGGTCGAGCCCGTCGAATTCCGCCTGGAAGAAAAGCTGACCGGGAAGGCCGTGGCTCGCGCATCGGCGTGGGAGATGGAGTCGTTCAGCTGTACCTGGAATCAGCCCGCCGTCGGGCTTCTGAACATCGAAGTCCGCGATGACCTGCGCCGGCAAGGGCTGGCCAAGTTTCTGATCGCGCAGCTGCTGCGCTACCTTCAGGATCAGTATTTTGGCCTGTGCGAAGTGCAAGCCTCCGAGCACAACCAGGCCGCAGCCAAGCTGTTTCACAGCGTTGGATTCACGCAGGTGGACGTCGGCCGCGTCTTCAAGAAGTGATTCGGGCGTAACCGTTCGAAGCCCGGTCACGCATTTCCAACCGATGGCACGTTCGCCAGGCAGGTCGTAGGGTGCGTCAAGCGTACTCGCGCGGACGCACCGCCTTCGCGGAATCGTCACGTCATTGCAAGGGCCGGTGCGTCCGCGCGAGTACGCTTGACGCACCCTACGAATCCGCCTGCCGAGCAGTGATGTGGCAGCGCGAGGCCGAGCCTCGCCGGCAGTGCGTTTTTGATTTTCTTTCCCCCGCGCCTCTCCCTCCCGGGAACTATTCTTTCAAAGCAACCGCGGATGGTCAAAAACCCTCCGCACGCTTGCTTCCTGCCCGCCTGCTTGCCGCCCGAGGGGATGTCCAAGGATGATTCGCAACTCCTTCCTCTGCTTTGGCTTGATCGGCGCGTCCCTCGTTCCAGCTTCCGCGGCAGCCGCAGAAGTACCTGCCACACTGTACAGCCGTCACGTTCAAGCAATCTTCAGCCGGCTCGGATGCAACGGCGGTGCGTGTCACGGCGCGGTGAAGGGGCAGAACGGTTTCAAACTTTCCCTGTTCGGCGCCGACCCGGCCCGCGATCACACGCTGCTGCTCCGCGAAGACGGCGGCCGGCGCGTCAACCTGATCGATCCGGCCCGTAGCTTGCTGCTCCTGAAGGCGACGGGCCAGATTGCCCACCAGGGCGGCCGACGCACCGCGGTTGGCAGTGCGGAATACGAGTTGTTGCACCAGTGGATTGCCGCCGGGGCGCCGCTCGACTCTCTGGAAAAATCGAACGTCAACGAACTGAAAGTGATTCCGGCTGACCGGACCGTGAAGACCGGTGAAACATATCGCCTGCGTGTGGAAGCTCGTTTTGCGGACGGCTCGACTGAAGACGTATCGGCCTTCTGCTCGTTCGAGTCGCTCGATCCGCGCATTGCCACGGTGGATGAGACGGGACAGGTGCAAGCTCAGCGCGTCGGCGATACGGCCCTTCTGGTCCGCTATCGTGCGGTGCCGGCACTGGCTCAGGTCCTGGTGCCGAGGTCGAGCAGCGACGCTTTCCCCGAACTCAAGCCGCACAACTTCATCGACCGCCACGTGCTGGCCAAGCTGCAGCGCCTTAACGTCCCACCTTCGTCCCTGAGCGACGATGCGACCTTCCTGCGCCGCGCCTGCCTCGACGTGACCGGTGAACTGCCGACGCCGACCGAAGTGCGTGCGTTCCTCGCTGACGACGCGGCCGACAAGCGTGCCCGCAAGATCGACGAACTGCTCCGGCGGCCCGGCCATGCGGCTCTCTGGACGCTTCGCTTCTGCGACCTGCTCAAGGCCAGCGACTGGGGCGAGTTCGGCGTGCAGATCGCCACCGAGCAGGACGCCCCGCGCTTCCAGGCGTG
Source organism: Gemmataceae bacterium (assembly GCA_019752375.1). Classification (GTDB taxonomy): domain Bacteria; phylum Planctomycetota; class Planctomycetia; order Gemmatales; family Gemmataceae; genus JAIEMG01. Next base: position 3,064 of record JAIEMG010000276.1, on the reverse strand, counting down.
GGTTCGCGCCCGGCTGGAAGAGAACCTTCCCTACGACCAGTTCGTGGAACGGGTCCTCACCGCGACCAGTCGCGAAGGCCGGACGCTGGAGGAATACGCGCGTGAAGTCGTTGCGGTGCAGGAAGGCTTCGCGCCGACCCGCACCGATCTGGAAATCTACAAGAACCGCAAGACCCTTGACCTGTACTGGCAGCGTAATCACGCTCATGGCGTCGATGCAGCGATGCAAGTGGCGCACACGTTTCTTGGCCTGCGGCTGGAGTGTGCCCAGTGCCATCGCCATCCGCACGACGTCTGGCAGCAGGACGACCTGCTCAGCTTCAGCAACTTCTTCATGCGCGTTCGGCCGGTCGGAAGCCGCCCTGGCAATGACAAGAAGTTCCCGGAGCATTCGGCACTGGGCAAGTGGTACGACGCGGAGGGCAAGCGCCTGGGCGACCAGGCGAAGCACCTGCGCGACGTGCACCTGAAGAAGCTCGACGCCGACCTGAAGCTGGCCAAGGACGATCCGGACCTGAAACAGCAGGCGGAATCGCTGCGAACGCTGGCCAGCAGCATGGAGCGACGCAGCAAGGCGATGCAGCCCGTTGGCAGCCGACTGCTGCACCACGAAGTGCACTTGCTCCATGGCGCGATCCCCTTCGCCAGCGTGACCAGCCCGCTTGGCACGCAGTCGTCCAGGCAGTTCCGCTTGCCGGGTGAGTCCGCATCGGTCGAGATGCTGGCGGACCAGGACCCACGGGCGACGGTCATGGCATGGATGCGGCGGCCGGACAATCCGTACTTTGCGCGGGCGATCGTCAATCGCGTGTGGGCGCACTACTTCGGCCGCGGCATCGTCGATCCGCCGGACAACCTGTCGCCCTTCAACCCGGCGACGCACCCCGAGTTGCTGAAGGAGCTGAGCGACGGCTTCATCCAGAACAAGTACGACCTGCGCTGGCTGCATCGCACGATCCTGGCCAGCCGGACCTATCAGCAAAGCAGCCTGGCGACGAAGGCGAACGAGCTGGACCGGGCCAATTACGCCTACTTCACCTATCGTCGTTTGCCGGCCGAGGTGCTGATCGACGTGCTCAACCAGGCGACCGGCACCACCGAGAAGATGGGCATGGAGCGCTATCACTGGCCCTCGGAGATGAAGGCCGTCGAGTTGCCGCACCCGCCGAAATCGTTCGCCGGTGGCGACATGCCGACCAACGCCTTCGTGTTCTTCATGCTCGAGAGCTTTGGCAAGCCAAAGCGCAATGCGGCCGTGCAATGCGACTGCGAGCGCGACAGCAGTGCCACCATGCTTCAGGTGCTCAGCCTCGCCAATCATCCTCGTGTGCGTGCCAAGGTGGCCGACCCCGCGGGACGTGCCGCCAGGGTGCTGAAGGAGAAGGCCGATGACGACGCACGCATCGAGGAGTTGTACCTCGCGGTGCTGAGCCGTCCGCCAACCGAAGACGAACGTGGGGAATGTCGGAAGTACCTGAAGGGCGCGAAGACGCCGCTGGAAGGCGTGCATGGCCTGCTGTGGGGCCTGATCAACACGCGCGAATTTCTGCTGCAACACTAAAAGTGCCGGAGGCAATAACAATGGACCGTCGCAGTTTCCTCCGCATCGGCGGCCTGGGCCTGTGTGGCGTCAACATGCTGGACTTCGTCCGCGCCCAGGAAGCCGCGGCGCCGAAGGCGAAGGCCAAGCAGATGATCGTCTGCTGGCTGGCCGGCGGGCCGCCGCATCTCGACATGTTCGACATGAAGCCGAACGTGCCGAGCAATCGCCGCAGTGAATTCAAGCCCATCCCGAGCAATGTGCCCGGCCTCGACGTCTGCGAATTGATGCCGCAACTGGCGAAGCGGGCGGACCAGTACACGATCATCCGCTCGGTCACCACGCTCAACAAGCCGGGCAACCATGGCGAGGCGCCGTATTACTGGCTGACCGGTAATCCGCGTCGGCCCAGCGGGACCGAAGAGTATCCGATGTACGGCAGCGTCGTCTCGAAGCTGCGGCCCGGTCCGGCCGATCTGCCGACCTTCGCCACCCTCGGCATGATCGACTGGCATACGAACAATGCCGTCGGCAGCAGCCTGCTTGGCCCGGCGCACGCGCCGTTCGTTTTCGACCCCGCCAAGTCCAAGGACGCGATGACGGCGATGCTGTCGCCGCAGCACGAGCTGCCGGCCTTCGAGCGCAATGCCGACTTCCTCAAGGCGATCGATAAGGGCCTGCGGCGATTGGACGGCCAGGATGCCCTGATCGAAGGCCTGGACCAGCATCAGCAGACGGCCTTCAACATCTTGCGTTCTCCGAAGCTGCGCGAAGCCGTGGATCTGGCGAAGGAGCCGAGCAAATCGCTGGAGCGTTACAGCCGACTGGTCAGCGCCAAGCCGCGCTTCGACGACGGCCACCCGCTGCACTTCCTGCTCGCTCGCCGCCTGATCGAAGTCGGGGTGCCGGTGGTCCACTTCAATTTCGGCTACTGGGACTGGCATTCCGACTTGTACCCGTCGGGCCGGCGCATGATCCCGACCTTCGATGCTTGCCTGGCTGCCCTGCTCGACGACCTCAAGGAGCGCGGTCTGCTCGAATCGACGATCGTGCTGGCACTGGGGGAGATGGGCCGCATTCCGGGCGGCAACTCCAGCAGTCACAGCGATCACGCTCAGTTTGTGCTGGCAGCCGGTGGCGGTTTCAAGCGCGGCACCGTCGTCGGCGCCACCGACAAGCTTGGCGATCGCGTGGTCGACAAGTTCTACAAGATCGAGAGCTTCGGCCGCACGCTGTATCACCTGCTCGGCATCGATCCCGACACGATTGTCACCACGCCCGCCAACCGGCCAATCAAGCTGATTGCCGAGGAAGCCCCGATCATCAAGGAAGCGATCCTCTAACTCATAACACGGATCAAAGGTTTCTGTGGGGCACGTTTTTAACGTGCCGACGCAAGCAAATTGTCAGGAACGGCACGTTAAAAACGTGCCCCACAAAGAGCAACTTAGGATCCGCGCAAGAATCACTTGTGCAATTCCTGTAGGACGGATTTCCAATCCGTCCGGTTTTCTCTGGACGGAT
>JAIEMG010000188.1 GCA_019752375.1 Gemmataceae bacterium | reverse complement strand
ACGTAAGTCCTTATTTCATGGCCGGCAGTTACTGAACACTTGCTCCTAATTGAACGGTATTGGGCTAAAGCCTGCGGCTACAGACCGGTCCCAGAAACACTGCGGTCCGTCCGGCAACGCGTTGGCGGTGGCATGACGAGGGGTGTTCACTTTTTGAACTCGTCAGGCAAAATCGAACGGACTGTCCCAGCAACGGTCAAACTGCCGTCAGCTTCAACATATTGAAACATCTTGGGTTAGCACATCCGTTCGTCAAGGTTCAGCCGCGGCGCGAAATTTGCTTCTCATCGACACCGCTCCTGGCCGTTCCGATGTCCTTCCCGCCGAGTCTAGTCCGGGAGCGGTTGATGGTTCGATCCCACCCATGGAGGTTTGTCATGTCCGCGCCGACCCTCGCACCAACCAGTGAGCGCCGTACCGGCTTGCGTCAGCCCACCCGCTCGCGGCAACAGTGCAAGTTAATTCGCAACAACGGCGACGGTCCGTGGCAGGCAACCATCCGCAACGTCTCGCCCGACGGCATCGGCCTGATCGCCAATCAGCGGTTCAAGCGCGGCATGTTCATCACGGTGGAATTGCCGACAAAGAAAGGCGCCCTTGCCAAGCTCATGAAGGTAACGCACGCGGCCGAGCAGCCGGGCGGCGTCTGGTGGGTGCTGGGCGGTGTCTTCGCCAGCAAGCTGACGAGTGAAGAGATGACCAGCCTGCTTTAGGCTGTGGGGCCGGCTTCCAGCCGGCCTGACTGGCCGGCTGGAAGCCAGCCCCATGTCTCGCTCGGTTCCGATCGCCCCGAGGGAAGGATCGGAGGTCTGCATGTCCGCGGGGGAAGCGTCCATCATCGCTACCGAACGTCGCGCCCGGCCGCGCCGGACCTGTGTGGATCCGTTGCTGCTGCCGGTTAAGGCGTCGGTTGGCAACGATCTGTGTTCGGCGCCCGTTCGCGACATTTCCGTCGGCGGCATCGGCATCGTCTTCGACCGCCGCGTCGATCTCGGGACCCTGGTGGCCATCGAGGTGCTCAACAAGCGCCAGAATTTCTGGCACCTGAAGCTGCTGCGCGTCGTTCACGTCACGCCCCAGGGTGCCGAGAGCTGGATCATCGGCAGCGCCTTTCTGAAGCAGTTTACCGACGATGAGTTTCAGGAACTGATCGACTGAGCGTCCCATGACCGAGTCGGAATGGCTGACCTCCAGCGACGTCTACGCCATGCTGGACCACGTCCGCGCGGACGCCAGTGAACGCAAGCTCCGCCTGTTTGCCTGCGCTGCATGCCGACGACACGTCGACCCCCGCTATGCCAAGGCCATTGCAGTCTCCGAGCACTTCGCGGACGGCAAGGCGACCGCCGAGAAACTGCAGGCCGCCTGGTTCGAAAGCTACGCCCACCCCGGCGCAATGCTGGGATCCCCCGCACTCGGTCCAATGCTGATGGCCGCCGACGCAACCGGCGTGGTGCTGCGCCTGATCACAACCGCCAGCGCCTGGGCATCGCGGCTGAACTGGCTGCTGAACCTCGGTCAGACCAGCGATGGCAAGGACGCCTCCCTCGTACGCGAGATCTTCGGCAATCCCTTTCGCTCTCCGCTTCGCCCTCTATGGCCTGCATCACTCCTTGCACTGGCCGAAGCCCAGTACGCGGGCGAACCGTGCGCCTTCGCCCTGCACGACGCCCTGCTCGATGCGGGGCATCCTGAGATTGCCGAACACTTTCACGGCACCGAGCATCCGAAGGGATGCTGGGCGCTCGATCTGATCCTGAACCGGAATTGATGCATTTCCATCGTTCGACTGCATTTTTGCCCCCGCTCGCCGCCAGCCACTATTTCAACAGGAGCTTGCCGTCCTCCACCGTCAGCGAGCGAGCGCCCTTGAACTTATCGTTGGTCTTCTCCACGTCCGCGATGTCGTCGGGCTCAGCGGCGAGGGAGCGGGACGACAAAGCGAGCAATAAGGCGAGGCCGAGAAAGCAGGTTCGCACGTGATTCTCCAAGCTGGTAGGGGCATTAGGGGCGTATTTGCCCATGTTGGCAGGTAAGGTAACAGCACCGGCGAGGCATCGCCACTCGCAACCCGGTCGGCAACCTGCCCCCGTTCAAGAGGTCCCAAGTGGTGTGAACAGCTGCCGGGTAAGGTGCACACGTTCGCTGTGTCCCATCGCGAAGGGTTCGGCAGAAAAGCTTGGACGAGCACCGGTGGGGACCAGCTTCCCACCAACCTTTCCGTCGGCGTCGAGGCCGGTCGCTTCAAAGCGGTATAACTCCTGCAGGCAGTAATTGTTATTTTCGCTCAGGCCGGTGATTTCACAGATGCTTTGCACCCGCCGGGTACCATCCGCATAGCGAGCGAGCTGCACAACGACATGGATGGCAGAAGCCACTTGCATGCGGGCGACATGGACTGGCAAGGACACGTCGCTCATCAGGCAGAGCGTCTCTAGCCGGATGGCGGCGTCGCGCGGCGTGCTGGCGTGAACGGTCGTCAGTGAGCCGGCATGGCCGGACAGCATGGACTGGATCAGGTCAAGCGCCTCGCCACGCCGCACCTCGCCGACCACGATTCGGTCGGGCCGCATGCGCAAGGAATCGACGAACAGGTCGCGGATGGTCACGGCTCCGCGGCCGTCGAGGCGCGGCGGCTGTGCCTCGAAGTACAGCGTGTGGGGCTGGTGGAGCTGCAGTTCCGAACTGTCCTCGATGACGATGATTCGTTCGTGAGCGGGGATCGCCGCCGAAAGTGCATTCAGAATCGACGTCTTTCCGGTGCCGGTCCCGCCGGAGATGATCGTGTTCTTGTGCAGCAGCACCGCCAGTTCGAGAAACTCGGCAGCCTCGGCACTCAGGCTGCCGCGTTCGACCAGGAGGTCGAGACGGAAGAATGATTTCTGGAACTTGCGGATCGTGACACAGATGCCTTGCCGTGAACTGGGCGGCAAAATGACGTGAACACGCGATCCGTCCGGTAAACGGGCGTCCATGCTGTGATGGTCGGCATCGATGATGCGATTCACGTACTCGGCAATGTTGCGAACCGCCGCCATCAGCGACGCCGAGTCCGCGAAGCGAAGGTCGGAGCGATGAACCATCCCGGCCCGTTCGTAGAAAATCGTATCTGCTCCGTTGACCATGACTTCCGAGACCGAAGGGTCGTCGAGCAGGGGCTGGATCGGTGCCAGGAAGTGGCGGGTCGTTTCGCGGTAGATTTCAACCGGGAGCACGGTGGTGGTCTCGAGCCGGAAGGGACGGTCTCCCGGCAATCTTAACAAAAAAATCGATGGTTTCTGTCACAATCCATCGGTAGCATGGAATATGTTCGCGGGTCGAGGACGTAACTTCCCGAGTGTCGTCTTCATCAGACAGTCAAGATCGAACCACCTACATACATTTGAGGAGAATCGCCATGAAGACTCTATCCAAGTTGCTGGAGCCGGTTCGCAAGCTGCACGAAGACGAAGATGGTCTGGAAGCCCTCCAGGTTGTTATGATCTTGGCCGTCGCCGCCGTGGCCTTGCTGGTCATCAAGATCTTCTGGAAGCCGATCAAGACCTGGGCGACCAACCGCATGAACGACGTGGTCGGCGACAGCAACTTCGCGCCGAACGATAAGGGCGACTTCAAGCCGACGGGGGACAATTAGGCTAGTGGCCGGCACAACGTCTCCCTCAACCCGGGCCATCGCTAACCCGAGCCGACGCTGGGCCTGGCTGCTGGCGCTGCTGGCTCCGCTAGTTCTGGCGCCCCTTTGGTACATGGTGTATTCCCACACAACCTTACCGGGCACGATCGGGACCTGGTCTGGGCTGGTTGCGGTGTTGCTGCTGACGGCATGTTCGGTGACCGACATTCGCCGGCACAAGATTCACAACTGGGCCACGTACCCCGCCGTGCTGTGGGCGCTGGGCCTCAACGCGGCGGGCTCCATTGGGGACGGCAGCGGCGAGGAGTACAAGTTCCTCGGTGCGATTGGATTTCCAAACAGCATCGTCGCCGCGGTGATCGTCTTTTTCATTGCCCTGGCCGTTTACAGCATTGCGGGGGGCGGCGGCGGAGACGTGAAGCTGGCGACCGCTCTTGGCGCGCTCCTGGGCGTGGACCGTGCGATGTCCGCCCTGCTTTACACGTTCATCGGCGCGGGCGTGATTATCGCCTGCTGGGCCATCTGGACTGTCGGACCGATTTTTCTGTTCAAGGCATTCGCGCGTCGTCTGGGCGCTTTCTTCTTCCCCGGCTGGGTCGGCCCGCCCTCGGCTGAGGAGAAGGTGTTCCTCCAGCGTCCCATTCCGCTGGCCGCGTTTTTCGCCCTGGGAACCACCCCCGTACTCCTGGGACTGGATTTGCAATGGTAAGCAAGAACAGTCGCCGTCGGGTTGGCCTTGCGACGTTGGAACTGGTCATCGCCACCACGCTGACGTTTCCGCTGGCAGCGTTTCTTCTGTACCTGGCGGCACGCGCGTGCCACAACCTCTACCAGGTGATCGCCACCCTGGTGGAATGGCCCTATCTGTGAGCAAGGCGCGCCATGATTCCGCTCAGCGAGTATTTCCGATCGGTGGAGATCATCTGGGGCCTGTGGCTGGCCTCGCTGGTCATCCTGATCGAGTTGACGCGGCGCAGCGTTCGGACCGGGCGCTGGCGGCGCTGGCGGCGCTGGCGAATCGTGCTGCGTGCCGAGCGCGGCGCCGCATACTCCCTGGCCTACGTCATGTCGTTTGTCGTCTGGGTCTTGATCGTCTGCCTGATCATTCAGTGCACGCTCATCCTGATCGTAAAGATCGGCACCGTGTACGCGGCCTACGCGGCGGCGCGTTCCGCCATTGTCTGGGTGCCGACCGCGCACCCGGACCAGGCGCCAGCCAAGGCGCAACGGTCCGCCGTGCTGGCGATGGCTCCGTTTGCATCGTCCAACGCACTCTATGCGCAGGGCACCGGACTGGGCACGTCGGCGGGCCAGGTGGGTGACGCGAACAGTTTTCAGTCAACGTATCTCAAGTTCGCGGACCATCCGGTTGGCACCACGAACTACGTGCCCGCCAAGTTCCGCTATGCTCAGAAATCAACCGGTGCCCGGATTTACTACCAGAATCCAGGCACGGCCGGAGCACCGGCCGCGTTTCAGCCCGGCGACCCCGTCGCGTGGAACGCGGGCATCACGGTGGTCGTCGCCTACGACATGCCACTCGACATCCGCGGTTGGGCGACGATCCTGCGCACCGGCAAGAGCCCCTTCTCCTACCGGCGCATCGTGTCGCAGGTGACGCTGTCGAATGAAGGCGCGCAGACGCCCGACGACGCCAACGTCCCGCACAACCCGCCGTCGCGCCCGCTGGGGGTGAACTATGACGTTCCGTGACCGCCTTTGCCGCGCGGCCGCCGAAATTCTCTGCGGCGAGGAACGGACCGGGAAGCGCCGCGCCCCCGGCCTGCACGCGGACGAGGACGGCATGATCACGCTGCTGGCAATCCTCACCGTGCTCTTTCTCCTGATCCTGATTGCGCTGGTCGGCAACGTCAGCCTCAAGGTGAATCAGAAAATCGAGGTGCAGAACACCGCCGACGCGACCGCCTATTCCGCGGCCGTCTGGCAGGCCCGCGGCATGAACGGCATCACCGCCGCCAATCACCTCCTGGGCGAGTTGATGTCCTACGCGATCCTGATCGACGCGCTCGGCCCGTACAACGGCGAAAAGAACGACACCAGCGACCTGGCGCAGAAACTCGATCTGGCCGCGAACGAAGCGAAGTTAGCCGGGGGCGTCACCGGGACCTACGTCTACGACTCCATCAAGGACCGCACGACCAATATCCGGTCGACCAACACGATCTTCGAGGGCAAGAAGAACCTGATCCGGGCGCTGACGACGGTCTACAACATCAAGGCCATCGCAGCCGTGCTGGAGAAGATCGTGATCCTCCCGCCGGTCTCCGCGTTCGGCTACGCGCTGGAGTTCGTCGCGTTCGGCGTCGAAATCTACGCGGGCGTCGAATGGGTCGCGCTCGAAGGGTTCGAGGTCATGGTCGCCGGTCTCGCGTCCGTGCGGAAGCAACTTATCGAGACCCTCATGCCCAAGTTCTATCAGTCACAGGCCAGGGCCGCGGCCGACGGGACGCCGGCCCTCGCCTCGCAGGCTGCCAGGCGCATTGCCGCCGAGAACCACTGCGAAGGGGCCGTCTACCCGCAATCACCGGCGCTGCCGCTGGGCACCGACCCGCTCGCCAAGGAAACCGGCGTGGACTTCGGCAAGTCGCAGATCGTGCGGGCCACCTTCCCGTGGGTGAACTACAAGCGCAAGGCCTTCCTCCACCTGACCTTTTGGATGCGCCTCTCGCAGACGCCTTTTCTCTACTTCCACTACACCAATTCCTACACGTTCAAGACGTGCCGGGAGTATTACGACAACGACGATAGCAACTTCCTCTATGTGCTGCGCGACCCGCAGGCGAAGGACAAGGACGTGGAAGGCGTGGAGAAGGGCCACGAGGCCTGGACCAACGCTCCGGATGACGTCGACCGGATGTTCACGGTGATCGGCGTCAGCTACCGGCCGTCGTCCGTCCTGCTGCCGCGCTTCATGGGCAAGCCGAGTTCGAGCGGCATCGTGGCGTACGCGCAGGCCATGATTTACAACGCCAACATCCAGGACGTCAATCCGGGTGTCACCAAGCGCGACGGCTTCCCCGTGCAGCCGCGGGTCGGCTGGGACACGCTCAACTGGTCGCCGCCGCCTGAGAACGAACCCAGCTACGCCTTCGAGTGGCCGACCTGGGACCACCGGCCGGGCACCACCGATATCGAGTGGAAGCCGGAGCCGTACGACAACGCCACGCCGTTGTCGATTCGCCTGTGGCAGCAGGACATGTACGACGACCAGAAGCACCTCTGGACGGTCACGAAGTTCACGGCCAAGCCGCCGCAGGTCACAATCAACTGGCAGGCGAAACTGATCCCGGTGACGCCGAATCGCTTCAAGGCGGCGGCCGGGAACCTGCCGTCGCGGTTCGGCGGCCCGCTCAGCCGTGGCGGCGACCTGACCGAGCAGTTTCGGACTCATTGAGTGGCGAACCCGATCGAGAGCGCACGATGACCGCGCAACAACATCGCCGTGCCGGCCTGGCCACCTTTGAGCTGGTCATGACGATGCCGTTGATTCTGCTCCTCTTCGCCGTCATCTTCGCCATCGCGCAGGGCGGCCTCGCCCGCTCGCGCGCCGTCATCCAGTCGCGTGCGGATGCGTGGAAGGGGCGCGACAAGCCCGCCCCGACGCTCCCCGAATATCCGCCGAGCTGGAGCGCCTCGGTCGCGACCCGGTACGGGCACATCGACGGCAGCAAGACGGTCCCGATCCGCTACCGGAGCGTGAAGAACATCCTCACGTCCGGCCACCCACTCCAGAATCGGACGACCGCACACCACTTCGTCCTCGGCGGGACGTGGGACCACCGTCAGGTGACTGACTACGGCCCGCCCCCCTCAAATCAAAGTCAACTGAAACCGAGTGACCTGCTCGCCAAGGCTGGGACCGGCCTCCCCGACCCGTCAAACCTTGCTTCGCTGAGCAAGCTGCCGATCAGTCCAGACCAGCTTGCACAACTGGCGTCGCTGCTCAGCAGCATCTTCGACACGCTCAAGCCGATGAAGAAGGTCGTGGACGCCATTGCCAAACTGCTCAAGGGGAAGGACGGCGGTATCCTCGACACGATCACGGACAACATTCCGGGCCTCAAGGATATTGTTGACGGGATCGGCGAAATCCCGAACAATCCGGTCGGCGGGCTGACCAAGGCCGGTGGCGGCATCCTCGGTGCGGGGAGCGCCCTGGGGACCGGCGGCTTGGCCGGTGGTGGCGGCGGCCTCGGAGGACTCGGCGGCCTGAACCTTACCGGCGGAGGTGGGGGTTCGCCACTGGAAGCGCTCATGTCTCAGCTCAAGGGTGCGCCGCAGGGCATCGACAAGCAAATGAAGGACACGACCGGAAGCTCGGAAGGCAACGCCAAAGATCCGGAGACATCGTCCAAGATGTTCGGCAGCAGCGGCAGCATGTCGCCAACAGACCTCGTCAAGGCGGCGCTTGGCATGGGTGGTAACGACAAGAAGAAGTTCCTCCAGTCCGTCGACAAGCTCGACAACGTCTGGACGGAATTCGCGCAATTGCTTCTCGATCTGGCCATGCTGGCGAACAATGACTTCTGACGTGCCGCCTGCAACGACGCCACGGGCCGTACACGGCCTCGGTCGCCGCGTCCTGGTCTACGGCCCCCGGCTGGTGCTGATGGCCGCGGTCGTCGCGGTTGCAATTTACACGTTGACTATCTACGGCGACCTGCTGCACGGCCCCGAGCCCCCGCGCCCGGTCGCGCCGCCGCCTCCGCAGCCCGAGCCGAGCGTTGCGTCGCTGATTGCCGGGATGCCGCTCGACGGCACCTGGGTGTTTGAAGGCCGGCCGTGGCAGGTCCGCGTTTCCCGCGTTGCCGCGGAGCAGGTGCCAGAAGCGTTTGCCCGGCCGCTTCCCGCGTCGATACCCGCGGGCCCTGCTGCCGACTGGGAGCGGATCGTCATTGCCGCCGCCCGGTTCCACTGCCCGAAGCCGCGTGGCGAAAAGGACCGCCTCGCCTACGTTGTGGAACGCCCGGAAGTGCGGGCAATCCTGGTCACGAGTCGACAGGGGCCATCGGAACGCGTGGCCGCCGGTCGGCTGGCGCTGCGGAACGACGGCGACCAATGGAACGTCGTGGAAATCGAGCCGGGCCGCGGCGCAGTGCCGGTGCAGGCGGGCGACACCGGTCTGCTCCCATCGGCGGCGCGCGTGCGTCGGCTGGCGCGGCGCGAGGACCAGGGCGGAACGGTCCTGGGCGAAGTCGTCAGCACGCGATTGTCGATGGACGCCCTTCGGCAGGCGTGGCGACAGGCCGGCTGGGCTGTCACCGAACCCGATGGCCGCCTCGGACCAACGCTGCTCGTCTGCCGGCGGGGCTCGGAAGCCGTTCAGATTATCGGCTTCCCCAGCAGCACGGACACGGGCGAGATGATACTATTGCTGGTGCGTATCGGCGCGCCGGTCCCCTAGGGCCTGTCCGGTGATGCTCCCACGTCTGTCGCCGCAGGCTTTAGCCTGCGGAAGCGGCGGCATACTCCGCAGGCTGAAGCCTGCGGCTACGGACGGGACTCGATTCGTCGGACAGCGCCTGCAAAGCACAGTCGGAGCAGCGTCATGAGCCCCTGGATCAAGCTTGCCATTCCGATCGGCCTGGGCCTGGTGGCGGCCGCCATCAATTTCTACGTCATGACCGATAAGCCGGCGCCGCGTGCGTTTGCCGTCGCCCGCGAAGACATCAGGTCCGGTGCGCCCTTCAAGGAGAGTTCCATCGGCGTCATGATGGTGCCCGGCGAGGTGGCCGGCAGCTTTCCGCGCACCGCCGTACCGTATGCGCATCGCGAGACCATATACGGCCGCCCCGCGACGCGCGACCTGAAGCGGGGCGACATGATCCTCTGGCAGGATTCGTCGCAGCCGGGCTGGGAACTGTCCGCCGGCGCTGGCGAGGAAGCGTTGCCCATTTCACTCGACGGCTTGAGTACGGTGCCGCGGTTGATTCGCGTCGGCGATCAGGTCGGCTTCTTGATCGCCCAGACCGGCGCGCGGACGGGCAAGGAGCCGCTAGTGAAGACCGGCGATCCCGAAGTGGATTACATCGGCCCCTTCCGCGTCCTCAGTGTTGGCGAACGGATCAGCCGCGATGGGGACAAGAAGAGCGACCGCGCCGGCGACGACCGCATTATCACCGTGGCCATGAAACTTGGCCCCAACAACAAGATCGACGAGACGACCCGAAAATACCTCGTGGCCCGCGTCGGCGAACGGAGCGGGACCTTGCGCATCGTCGGACTCGTGCTGCATTCCTCGCACAAGGCGGCCACGCCCGAAGCTCCGGGTGGATGAGCAGCCGCCCCGCGCCATCAATCAAAATGAGAATCTGGTACAACAACATCCTCGACAACACCCGCTACGCGCTCGACGTGCGCGGCAACCGCATCCGCATCGGCCGTAATTCCGACAACGACATCGTCCTGAACAGTCCGTTCATCGCCAGCGAGGCGGCCGTGCTCTACGGCGGCGGGGGCAACTGGGAGCTCGTCGTCCTCGGCTCGAACGGCTGCCAGATCGATGACCGCGAGATCCGCGGCGGCGGACGCTGTTCCGTCGGCAGCGGCCAGGTCATCAACCTCTTCCCCTTCACGTTGACGCTGGAATTTGAGGAACAGGTTGTCCTCACGCCAGACGAGAGCCGCCAGGCCCACTACCAGGAAATGATCCGGCTGATGCAGGTGATCCATCTCGATTTGCTTGGCCGCATGGACCTGGAAACCAGCGCGGACACCGCCCGCGAGCAGAGCGACGACTACCTGCTCAGTCTGGAGCGGAACATCGAGGACATCGCCCGGGGCAAGGGTCTGTGCGAGCCTGCCCGCACTGCTCTGGTCAATTGCATCGCCGGCCATTGCGTTCGCTCCGAGCTCCTGGGCGAGCTGCTGGCCAGCGCCAACGTCAAGGTGAGCGGCCTGGCGGCGGCGGAGCGGCACTGGAGCCGGATCGTATCGACGGTTCCGGAACGCGAGCAGGAGCTGCGCAAAACCGTCAAGTACGTCGCAACCCACCTCGGATTGCCGCAGATCACCGACCTGACCGCCCAGAGCGACCGGGTCGAGGAGCAGTTCTGGCCCGTGTGGGAGCAGATTGCGGCGAACGTGCTGTACGAGGACTTCCAGCACTTCCTCGCGTTCCGCTTCTTCAAGAAGGAAATCAAGGACATCGTCTTCGGCTACGGTCCGCTGGAGGACTTGCTGCGCACGCCGGCCATTTCGGAAATCATGGTCGTCGATCCGAGCCACATTTACATTGAGAAGAACGGCGTGCTGGAGAATTCCGGCCGGCGGTTCCTCTCCGACGAGGTGACGCTGGCAATCATCGAGCGCATTGTTTCCCGCGTGGGCCGGCGCATCGACAAATCGAGCCCGCTGGTGGACGCCCGTCTGGAAGACGGCAGCCGCGTCAATGCCGTGGTGCCGCCGCTGGCCGTCAGCGGCCCGTGCCTGACGATCCGCAAGTTCCCGCTCCGCCGCCTGCATATGGACGACCTGGTCGCCAAGGGGGCGCTGACGCCGACCGTCGCGAAGTTCCTCCAGGCCTGCGTCCTGACGCGCCGCAACATCCTGATTTCCGGCGGCACCGGCACCGGCAAGACGACGCTGCTCAACTGCCTGAGCGATTACATCCCCGACAAGGAACGCATTGTCACGGTCGAGGACACGGCCGAATTGCAGCTGCACAAGGAGCACGTCGTCCGCATGGAGACGAAATCGGCCAACATCGAGGGTGCCGGCGCCTACACGATCCGCGACCTGGTGCGCAATGCACTCCGAATGCGGCCGGACCGCGTGGTGGTCGGCGAGTGCCGTGGCGCGGAGGCGCTCGACATGCTCCAGGCGATGAATACCGGCCACGACGGCTCCATGACCACACTGCACGCCAATACGTCGGCCGACGTGGTCCTGCGGCTGGAAGTCCTGGTGCAGATGGCCGCCAACCTTTCCATGGACTCGATCCACCGGCAGATCGCGTCGGCCATCGACCTGGTCGTGCAGTTGACTCGATGTCGAGACGGCAGCCGACGGATATCACAGATCACGCAGTTCGTGGGCATCGACCCCGAGCGCGGCGGCATTCGAGCCAAGGACATCTTCGCACTGGACGAGCACGACGGCAGCACGGTCCTCCACCCCACCGGTTCGCTGCCGACGTTCATGGACGAGCTGATCGAATCGGGCTTGGTGCAGCTGGAAACGATTTATCGCTAGAACCGGAGGAAGAAATGAACCACGGATTGCACGGAGATCACGGATAAAGAATGCGGTGTTTAATACTACTGCGCCGGTTTGGAAGCACGATTCACGGGAACGGTCTGTAGCCGCAGGCTTCAGCCTGCGGAGTGCATGTACGGCACCGGCGACGCCACTCCGCAGGCTGAAGCCTGCGGCTACAGACGTTGCGCAGGTCGTTTCGCGGAATGGAGCGCTGTAGTATTGAACAAAACCACGGCGATCAGGGCAGAACCACTCGCGCTGCCTGCTCATTTGATTTATCCGTTTGATCGAGTCTTTAGCATCAAAAGAGGCATCTTGACGATGACTCAATCGGGCGAATGCTGTAAATTCCTTGGCCAGATC
>JAIEMG010000113.1 GCA_019752375.1 Gemmataceae bacterium | reverse complement strand
CGGGGGGTGTAACCCCCCGGTTTTGGGCCTCTCACCGGGGGCGTTTACCCGCCCCGCTCGCCTTAAGTAAATGCCATTCCCTCTCGTCCCCTGTTCCATCCGAGAGTGTCCGATGATTTCGCTCCCCGCTGCCCCCGTCCGCCTGTGTGACGGCCCTTCCCGTCGCGAACTGTTGCGCGCCGGCAGCCTGGGCGCTCTTGGGCTCTCGTTGCCGGGTTTGTTGCGACTTCAACAGGCGCAAGCCGCTCCGGCACGACGCGCCCCGGCCGATGCGGTCATCCTGGTCTATTGCTGGGGCGCTCCGAGCCAGTTCGAAATCCTCGATCCCAAGCCCGATGCGCCGGCGGAAATCCGCGGCGAGTTCGGGGCGATCCAGACCCAGACGCCCGGCGTGGTCCTGGGCGAACACGTTCCGCTGCTGGCCCAGCGCACGAAGCACTTCACGATCGTGCGCACTTGCCGACAATCGAGCACCAGTCACCAACCCGGCGCTTACGAAGCGCTGACCGGCTTCGCGCCGACGCGCAACGCCGTCAGCCTGATTGCGTCGGCGGCGGACTATCCGAACCTGGGCTCCGTCGTCTCGAAGTTCGCCGCGCGGCGCAGCGATTTACCGCCGTTTGTCACCTTGCCGCAACTCATTTCCGACGTGGGCAACCTGACGCCGGGGCAGTTTTCCGGCTTCCTCGGCCGGCAGTACGATCCGCTCACCGTGCAGCGCGACCCGAATGCGGCTGGATTCAAGGTCGAGGAGATGACGCTGCCGCCGGAGATGAGCACGACGCGGCTCGACGATCGGCAATCGCTTCTGCGCCTGGTCAACGGCCAGATGCGGGCGCTGGAGCAATCGGCCACGGCCGGCGCCCTCGATTCCTTTCAGGACCGCGCCTTCCGGATGCTGAGCAAGCCGGCCGTGCAGCGTGCCTTCGACCTGGAGCGCGAAAAGCCGACGCTCCGCGACGAATACGGCCGCACCACGTTCGGGCAATCCTGCCTGCTCGCCCGGCGGCTGGTCGAGTCCGGCGTCAAGCTGGTGAGCGTCTTCTCGGCCAACGCGGGCAAGATCCCGCAAGATGCCTGGGACACGCACTCCAATAACTTCAAGCACCTGAAAAACACGATGTTGCCGCCCTTCGATCGCGGCGTCAGTGCTCTGCTCGACGACCTGCAGCGGACCGGCCTGGCGGAGCGCACCCTTCTCGTCGTCATGAGCGAGTTCGGCCGCTCGCCGCGCATCAATCCGCAGGCGGGCCGCGATCACTGGGCCAACAGCTATTCGATCATGATGACCGGCGGCGGCGTCAAGCCGGGCCAGGTCCATGGCCAGTCCGACAAGATCGGCGCCTATGCCCAGCGCGGCCGAGTCTTCTCGACGGCCGACACGACGGCCACCATCTACCATTGTCTTGGCATCGACCCGCGCACCGAAGTCAACGATCAGGCGGGCCGGCCGTTGCCCATCACTACCGGCGAGCCCATGACCGAGCTATTCTGATGGCATGGCTCCGCTCGTTCTCATCAATGCCGTTGGCCTGACCGCCCGTCTCCTGCCGTTCGCTCCGCGCTTGCAACAGCTTGCGCAGAACGGCTGGCAAGTGTCGCTGCGCGAAGTGCTGCCCGCCGTCACTTGCACCGCCCAGGCCGCGATGTTGACCGGCCAATCGACCGAACAGCACGGCATCGTCGGCAATGGCTGGCTGTTTCGCGACACGGGTGAAGTCCGTTTTTGGCAGCAATCCAACCGCTTGATGCAAGCCGAGCCGATCTATCAGACCGCGCGGCGGCTCGCCGCGGAGCAAGGCAAGACATTCCGCAGCGCCAAGCTGTTCTGGTGGTTCAATCAGGGCGCTGCGGTCGACATCAGCGTGACGCCGAAGCCCCATTACGGCAGCGACGGCAACAAGGTGTTCGGCATCCACGGCACGCCCGACGGCTTCGCCGAGCGCCTGGAAGGGATGATCGGCAAATTTCCCTTCCATACGTTCTGGGGACCGATGGCCGGCCTGCCCTGCACCCAGTGGATCGCTCGCTGTGCCAAGGCCGTGCTCCAGGTGTCGCGGCCCGACCTGACGCTCGTTTACTTACCGCACCTCGACTACGATCCGCAGCGCTATGGTTGCGAGGATGCCGACTGGCCCCGGCTGGTCCAGGAGCTCGATAGCGCCTGCGAACCGCTGCTGGACACGGCCCGCACCGTCGGCGCCCGCGTCTGGGTGGTCAGCGAGTATGGCCACTGCACGGTGCGGCGCGTTGTCGAGCCGAATCGTGTCCTGCGCCGCGCTGGATTATTGACGGCCCGGCCCGGTCCGTTCGGCGAAATGCTCGACACCTTCAATAGCCGGGCCTTCGCGGTCTGCGATCATCAGCTGGCCCACGTCCATGTCAACGATCCGGCTGATGTGCCTCGAGTCCGCGACGTGCTCAAGGGACTGGACGGCGTCGCCCAGGTGTTCGCAGGCGAAGAGCGTGGCGAAGTGCAATTGAATCACCCGCGTGCCGGCGAACTGGTAGCCCTCTCGTCGCCCGATGCCTGGTTCGCCTACCCGTACTGGCTGGAGGACAATCTTGCACCGGACTTTGCCCGCACGGTCAACATCCACGCCAAGCCGGGCTACGATCCGTGCGAGCTTTTCCTCGATTCGAAGCTGTGGATGCCGCGCGCCCGGATCGTGCGCAAGCTGCTGATGAAGAAGCTCGGCTTCCGCACCTTGCTCGATGTGGTGCCGTTGGACGCAGGACTGGTCCGCGGCAGCCACGGGTTGGCGGCGGCGGCGGAGGAGGATCGACCCCTGCTGATCGGCACCGGACCGGCACCGGCGAACACCGAATTGTCGATGACCGCGGTTCATGACTTGCTGCTGCGGGCGCTGGGGTACTGATTCGGCGAGCGGGGGGCGTGAGCCCCCTGAGAAAACACGCGACAACCATGTGGTTCCTCAGATTTGTAGGGTGCGTCAAGCGTACTCGCGCGGACGCACCGGACCCGCGCGATACCGTCACGCCGGTGCAAGGGCCGGTGCGTCCGCGCGAGTACGCTTGACGCACCCTACGAAGTACTAACCTCGGCGAGCGGGGGGCGTAAGCCCCTGAGAAATCACGCGACAACCATGTGGTTCCTCAGGGGGCTCACGCCCCCGCTCGCCGTTGCGCGGCTATTGCCAGCCGCGGCGGCGGAACAACACTGCTGCCAGCGTCGTCCACCCCAGCGCCAGCAGGCCGGCCATCACCAGGTTGCCCCAGTGGTACCACTGAATGTTGTCCATCATTACCGAATGAAGCAAGCGCGGCACGTGGTACTCGAGCGCCACCGTCGGCAAGAACGGGATGTTGTTCGCGTTGCAGATGAACATGAACAGCGCGACGATGAGCATGTAGCACAAGGCGCCCATGCTGGCACGGCGTTGGGTCTGGGCCAGGCTGGCAATCGTCAGGCCAACGCCCAGGTAGCCGAAGCCGATGGCCAGGATCGATAGCCAGAAGAAGGGGCGCAGCAGCACGTTGGGCTTGTAGATGCCCGCCAAGGTCGCGCTCAGGCCGATGCCCATTGATGCGTAGAAAAGGAACTTCGCCAGCAGGATCTCTCCGGTGGATGCAGGCGACAGCGCCTGGGCCAGCAGTACCCCGCGTTCGCGTTCCTCGCACGTCATCGCCGGCAACAGGTAGGCGCAGAAGAAGTAAACCGCGAAGACGACCAGGCCCGTCGCAATGGTGGATCGCCAGTCGACCCGGCCTTCCAGCTGTTCCTGGGTCACCTGCAACTGAATCGGCGGTGGAATTGGCCGTGCGGACTGCTTCGCCAGCCATTCCAGGTAGGCGCTCATGCCGGAGCCGTCGCCATTCGTGGGCCAGTACACGAATCGGGAACGGCCATCGCCGTCCGGTTCGGCGGGCCGGACTTCGATCAGCGCCCGATCGTTGCCGAAGGACAGCTGGTCGGTCGTCGCCTCGATCTCCAGCGGCGTGTTCTGGAAGTGGCGCTGCGTTTCCTTCCAGAACCAGCGCACAAAGGGCGCCAACTGGGCAGAGTCCTCACCGGGGTGCCAGAACATGATCTGGTAGCGGGGACGGCCTTGCGCGTCCTGTCCGTTGACGCGGAGCTGGACTGCGGCCGTGCTCTGCTCGTACTGAAGCCGGCCCGTGGCGTCGGTGGGAATACGGTCGCCGGCACGCACGGTGACGCGAAAATCAGCGGGTCGGTTGCCGCGCAGGTGCTCGACCCAGGCCTTCATCGATCCGGAGGACGGCTCGCCTTGCTCGAAGTAGTCCACGTAGAAAAGACGGACCACGTCCACGCCGACGCCCGCGCCCGTCTCGCCTTTGGTGTTGCCGAAGACGGACAGCAGCAACGCGGCAGCGACGAGGAGCAGCGCCAGGAAGATGCCGCCGCGATCGGCGAAGTGGCGCAGCGCTTCCTTCTTCAGCAGGGTGCGGACGATGTACCAGCGCATGGTTGGATGGCTTACTTGAACTCGGTTCCGGTCAGTTTCAAGAACGCTTCGTGGAAATTGAATTCGCGCGTTTGCAAGCTGGCGACGGCACCGTCCGCGACGTGGCGCGCCAGCACGGAACGCTGCTCCTCGCGATCGAGATCGAAGACGTGCCGGCCGCCGTCGGAGAGGATCACGTCCACCAGCCGTTCCGCGTGCATCTGGCGCAGGGCCAGCGGCGTGCCGAGTGCAACGAGTTTGCCGCGGCACAGGATGGCGACGCGGTCGCACACTTCCTCGACTTCCTGCATGTTGTGCGTGGTCAACAAGACGGTCCCGCCCTCCGCCACCAGCTCGCGCAGGATGCGGCGGACCACCGCGGCCGAGTGAATGTCGAGGTTGGCGGTCGGCTCGTCCAGGTAGAGGACCGGCGGTTCGTGCAAGAGCGCCCGTGCCAGCAGCAGCTTGCGGCGCATGCCCAGCGAGTATCCGCGCACGACCACGTCGGCCGCATCGGTCAACTCGACCCTTTCCAGGCATTCATCGATGCGCCGGCGCGGCACGTTGTAGAGGCCGGCGAAGATGTCGAGGTTGCGCCGGCCGGTGAATTCCTCGAAGTGGTTCTCGCGATCCGGCACGTAGCCGAAGCGCGTCTTCACTTCGGACCACTGGCGAACGACGTCCAGTCCCAGGACCTGCACCTGGCCCCCGGTGGGCCGGCGCTGACCGATCAGCACGCGCAGCGTGCTGCTCTTGCCGGCACCGTTGGGACCGAGCAAGCCGAAAAGCTCGCCGCGCCGCAACTCCAGGTCGAGGCCGTCCACCGCGGTGAAATCGCCGTAGCGGACGAGCAGGTCCTTGATATGGATGATTGGCTCGCTGCTCATCGCGCTCTCGTCCGGTCGTTCGTCCGACGCGCAAGCGAAGGACAAATCATCCCTCGAACGACCGAATGTTTGGATCCATCGGAACGCACATTGCGCTAGTTTAGCACGAGGCCCGGCCGCTTGGCCGATCACTTCAGCGAGTGCTTCTTGAAGAACTCCCAGATCAGGTCGTTGGCCGAGACAGCCAGCGTGGACTTGCCCATGAAGCTGGCGGGCGGCTTCTGGCCCGGCCAGGTGTGGCCGCCGCCTTCAATCGTGATGAGGATCACTTCGGCGCCGACTTTACCCGCAGGGTAGACCTTGCGCGTCACCTTGAGCTCCTCGCCTTCCTTGGTGAGTTCCTCGGTGGCCTTGGGCTTTTCCTCGCAGCCGTTGAGCTTCACCCAGGTCTGGATCGAATCGTCCACCGATTTCAATTTCATGAACGATGGGGCCTTGCCCTCCGGTTTGCCGAATGGCACGAAAGTGTCCTTGGTGCCGTGGAAGTGCAGCACGGGCACGGGCCGCTTGGGCTTGCTCTCCTCGATGGCAATGGTGCCGGCCACTGGAGCAATGGCGGCGATTCGGTCGGACAGCTCGGCCGCCAGGCGGTAGCACATCATCGCGCCATTGCTCATGCCGCAGGCGTAGACGCGCTTCGTGTCCACGTTGGCAACGGTGCCCAGGTCGTCGAGCACCTTGCCGATGTAGGCCACGTCATCGGTCTTGGCATTGCGGAAGCTGCCGGCATTCCAGGTGAGGAAGAGCGCTGCACCGGTGCCGTTGGGGTAGACGACGATGAATCCTTCCTCGTCCGACTTGGTGGACAGGCCGCTGAAGGGCGCCATCATCGGCCCGTTCATGGCCGCCCCGTGCAGGGCCAGCACCACCGGCGTCGGCTTCTTCGGGTCGTATTTCTTCGGGACATGGACCAAGTACGAGCGAGTTTGCTCGCCCATCTTGAACAGGCGCGTATGATCGCCGGCCCCAAGCGGCTCGGGCTCCGCACCGATCATCAGGGCCAGAACAAAGGGAGTGAGATTCAGCATCGTGTTACTCCGCGGGTTGAGTGGCGATGATTCTACCATGTCCTCGTTCCAAAGGTTTCGGTTCGTGCCGGCAAAAGCAAGCAGCGCAGTCGATCATCACAAAATTCAAAGAGGAGCGTCATTGCACTTGTTTTGACTCATCCACGAATGTGTTCTACAGTTGAATTGTGATCCGTGGGTTGAACCCTCTCTCAACATTCACCAAGCCCCGCCCCTCTTCCCGTCTTGCTGCTGATCCACGTCATGGATCGTGATTGCGGTCTTGTCAAATCCCCTCGCATCATTCGCTTCCCGTCCGAACGGTGTCAGGTATGGGCTCGCCGCCTTGGGCGCGGGCCGCGCACTTCACGCAGTCCCGTCTCCGCGGGCCTGGATGCCAACGGTTCGTCCGGATGCCGCAATGGGGCGGCAGCGAGGCAGCAATGTTCGTCGATCGCACGCATTGGCGCTGGCTGATCGGTCTGGTCCTCCTCAGTGGTCTGGCGACGGCCATCTACGCATCCTTGCCCGCCTCCGCCCGTGCCAGCAGCTGGCAGGGGATCGCCCTGGGCCTGGTCGGCACGGCGCTGGCGATGGTCTGTGCGTCTTTGCCGGTGCGGCGGCGACTGCAGCGCCGCCGCCGGCTTGCCCGCTGGTGCTTCGCCACCTCCGCTTGGGAAAAGGCCCACATTTACGCCGGCTTGCTCGGAGTGCTCATCCTCCACTACCACGCGGGCTTCCGCGTCGGCAGTCCGCTGACTGCCGTGCTGCTTGGCGTGCTCTGGGCGATTTTCCTGAGCGGACTGGCCGGGCTACTCTTTCGACATCTGCTGCCATTGGTCAAGAACGCCAAGGAAGGCAAGGCACTGCTGGCCGGCCAGATCATTGGTGTCGGACATGCCCTGTCCCTTCAGTTGCACATCCCGTTGACGCTGACGTTGCTGGCCCTGGCGGCGCTGCATGCGATCATGTCGGTCTTTTACTGATTCCCTGCTGAAACACCCCCGGCAGACCCATTGAACATCATTTCGCCCTTGACGGGACACGGGATTGAAGCGCTGGACAACCCTGGGTAGCTGGCTGGTCTTCCTGGCCATCACACTGGCACCATTGGTGCCGCTGGGCTATGTGACGCTGTCGCGCCAGCAAGGCGTGGAGGCCGTCTTTGCGCCGGGCGCCATCTCGCGCGTTCATGCCCAGCTTGCATGCCAGGACTGCCATGCAGCGGCCTGGCGCGCGGGACGGCGGGCCCTGCGCGAGGACAGCCAGGCAGTCGCAGCCATGGACCGTGCCTGTGCACAGTGCCATGGCGGGCTCCTGCACGCGCCGACGGAACCGGCGCGTGCGCTCGCGCTGGCCCCCTCGGCCGCCCGGCCGCCGCAAGTTCGTTCGCACAACGACTGCCAGGTCGGACATCGTGTCAGTAACTGTGCCGAGTGCCACCCCGAACATCACGGCCCCCGTCTGACGCTCCGCGCCGGCGATGCCCATTGCATCGCCTGCCATACCGACCTGCGGACCACGACAGGGCAGCGGACGTTTACCGGCAGCATCCGGAATTTCAACACCGATCATCCTCCCTTTGGCCAGTGGCGTCCGAAGGGCCTGCACGATTCCGGTGCGTTGCACTTCAACCACCAGGCCCATCTCAACATGAACGAGCACGCGGTGCGTGGCATTGGCGGTGCCCTCCGCCGTCTCAAGGCCCAGGAGTGCGCCTACTGCCATGAGCCAGACTCGACGGGACGTAACATGCAGCCGATTCGTTACGAAAAGCACTGCGCCGATTGCCACCCGCTGTCGATCCCATTGTCGGGCGGGAATCACAGCGCCGAGACCCGGACCGCGACGGAGGACTTTGTGCGCCGGCCGGCACCGCACACCACACCAGTCGAGGTGCGCCGGCTGTTGCAAAGCCGCCTCAGCGTGCTTGCGTTGCAGCACCCCGAGTTCTGGGAAGGCGAAACCAGCGAGCCCGAATTCGTGCTGCCCGGGGGTGCGCGGGTGCCATCAACACCGCGTACGCCGCGTGCCTGGGTGGCGGCACAGCAGGCGTCCATCGAACGGCTTCTCTTCGACGGCGCCGGCGGCTGTCGCTTCTGCCACGTCGAGAAGACGGAGCGCCCGCGCGAGCTGGGGCTGCCTCGCTATGAATGGACCTCAGTGCCGACACGCTGGTTTCCGCACGCGCAGTTCAGCCACGTCAAGCATGGACAGATGCAGTGCCGCGATTGTCATCGCGCCGGAACAAGCCGACAGGCGAGCGACGTGCTCATGCCGACCATCGACCAGTGCAAGCAATGTCATCAGCAGGGGAATTCGCCCAGCAAGGCACGCGCCGATTGTCTGGAGTGCCATCGCTACCATGCGCCAGTTCTCCAGCGCTAGTTTACGCTTCGCCATCGGAAGGAATGACGAAGCCCGAATGACGAATCAAGCTCCAATGACCAACGGCCAGCGCGCCGCGGTCTTCCCTTGGGGCTTGGGTATTGGTCATTGCTTCGTCATTCGGGCTTCGTCATTCGTCATTCGAGCAGGAAGGCTTCGACATTCGTCATTTGCAGAAGCGTGCCGCGGCACCAGTCGAATGCCGGGAGCTTCGCCGTCCGGCACGGATTCGATTCGGCCGATCATGGCGCTGGCGCCATACCCGACTGCGACCAGTTGCTCGATGACGCCCTCTACCGCCTCCGGACGCAGTGCGGACAGCAAGCCGCCAGACGTCTGCGGATCGAACAGCCACTCGGGAAGCCGGGACGGCCCTTGAACCCGGCAGCTGACCTTGGCATTGTCGCGTTGCAACGTGCTGACGACACCCGACGCGACGACGTCGGTGAAGCCGGCGTGCAGGGGTACGCGGTCGGGAATCAGTTCGGCCATGGCATGGCTGGCATCCAGCATCTCCAGCAAGTGCCCGGCCAGGCCGAAGCCGGTGATGTCGGTGCACGCGGTCACGCCCGCCTGGGCGAAGATGGCCGCGGCGGGCCCGTTCGACTGGACCATCGCACGCGTCAGTTTGGCGTACCATTCCGCCTTGCAGCCGCCACGCATCCACGCGGCCAGGATCGCCCCGGTGCCAATCGGCTTGGTCAACACCAGGTGGTCCCCGGGCTGGAGCTTGCTCTTCTGAAAGAGCCGAGATTCCTCCGCATGGCCGGTCACGCTGAATCCCAATGCCAGCTCGCTCCCTTCCGTCGTGTGGCCGCCCGTCAGCACCATGCCGAGCTGCTTGAAGGCATCCACCGCACCGGAAAGCAACTCGAAGAGCTGCGCTTCCTGCACCGGGCCGCGCGCATAGGGCAGCGTGGCAATCGCCAGGGCCGAGAAGGGCCGGGCATTCATCGCATACAGGTCGCTGACGGAGTGCATGACCGCGATCTGGCCGAACAGGTAAGGATCGTCGACGAACGCCTTGAAGAAATCGACCGTCTGCACCTCGACGAGCTGGCTGGGGTCGTCGCCAAACTGTTCGGGACGCATGCGAAACACCGCCGCGTCCTCGCCCGCTCGGCAACCCAGGAGGATTCGCGAATCGTCCGGCAGGTCGAGGCGCTTGAGCACCGCCGACAGCACGTCGCTGGAGATCTTGGAGCCACAGCCGCCGCAACGCATCTGCGGACTCTCGACCTCGGTTCCGTGCAATACGGTCATCGGCGCGAAGTGGGTGTACTTATCGATCCAGGCGCGGTCGATGCGCTCCTTCAGGCTTCTGGCCCAGCGTCCCCGGACGGAGAGGGCGCCGTAATTGAAGACCGCTTCGCCATCGCAGGTGTTCATCAGGCACAGCTGGAACTTTTGCGGGCGAAAGGGCCGCAGCGGCCGTTCGTGGAGGAACTCGACGACGTTGTCGAACAGCACTGCTCCCTGCCGCACGGCGTGGACGCCGTTGCGCGGCAGGTCCGGATGGGACACGAAGCTGACGCAGTCGCCGGTCCCGAACACGCCGGCATCGGTGACCGTTTGCAGCGTATCGCGGACCTGGACGAAGCCGCCGGAATTCAGGACCAGGCCGGCGTCGCCCAGCAGCCCGGGCGGCGCTGCATGCGTGGCCCACAGCACGGCATCGAACGGCAGCAGTTCGCCGTTCTCGAGCCGTAAACAGCCACCTTCGCCGCCCGTGACACGGACGCCGACGCGAACGGTGATGCCCTTCTCGTCAAACAAGCGCTGAAACGTCCGTGCCGCGCGGTCCGGAAAGTGCGGCAACAGTCGGTCGTTGCCCTGGAGCAAGGTCATCCGCAGGCCGGGAATACCCTGAAGGCGTTTGTGAATCGCCAGCGTCAGCTCGCAGCCGCTGGCGCCGGCACCGACCACGACGAAATGGCACGGCCGCGGTTCGCGCCGCAAGCTCCCTTCCAGGTCGACCAGCTTCTGGATGAACGGCCCCATCGGACGCATCGTGAGCGAGCGGGCATCCCCCGTCAGCTCCGGCGGACAGGCCGGCAGCGAGCCCAGACCCAGGGACAGCACGTCATAGCTCAGCGGCGGCCGTTCGGCAAAGCGGACCTTTCGCGCCACGCGATCGATGCTCCGCACCCGCTCGGCCAGGAAGCGGACGCCCACCGAAGCGCACAGTCGGACCAGATCCACCGTGATCTCATCGAGCCGGTATTCCCCCGCAATGTGCCCGGTCACCATCGCGGAGTACGGGATGACACCGTCCTCGGAGACCAGCGTCACCGCCACGCCGGGGACCGGCCGCATGCCGAACCGCTTGACGAACACCAGATGAGCATTGCCCGCGCCGAGGAGCACGACGTTCTTCTCGATCGGCCGGGGAGTGGAGTTGGCTTGCATGAGGTTCAGGATACCACGTCCCTCGATCTTCGGGAGAGGCAACCGTTTCGCGAAGGAAGAATATAAACGCACCATACTCCAATGAGCGAAGCGGGAATGTACGGACGCGGACACCCAGCGTCGTCGCGGTGTCCGTGCGGCGAGCGGAGTCGCGGAAGGTTGCGGCGGCGCGGCAAGACCTGCGTCCACGCTTTCGCGCAAACGCGCGGCAGTCGGCCTATCCGGTTTATTCATCCAACAACTTCTCGAACTCGCGCATCAAGTCCCGTTCGTCTCGCGCTTTCCGTTCCTTCCTGCTCAGCCGGTGACGACCGCCGTTTCGCCCGTTGAATGACGGTGCGGTGCGGCCGTTCTGGCCATTCGGTGACGGCCGCGCACCGCCGTTATCACCGTGCGTTGACGGTGCGGTGCCGTTCATTGGCGGCGTCGTCGAGCTGGCTTTGTCCGCGGGGGCGTTCTCTGCATTCTGCTTGGCATCCATGGCCTTGAACCCGTCGCCGATCCTCTTGGCCATGCCCTTGTGAATGCCCGGCAGCGCGGCGACGACAAAGTCGCTGGCCAACTGCACCGGCACCCGCTGCACCGCGGTGGTCATCTGCCGCCCCGGCACCGACGTCGCCTTCACCAGGTTCCATTCGTCCACGTCCAATCGGTCGGGGTCCGGCGTTTCCGCCGGCTTGCCGATGGAGTAGGCGAGCAACAGCTTGGCTGCCGCCACGTTGCCGTCCTTGGCGGCCCGAAGCAATGACGCCGCGATGTCGCTGATGTCCTGTTCGTTGACAGAGCGGACCAGCGCGGAACGCAACGCGGCCACCTGGCGGGCGAACGGATTGCCGGTCCCACCGGGATTGCCCCGGGTAAAACGACCGCGTGCGTCGCGGCCGGGATCATTGACGGAGGGTGCCTCGGTGGATGGTTGGGAAGCGGTGCCGACAGGTTCGGCGCAGGGTGCGGCAGACATGGGAGTGCCTCCACGAAATGAAGGAAAGCCGGCGGCGCGAACGCAATCGCGCGCACTTCACTTCATCCACGGTGCGAAATCGCTTCAGTGTCACGCAAGACCAATTCGGCCAACGTCAAGGGCTTTTGCCTTTGTTCGTAGTTCCACCTTCAGATGCTATGAGAGGAAAAGGCCGCTGCTGGTAAGCTCCGTCAAGGAAGT
>JAIEMG010000304.1 GCA_019752375.1 Gemmataceae bacterium | reverse complement strand
ACCCTCGCGCGACAACGGGGAGGGAGAGGAATGGCCCTCTCCCTTACCCACTCGGGCGTGACGCGTAAGTTACCTGAGCTTGAACGAACCCTGGCGACCGAGGCTGCACCCATGCGTTGGACTCCTCTTGCCGCTCTCCTTGGCGTGCTCTTCCTCAGCTCGGCGGACGTGCAGGCCCAGCAGCGCGCCAACCTGAAGGTCAGCAAGGTGCGCGTCGGCTTTCCGGCGGGCAATC
Source organism: Gemmataceae bacterium (assembly GCA_019752375.1). Taxonomy (GTDB): domain Bacteria; phylum Planctomycetota; class Planctomycetia; order Gemmatales; family Gemmataceae; genus JAIEMG01. The sequence continues at coordinate 12,211 of JAIEMG010000304.1, read as the reverse complement.
AAAGTGGTGAGATGGAAGGCCAGGCCAATCCGCTGTTCAAGGCAGGCGCCTGGACGCCGGTTTGGGTCGATATCCAGGTTGGTCCACCGGGACTCAAGGGTACCGAAGGCCGGCTGGAAGTCACCATCGAGACGCCCGACGCCGACGATGTGCAGACGAACTACACCGTCAATGAAGCCATGCCCGAACTGGGCCCCGGCGGCACGTTCACGGTCATGGCGTACACCAAAGTCGGCACTGCAAATTGCGACATCGGTGTGACGCTGCGCGGTCCGGACGGCCAGGTCATCGGTCAGCCTTACAAGCTTCAACACAATGGCATGAATCCTGGCGAGCTGATGTTCCTCACCGTGGGCTCGCGCATGTCGGGCTTGCGTCAGGCTTTTTCCGGAGGCGGCAAGGAAGACCAGCCCGCGCTCATTTCCAACAATCGCAATGACCAGGTCGCCTATGCGGACAAGATTCAGGACCTCCCCGAACACTGGTTTGGCTACAACGGCGTCGATCTGCTGATCCTGTCGACCAGCCGCCGCAATGACTTCCTGATGGAGTTCGCCAGCCCGCGTCAGAAACGCCGTGTGGAAGCCCTGGCCGAATGGGTGGAACGGGGCGGCAACATCATCATCTCCGTCGGCAAGAACCAGGACGTGCTGGCAGGCATGCCCGAGCTCAACGGACCGAAGGGGCTACTGCCCGTGGTGCTAAAGCGATCGTCTCCGGTCGCCGACCTGAACAGCGAATGGGGAACCGCGGACGTTCCACTGGCAGGCACCGGACGTGCCGCGATCGAGCTTGCTCAAATGGAGCTCAAGCCGGGTCGGCCCGTGCGCGTTCTCCTCCGCCGTAACGAAAAGACCCTGAACACCCTGAGGGATGGCGAACCGGTGATCGTGCAGGCGCCTTTCGGCGTGGGCCGAGTCACCGTGGTTGGCTTCGACCTCGATCAAAAACCCTTCGCCGACTGGAAGGGCCAGTCCGCCTTCTGGGGCCGCCTCCTGGAGCAATGTAGCGATCGCGACCTCACCAATCCCGCCGAGAACATGGTGAATCGTCCCTTCCGGGGCGGCATGTTCGACGACGGCAGCGGACCGGAGCTGATTGCCCAGATGCAGTCGTACCTGGAAAACTTCGAAGAAGTGCCGGTCATCTCCTTTGGCTGGGTGGCGCTGTTCATCCTGATCTACATCCTGGTCGTCGGGCCGCTCGATTACTTCTTCCTCAAAAAGGTCGTCAAGCGACTGGAGCTGACCTGGATCACATTCCCGACGGTCGTTCTGGTCGTCAGTGCTGTCGCCTACTTCACCGCCTACCAGATCAAGGGCAACGACCTGCGCATCCGCAAGCTGGACCTGGTGGACGTGGACCTGCACACGCAGGAAGCCTACGGCCACACCTGGTTCACGCTGTTCAGCCCGCGCATCCAGCACTACACCATTGGCGTGGAGCCCGCCGCTCCCGACTGGACCGTCTCGACGCCCGAGAACACACCGCCGAACGTCGTGGTGAGCTGGATGGATCGCCCGCAGACCGACTTCTTCGGCAGGCAGCGCTCGCGCGGCCAGAGCCTGTTTCGCCGAGCCTACGACTACGAGCCGAATGCAACAGGGCTCAAGGGCGTGCCGATTCAGGTGTGGTCCACCAAGTCGTTCACGGCATCGTGGCAAGCGGCGTTGAGCAACTCCAAGCCACTGTTCGCCGCCAGCCTGCGCCATCCGCCCGCCAATACCGAAGCGCTCTCCGGCGAGATCACCTGGCGGCCCGGCGAGACCGGCAAGGCCGCGGGCGAGTTGCAAGACGTCTACTTGATTTACAACGGCAAGGTGAAAGAGTTTCCGCTCCAGCCCGGCACGCCGTCGAGCGTAAACACGGTCGAATTCGAAAGCAAGGGCAAGCCGCTCAACACCTGGCTCCAGGTCAACACGCCCCCCAATCAGCAGGTGTACAATCGCGGGCGATGGACGACGTCGACCGGTGCGGTGGACATCGATCTGGTGCTCAGGTCCGCGATGTTCAATCATGCGGCGGACCGCACGAACAACACCATGCGCAACAACTCGCTGCGATTCCTGGATGGAACGTGGCGCACCCGCGACAACAAGGACGAAGCGATCCTTGTCGCCCGCATGGTCATGGCACAAGGCCAGGCCGACGATGTGACCCAGAGCGCCACCTCGGCGACGCGCTTGTGGCTCGGCAGCGTACCCGGCACCGGCGGCCCGCGTCCGTCGCTGGGCGGCACGCTGCGGCAAGAGACCTATGTCCGCGTCTTCATTCCCGTGCAGCCAAAGTAGTGGTCAGTGGCTAGTGGTCAGTGAAATGCAATCAGTTGGACAGGCCATTTGTGCCGATAAGGCGACGCAACCATGAGCGTCCGACACTACTCTGACCTGATAGTCTGGCAGAAGTCAATGGATTTAGTTGTCCACGTCTATCAATCGACGGAGAGCTTTCCTCAACGAGAGGTATTTGGCCTCACGAATCAGGTGCGACGCGCTGCCGTTTCCATTCCTAGTAACATCGCGGAAGGCCAGGGCCGCGCGACCACGAAGGACTTTGTTCACTTTCTGCATATCGCACGCGGTTCGCTACAAGAGGTCGAAACTCAGGTCCTCCTTGCAGGCCGCCTGCAGTACCTTGTCGATCAAGAAAAAGTCGAACATCTCAACGCAACGACGGAAATCGCTCGCATTCTGAACGGGTTGATTAATTCTCTTGGCACTGACCACTAACCACTGACCACTGACCACTCTTATGATCGAAACTCGCGACCTGACAAAAATGTACGGCGACCTGTATGCGCTCAATCGCCTGACGCTCAAGCTCGAGCGCGGCGACGTATACGGGTTCATCGGCCCCAACGGCGCCGGCAAGACGACGACCATGCGCATTCTCGCCACGCTCCTGAACCCGACTTGGGGCGAGGCGACGGTGTGCGGCTATTCGATCTACAACGGCGCGAAGGAAATCCGCCGGCTGATGGGCTACATGCCTGACTTCTTCGGCGTCTACGACGACATGAAGGTCATCGAGTACCTGGAGTTCTTTGCCGCGGCGTATCGCATCAAGGGCCCCGAGCGACGCAAGAAGTGCGATCAGGTGCTCGAACTGGTGGACCTGGGATACAAACGCGATGCCCTGGTCACCAGCCTGTCGCGCGGCATGACGCAGCGTCTTGGCCTGGCCCGCGTCCTCTTGCACGAGCCGCAGGTGCTCCTGCTCGACGAGCCGGCCAGCGGTCTGGATCCGCGCGCCCGCATCGAGATGCGCGGCCTGCTCAAAGAGCTGCGCAACATGGGCAAAACGATCCTGGTCTCCAGCCACATCCTTCCCGAGCTCGCCGACATCTGCAACAAGATTGGCATCATCGAACGCGGCAAATTGCTTTTCGACGGCGACGTGGCATCGGCTATCCGGCAAGTCCGCCAGCACATCGTCTTCCACGTTTGCGTCGCCAACGGCCTCAACGCCATGGCAAAGGAACGCCTGGAAGGCCACACCGACATCCTCAGCGTCGAGCACAAGGCGGACGAGGACTTCCTAATTGTCACGCTGCGCGACGGCATGCAGGACGGCAGCTTCATCGCCGACCTGCTCGTGCAAGGCAGCTTCCGCTTGAAGATGCTGAAGGAAGAAGAGATCGATCTCGAGGACGTGTTCATGGGCATCACCAAGGGCATCACCAACTAGATTTCGTAGAGGCGTACATTCCGCTGGCTTGAAATGACGAAGGACGAATGCCCAATACCCAATGATTAACACTACAGCGCTGGTTTGGAAGCACGATTCACGATTCACCGGAACAGTCTGTAGCCGCAGGCTTTCGCCTGCGGAGTGAAGGTACGGCACCTGCGACGACACTCCGCAGGCTAAAGCCTGCGGCTACAGAATGGCAAATGCATGAGGGTTTGTAGCCGCAGGCTTTCGCCTGCGGAGTGAAGGTACGGCACCTGCGACGACACTCCGCAGGCTAAAGCCTGCGGCTACAGACGTTGCGCGGATCGTTCCGCGAAACACTGCGCTGTCGCATTAAACGGCCCGGCACTCGGGAACGCCCTGGGAAGAGGGACCAGGGGACCAGGGTCCAGGGTCGTTTCTCCTTGACCGCTTCTCAGCTCCAGAGGACAATTCCTCGCGCCCCTGTAAGAGGCGAACTGGTCCCCCTGCAAGGAGCGGCCCATGCGAAGATCATTCACTCGCTTCGGCGGAATCGTGCTGGCAGTGATCCTCTGGACGACTCCCCAGTTCGCGTCAGCGCAGTTCATCGGCTTCGGCGCGCCCGGCGGTTTTGGCCCCAATTTCGGCTACAATCCGGTCGGTGACATTCGCTTCAATGGCGGTCTGACGCCGATGCTCAACATCTACAACGGCCAGACGTCGCTCCTCCAGTACCAGGGCTTTGGTTTCTATCCGACCAACCTCCAGGTCGTCCAGGCCGGCGGGCAAATCGCGTTTGTTCCGCAGCAGCAGCCAGTGCCGATTGGCTTGAACTATCCGGCCCAGCTGGCAATGGTCGGCAATGGACCGTATGCCCGTGTCAGTCTCGCGCCGACGTTTCAGACACCCGGCCTGGGACCGCCGTTCGTGAATACGCGGTTCATCCGGCCGGTGTTCGAAGGTGGTGCCGTCGGTGGATCGGTGCCGTTCACGAACATCCTCTATCCCCCAAGCTTTTCGCAGGTCGGCATCCAGACGACCGTCGGCGTGCCCCTGGGCGGGCGGGCGTACGTCGGCGGCTACCGCTACGGAGCCGTCGGCCGCGATGAGTTCGGTGCACCGTTCCGCCGCCGAGTGCCGTGATCAGACGCTTTTCACTTCCCGCGCCGCGGCCTATCATCACTTCACGCCCGCAGAGGAAGGATGAACGGAGATCATGCGAATTCTTGTCACCGGCGGCGCCGGTTACATCGGCAGTCACGCCGTGCGACTGCTCCTGGAACGCGGCCATGACGTGTGGATCTACGACAACTTGTCCGAAGGACACCGCGCTGCAGCCCCCGCCGACCGCCTGATTGTCGGCGACCTCAACGAGGGGCCAAAGCTCGACCACGTCCTGCTCATGCACAGGATCGAGGCAGTGATCCACTTTGCTGCATTCGCCTACGTCGGCGAGTCGGTGCGCGATCCTGGCAAGTACTACCAGAACAACTTCGTCAGCGCGCTGAGCTTGATGGAGTGCATGCGCCGCCACCGGATCAGCCGCTTCGTCTTCTCCAGCACTTGCGCCACCTACGGCACGCCGCAGCAGGTGCCGATCGTCGAGGAGGAACCGCAGAAACCGATTAACCCGTACGGGCGGGCAAAGCTTGCCGTGGAATGGGCGCTGACGGACTACGCCGCGGCCTATGGTTGGGGCTTCGCCGCCCTGCGCTACTTCAACGCATCCGGCGCCAGCGCTGATGGCACCATTGGCGAGGACCACAGCCCCGAGACGCACCTGATTCCGCTGGCCATTTACGCGGCGATGGGCAAGATCCCGCATCTGGAAGTGTTCGGCACCGACTATCCGACGCCCGACGGCACCTGCATCCGCGACTACATCCATGTCGAGGACCTGGCCGAGGCCCACCTGCTGGCTCTGGAGCATCTGCAGCCGGGCGTCGGCCTCTATTACAACCTCGGCACCGGCCATGGCTACAGCGTCCGCGAAGTGATTCGCACGGTGGAGGAAGTCTCGGGCCGCCCCGTGCCGGTGAAGGAAGGGCCGCGCCGCGCTGGCGATCCGCCCAAACTGGTTGCGGCTTCCGAAAAGGCGCAGCGCGAACTCGGCTGGCAGCCGCGCTACACCGAGTTGCGCCGCATCGTCGAGACGGCCTGGAAGTGGCACCAGAGCCATCCCCGCGGCTATGGCGATCGCCGAGCGAAATGATCCCATGCTCGAATTGACCGCGGAAAACACTCCCGACTACCTGCGAGCGCAGGGCTGGATCGGTCCCGGACCAGTCGACGTCGAGCTGCTCAGCGGCGGCGTTTCCAATGCCGTCCTGCGCGTCCGGACGCCGGAGCGCCTCTTCGTGCTCAAGCAGTCGCGTCCCCAGCTGCGGACACGCGACGCCTGGTTCAGCGACTTGAATCGCGTCTACCGGGAGCAGGAGGTGATGGAGTTCCTGCACCCGCTGATGCCGCCAGGCGTGGTTCCCGCAGTGCTGCACGTCGACCGCGACAACTTCGTCTTCGCCATGAGCCACGCGCCCGAGGAAGCGCACGTCTGGAAAGCCGATCTCCTCGACGATCAGATCGATCCAGTGCTCGGTGAGCAGGCGGGCCTGATCCTGGGCCGCATGCACGAGGTCACCGCGAACGATGCGAGCTTTGCCGAGCGCTTTCGCGATCAAACGGTGTTCGTGCAGTTGCGGGCTGATCCCTTCTATCGCCGTGTGCAGGAACGCCGGCCGGAACTGGCGTCATTGATCGAGCCGATCTTGCAGAAGCTGCTCACGGTCAAGGAAGCGATCTGCCACGCCGACTACACGCCGAAGAACCTGCTGGCCTTCAAGCAGGGCTTCACGCTGGTGGACTACGAAACCGCCCATTTCGGGGACCCGACGATGGATCTGGGGCTGTTTCTCTCTCATCTCTTGCTGAAGTCCGTGCGCCGACCGGAGGAGCGCGCGCGCTTCTTCGACCTGACGCGCGCGTTCTGGCGCGGGTACGAGCAGGCAGTGCACTTTCAGCCGCTTGCGGTCTTGCAGGCACGCGGGATCGAGCATCTGGCGGTGTGTTTGCTGGCGCGCGTGGACGGGACGAGCCCGGTAGACTATTTGCCGGAAGAAGGGAAGCAAGAGACCGTGCGACGGCTGGCGCGATGGCTGCTGGAGCAGCGGCCGGGCGGGTGGGAGAAGGTGCTGGCGAATGTTGAGGGAGCTTGAAGGCCCTTTCGGATCGGTTGCAAGTTACCCGCGCGACGGATAGCCTGAAGCTGTACACCAAATGCTTGCCCCGTCCGGTGGAGACCCTCATGAGCCGAGAATTCAGTGTCGTGATCGAGCGCGATGAGGAAGGCTTCTTCGTGGCATCCGTTCCCTCTCTACCGGGCTGTCACACCCAGGCCCGGTCGCTGGACGAACTGATGGACCGAGTGCGGGAAGCGATCGCCCTATGCCTGAAAGTTGAGACTGAGACGACCCACGGATTGGAGTTCGTCGGGGTCCAACGCGTGACGGTGTCGGCATGAGCGGTAAACTGCCGGCGCTGACCGGAGAAGAGGTAATCCGAGCGCTGGAGCGGGCAGGATTCGCGGTCGTGCGAGTTCGCAGCAGCCACCGATTTCTGCGGCACCCAGACGGCCGCACGACCGTTGTACCGGTACATGCCGGCGAAACGATTGGACCTGGGCTCATGAGCAAAATCTTCCGTGACTGCGGACTGGATCGAGAGCAGTTCCGGAACCTGCTGCAGTAGAGCTGCGCAGTCGAAACGACCGAAGGAGTGGGGGTCAGTGCCACCCCAGGCAGGAGCGGAGGAACGTGTTCGTGACACAACGTGGCTTGATCGAACGCATCCACGCCCGTGAAGTCCTGGACAGCCGTGGCAATCCGACCGTCGAAGTCGAGGTCCACTGTCACGGTGGTGCGATGGGCCGGGCCGTCGTCCCGTCCGGCGCCAGCACTGGCAAGCACGAAGCCCACGAACTGCGCGACGGCGACGCAAAGCGCTATCACGGCAAGGGCGTTCGCCGTGCGGTGGCCCATGTGAACACCGAATTCGCACCGCGGCTCATCGGACAGTTGGCAGCGGATCAGGCGGGCATCGACCGGATGCTGTGCGAAATGGACGGCACACCCGACAAGTCGCGCCTCGGCGCCAATGCGATCCTGGGCGTTTCGCTCGCCTGTGCCCACGCGGCGGCGGCTTGCCGGAAGGTGCCGTTGTGGAAGCATCTCGACGCCGACGGCAGCGCTCGCATGCCGTTACCGATGGTCAATCTCATCAGCGGCGGCCTGCACGCGGGCGGCAACCTGGAATTTCAGGATTTTCTCCTGCTGCCGATTGGTGCCAAGTCCTTCTCCGAAGCGCTGGAGATGACGGTCCACGTCTACACGACCCTGGGCACCGTCCTTCGCAAAGCCGGCTTCGAGGGCGTGCTGGTGGGCGACGAGGGCGGCTTCGGGCCGAAGCTACAGGGCAATGAACAGGCGGTCGAGCTGATTCTGGAAGCGATCCGCAGCGCCGGTTTCGAGCCGGGCAAGGACGCGGCCCTGGCGCTCGACGTGGCCAGCACGCACTTCTACCTGGCCGGCCGTTACCACATGAAGGCCACCGCCGGACTCGTGCTGGCGCCGGAAGAGATGGTCCACATGCTCCAGCGCTGGGTCGCCGACTATCCGATCCTCAGCATCGAGGACGGCATGGCTGAGGACGACTGGGACGGCTGGCAGAAGCTGACCTCCGCGCTGGGCCAGCACGTGCAACTCATCGGCGACGACCTGTTCGTGACCAATCCGCAGCGTTTACGGCAAGGCATCGAGCACGGCGTCGCCAACAGCGTGCTGGTCAAGGTCAACCAGATCGGCACGTTGACCGAAACGCTGGAAGTCATCAAGCTGGCACGGTCAGCGGGCTATCGTCCGGTGATCTCCGCACGCAGCGGAGAGACCGAGGACTGCACCATCGCGGACCTGGCGGTGGCCACCGGGGCGGGGCAGATCAAGATCGGCTCGGTGGCGCGTAGCGAGAGGTTGGCGAAGTACAATCAGTTGCTGCGGATCGAGGAGGAGATGGGGAAGGACGCGCCGTTTGCGAAATGGAAGAACATCCGCGGCTGATGCTCGGTGCGACGCCGCAACTTCCACCAGGGCCGCGACTGCAAGCGGGCGACTCCTCATTGCAATCCCCGCTCACTCATTCGCTTACGTCATCTTCGCTTACAGCGATGGCGAACCCTCGTGTCCTGACGGCATGAAAACACGCCTTGTGGGGTGTCCATTGATTCCGTATATGCCGGTTCGACGGAGTCGGTTCGTTGCGCCCGCACGGAACTCGGAGGCGGCGTCATGTTTCAAGAACCCTACACGCTCGCATTCCCGACATCCGTCGGACTGACGCTGGCCGAGCGTCTGGAGCAGCCGGAGGTCGTGTACTATCCGACGTGTCCCTTTTCGCTGCCCGAGGGCGATGACCGCCGATTCCTGCTCGAACAGCAGCTCGGTCCCACTTCCAAGAATGTGAGCTTCGAACCCGAACGAAACCGGATGCACGACTACCAGCGGCGTACGTCAGCCGACACCCAGCGTCTGCACGAACTACTGGCAGCCTTTTCTCGGAACGTCAGCGCCTGGTTGGCGCACCACTTACCCGGCTATGCAACGGCCTGGCAACTCGATCAGGTGACTTTCCGGCCAGTCGAAGAAGCGACCCGGCAGCTTCGGCTCAAGGCACGCAATGACCTCGTTCATGTCGATGCGTTTCCGAGTCGCCCCTCGCAAGGCCGTCGCATCCTGCGTTGCTTTGTAAACATCAATCCGACCGAGCCGCGCATCTGGATCACGTCGGATCCGTTCGCGGTGCTGCTGGAACGCCACGGCCATCAGGTCGGGCTGCCCGAGGCCGGCAGCCGACGGTGGGCCTGGCAGTTGCGCGAACAGGTCCTCCAGGTCTTCCGTCCCGGCCGTCCGCGCCGGTCGGCCTATGACGCGTTCATGCTTCGGTTCCACGATTTCCTCAAGGCGGATGAGGTCTTCCAGGAGCGGTGTCGCAAACGGACATGGAAGTTCGCGCCCGGGTCGATGTGGCTGTGCTTCACCGATGCAGTAAGCCACGCGGCTCTGCGGGGTCGCTATGCGCTGGAACACTCGTACTTTGTGCCGGTGCACGTCACCCTGCGGCCGGAACTCTCCCCCTTGGCGCTGCTTGAAAAGGCAAGCGGCCAGACGGAGTTGAGTGCGGCGTGAAAACGCTTTCGGACTGTTCCGCTGTCGGGTAGGTTTGGTGCTCGCGTTATGGGTACCGACCATCCGATTCTTCGCCTGGGCCGCGACCTCGCCCAGGGGCTGATTGCACTGCTCTATCCCGGCGTCTGCGGCGCCTGCAGCGGACCGCTGGCGCCGGAGCAGCGTTATTTCTGCGCGCCCTGCCGGTCGGCCATCACCGCAGACCATCACGACACCTGCCCGCGCTGTTCCAGCAACATCGGCCCGTTCGCGGCGCTGGAAAACGGCTGCCCGCGTTGCCGCGATTCCGTCTATCACTTCGAACGCTGCATCCGCCTCGGCCCCTACGATGGTCTGCTGCGAGAACTGATCCTCCGCCTCAAGCATGCCAATGGCGAAGCCCTGGCAGAAGTGCTGGGCCGACTGTGGGCGGAGCATGCCGCGCCTCGGCTTCAAGAGCTCGGCGCCGACGTCGTCATTCCCGTGCCGCTTCACTGGCGACGGCGCTGGTCGCGCGGCTACAACCAGAGCGAAGTCCTGGCGGATGGCCTGGCCGCCCACCTGCGCTTGCCGCTGCGGCCGCGCTGGCTGCGGCGGCATCGATTCACGACCAGCCAGACCGAGCAAACACCGGCCCAGCGCCGCGAGAATGTACGCGGCGTCTTCGTTGCACGGCCTCGCGCGAGCCTGCGCGACCGCACGGTGCTGCTGGTCGATGACGTGTTGACCACCGGCACGACGGCAAGCGAGGCGGCGCGAGCCTTGCGCGGCGCGGGCGCGGCGCACGTGGTTGTCGCGGTGCTCGCGCATGGTCCGAGTTGAAGAAAAAGCCGCGAGGGCCCGGAGAAACGCTGTGCCGCAGCGCTCGCCGTCCGAGTCTTCCCGTCATCTTTCGCAGACTTCGAGAAGCGCCTGGATCGCCTGAAGTCGAGCTGCGCCGCGCTTCCGAGAATAGGCAAAATAGCGAACGGGGGGTACGCGCGTTCCATGTCTGTGCCCGCCCGACAGTCCTGCTGCATTTCCGTGTCGCGCGCTTTGACAAGGGGCGTGGTAAGGGCGATAAGAACTATGACTCTCGCAATGGTCCGACATCACCGCGGCGCGTCGTGCAACCCGGACGGACCGAGGGTCGGAGGCAGCAGGGAAGGGGCATCATGTTCCGGCACTGTACCGCATTTCTGGTGGGCCTTTGTCTCGCGGGGCCCCTCCAGGCGGCCACGTGGGCCGACGCCATGTTCGAGGAACTCTCCAAGGACTTTGGCTCGGTGCCGCGCGGTCCAACACTCTCCCATCCATTTCGACTCACCAACAACACCAAGGCTCCGGTCCACATCAGCGGCATTCGCGTTTCGTGCGGTTGCGTCACTGCCGTCGCTCAGAGCGGATTGATCCCGCCCGGCCAGAGCACCGTCATTTCGGTCAGCATGGACACGCAACGATTCAGCGGCGTCAAGACCGTCACCATCTATGTGCACCTCGACCAGCCGCAGTCGGAAGAAGTGCGCATCTGGGTCCAGGCAAACAGTCGGGATGACGTCACTGTCACGCCCGACGCGATCCATTTCGGTCAGGTGAAGCGGAGCGCCTGCCCCAGCGGCACCGTGACCGTCACGTTCCTGGGCGGCGGCCAGTGGCAGGTCACCGGCACCCATTGCGACAGCAACTACGTCAAGCCGGTCCTCAAGGAAGTCACTCGCGGTGGCGCCGAGGTGAGTTATCAGCTGACAGCGACTTTGCGGAATGATGCGCCCGCCGGCAAGTGGTTCACGGACATTTGGCTCAAGACCAACAACCCGATGACGCCGCGCATCCGGGTCCCGCTGACGGTCGAGATCGAATCGGCCCTGACGGTCAGCCCGGCGATCGTGGACCTGGGCAGCGTCAAGGTGGGAGCCCAGACAGAACGGCGCGTGATTGTTCGCGGCGTGCGGCCGTTCAAGATCACCGACGTCCACGGCGCCGATGCTCAACTCAAGGTGCGCGACACGACCCCCGACAACAAGCCACTCCACGTCCTGGCCGTCACGCTTCAGGGCGACAAGCCCGGCGACATGACTCGCTCGCTGCGGATCCTGACGGACCTGAAGGACGAGAGCGAAATCGAGTTCGTGGCGAAGGCGCAGATTGTGCCGTGAACGGTGAAAGTCCTCCCGGACGTCTCATTGAGCCGCGAGCGGCGGGGGGGGGGGGCCCCCGGGGGGCTTTGGGGGGGGGTGGGGGCATTAAAAAACCCTTTTGCCCCCCCCCCCCCCCCCCTTTTTCTTCCCCCCCTCCCTTCCCCCCCCCCCCGGACCACCCCCCCCCCCCCCCCTTGGCCCCTCCTCCCTCCTCCCTCCGGCCCCCCC
>JAIEMG010000299.1 GCA_019752375.1 Gemmataceae bacterium | reverse complement strand
CCCCGCCTCGGGGGGCGCGTGCCCTGTCCTGGTGGCCCCCCCCCACTGTCGTGCCCCCCCCTCGACGCTCGCCGGAATCTCAAAGCGACGCCGCCAATCCTTCTTCATAACTGGGATAGCGCAGCTGCACGCCCAGCTCCTCGCGCATGCGTCGATTGACGATTCGTCGGTTCGCCCGCTCGTGCGGCGGCAGCGGCTCGCCAGGCTCGGGGAGCACGAAACGAGGCTCCGGGGACCGGAGGAGTTGCGCCATCCGCGTGTAGAAGTCGCGGCGGCGCACGGGATTCCCGTCACTGACGTTGTAAATCGCCAAGCGGCTGCCGCTCGTCTCTGCCGCAACGATCGCTGCCGCACCGTCCTCAACGTGAATCAGGTTTAACCACTTGTCAGGGTCGCCAATAAGTGGCTCACCCGCTTCGATGGCCGCTCGGCGGATCAGACGGCCGGGTCCATAGATGCCGGCAAAGCGCAAGATTCGAATGGCGCCTTCAAGCCATTCGTCCCGAAGCAACCTTTCCACTTCCACAACCACGCGACCCGCTTCTTCATCCGGTGAGATGCCCGCGAACTCGTCTACCTCTTCCCCCTGATGCTGTCCGTACACGCTCGTGCTGCCGACATAAATGAACTGACCGGGTGGGCCTTCTTCTACCCAGTGCACGCCGATGAAATTGCGTAGCCCGTCCACATAGACTTCATACATCGAACGACCGGCAGACCGATCAAACCCGACGCAGTACAACACGGTGTCCGCGGGCGGCAGGCCTTTCAGGGTTTCCGGCTTGAGTACTTCGCAGACGATGGGCTCCAGGCCCAGCTGCCTCAGTTCCTCCGCCCGCCGCTCGCTGCGCGTCGTCCCAAACACCCGGTGCCCCTGCTCCAGCCAGAGCTTCGCCACGCGCCGTCCCAGGTAGCCGCAGCCGACGATCAGCTTGTCCATGAGTCCCGTTGTCCAATCGCAATGGTCCTGAAACAATAAGTATTGTACAGTTTCGGCACCGGGCCTCACTCTCCATCTCGATGTCCACGGAAGCGCGAACCATGGCTACCGAACAGCAAAAACGGACGCCCAACACGTCACGCCCCAGCGATAAAGGAAGCCGCTCCGCCAGCCGACCCAACGACCGACCGCACAACCCGATCCCGGTCTTCGAGAACTCGCCGACATTCCAGATGGCCTGCCAGCAGCTGAACATGGTCGCCGAGAGCATTGACCTCGATGCCGGCGTCCACGAACGGCTGAGCAAGCCCAAGCGGGCAATGGTCGTCAGCATCCCCATCCGCATGGACGCCGGGCACACGGAGAGCTTCATCGGCTATCGCGTGCAGCACAGTCTCACCAGCGGCCCGTCCAAGGGCGGCCTGCGCTACCATCCCGCCGTCGACCTGGGCGAAGTCGCGGCGCTGGCGATGTGGATGTCGTGGAAGTGCGGCATCATGAACTTACCCTTCGGCGGCGCCAAGGGCGGCATCAGCGTCGATCCCGCCCGGCTGTCGCGGGGCGAGCTGGAACGATTGACGCGTCGCTTTACCGAGGAAGTGCTGGCCATCATCGGTCCGCGCCAGGACGTGATGGCACCGGACCTCGGCACGGATGAGCAGACGATGGCCTGGATCATGGACACGTATTCCATGAAAGTCGGTTACGCCTGCCCCGAGATTGTCACGGGCAAGCCGGTCGAGCTGGGCGGCTGCGTCGGCCGGCGCGAAGCGACGGGTAACGGCGTCATCTACTGCGTGATGGAGGCGCTGGCCGAGCTCGACCTGAACGTCAACGAGGCCACGGCCGTGGTGCAGGGCTTCGGCAACGTCGGCTCGGTCGTGTGTCAGGAACTGGCCGATCGCGGGGTGCGCATCATCGCGGTCAGCGACCGGACGGGGGCCATCCGCAATGCACGCGGCATCGATATCGCCGCACTCACCCGGCACGTCAATGCCGGCAAGCAGCTGTGTGACTACCCCGAAGCGGAACGAATCTCCGGTGCGGAGATCCTGACGACGCCCTGCACCATCCTCGTGCCTGCCGCTCTCGAACGCGTCATCACGGCCGAGAATGCTCCAAAGATCCGCTGCCGGGTGCTGGCGGAGGCCGCCAACGGCCCGACGACGCCCGAGGCCGACGTCATCCTGAGCAACAGCGATGTCTTCATCATCCCGGACGTGCTTTGCAATGCCGGCGGTGTGACCGTTTCTTATTTCGAGTGGGTGCAGGACATTCAGCAGTTCTTGTGGAGCGAGGAGCAGGTCAACGAGAAGCTGCACGAGCTGATGCTGAAGGCGTTTCATCAGGTGCGTTCGCTCGCCAAGGAGCGCAACTTCTCGATGCGTCTGGCAGCGCTGAGCCTTGGCGTGCAGAAGGTGGCCAAGGAAAAGCTGCGGCGTGGTCTGTATCCGTAAGCAGTACCGCGAACTTTATGTTGAAGTCGTGAAGGCACGGCTTGCCCACCTGGCAGGCCGTGCCTTTTCTGGTTTCGCCAGGTTCTCCGGATTCGCGCGCCCGCGCCGGTCATTCGGAAAATGTGGGGTTTGCAACGCGTTTGCGATTCGCAGGGAAGTCGGGTGGGGTGGGATTTGTCCGCAAGGAGGATTGTAGTCATAGGAAGCGGAATCCAAGGCCGATAACTGGGACGAGCGAACCCCGGAATATCGCGTGGACTGTTGCCGGGGCGGCATCGGCTGGTTGCATGCCCACAAAACCAAGGAAGGATTCCGATGAAGCATCTCTCCATCTGGCTCGCCGGCGCACTGGCGCTGGCCTGGCAAACCGGCGTGCTTTTCGCGGCGGATCCCCCGGTCAATGGCGAGGTCCCCAAGGTCGAGGGCAAGGCCATTCCGGATTCCCAGCCAATCCCGGGTGCCCCGATGGTGCCATCGATCGCCGGCGCATGCGCCAACGGTGCATGCGACCACGGTTGTGACCGCGGACGTGGCGGCTTGATTGGCGGGGCAGCTATCTATTGGATTCAACCGTACTTCGAGAACAATCCGGCCTTCCTCGTCTCCAGCACCACGCAGACCGGACCGGGTGGGACGGCCCGCACCGTGACCGACCGCACCGATATCCGTCATCAAATGGATGTGGCGCCGCAACTCTGGCTTGGGTACATCGGCGACGACGGACTGGGAGCCCGCATCCGCTGGTGGTATTTCCGCCAGGGGACCGAGCAGACTCAATCATTTGCCGCAGCCACGCCCGGCACCGAGGTTTTCATCGTGTCGGCTCCCGCGCAGGGTTTCAGTGCGTTCACCGATAACGACACCCCCGCCACGATGACCGTGACCAGCAAACTCGAGCTCCAGGTCTGGGACGTGGAGGCAATTCAAGATGTGCAACTGGGATGCTGGAACTTGCTCGCGACCGGCGGCCTGCGGCTGGCACACCTGAATCAGCGCTACAACGCCTTCGTGAACGGCAACTCGGGCACCTCGGCCAATCCCATCCAGGCAACCGTGCTGTCGGGCCATAGCTTCAGCGGGCTTGGACCGGTGGTGGCGCTGGAATCGCGGCGGCCGATCGGTAACAGCGGCCTTTCACTGTACGGCCTGATCCGCGGCGCGGTCCTGTTCGGCAGCGCGAAGCAGAATGCGACGGACATCTTCACCGGCTTTGGTGCCACCGAGGTCAACACCGGAAGCGACCATCGCGACCGAGTGCTGCCGGTGGGCGAGCTGGAGCTGGGCGTCGAATACGGTCAGGCCATGGGATCGTCGCGCGTGTTCGGCCAGGTTGCCCTGGTTGGGCAGCAGTGGTGGGGCGCGGGTAGCGCGTCTCGCGGCGACCCGATTTACAGCCTCGGCGCCCCGAATACCAATGGTTCGGTCGTGGACAGTGACCTCGGGTTCCTCGGCGTGGCTTTCCGCCTTGGTGTGAATTACTAACCGACTTGTTACCGAGGCCGACGCGGCAAGCAAGGGTATTGAAAACCCCCTGGCTTGCCGCGTCGGGCTCGGGATCGATTCTGCTCGACTAGCTCGCCCCGGATGTGGGGGATGGCCCGACCGGGCTCTCTTCCGCTTCCGGGGCGGGTGCGTCTTTCCGTTCCCCAAAGCACATGAAGTAGACCACCGTTCCAAGGGCGATGAAGCCGACGCCGATCAACGACTCGATGGGTTGAGCGAGAAAGACCATCACAAGCACCACGGGCATGGTTGCAACGTAGAGGGCTGGCACCCACGGATATCCCCAGCAGCGATAGGGCCGCTCCGCGTCCGGGTACTTGGAACGGAAGACGAAAATTGTCGCCACCGCCGCGGTCTCGAAGATGATGGCGCCGAACATGGCGAAGTCCGTGAAGATGTCGAAATGAGCCTTGTTCGGCGGCAAGATTTCAATCTGGGTAAGTACGGCGACGGCAACGATGAGGAAGGCGGCCCAGCTGCCCATGATCATGATGGCGGTTGCCGGTGTGTGAAAACGCGGGTGCACCGCGGCCAGGAATCGAGGCGCCAGCCGATCCTCCCCCATCGCATAGAGCAGGCGCGGTCCCACCAGCAGGTTGCCATTCAGCGCGCCAAAGGTGGAACACATCAATGCCGCGGCGGCCAGCGCGGCCCCAATCGGCCCCAACAAGCGCATGCTGAATTCGGTTGCCACACTGGTATTCGATAACCCTGCCATTTCGGGTTGCGGAACCACCAGGTAGTAGGCCAGATTCGCGCCCAGGTAAAGGAAGATGACCGTCAACGTGCCGCCGAGCAGGGAAAGGGGTAAATTGCGGTGTGGGTTCCGCACCTCTTCAGCCACGGGAGCAATGTTCATCCACCCGTGGTAGGCAAAAAGTACCCCAAAGAGTGCCGCGCCCGCTCCCGGAAGGCTGAATTCGCTCCAGGAATTAGGCCAGATCGGCTGAAGCCGGGCTGGATCGGCAGGGGGAGCTTCCGAAGGCCCCTTCGCCAACGCCATGAATGCGAATGGCAGAACCATGATCGTCAGCAGCGAACCGACCTTGACCGTGGTGATGAAAACTTGTAAAGCCCCGCCCCAACGAACGCCCCGAACATTGATGATCGCCAGGCCAAGGATGACGGCCACCGTCAGCCAGCGTTGTTCCCAGGGACTGAGTCCCGCACTGCTCGGGTCGGCCCCGACGGACTGCCGGAAGGCCGGGTTGGCAAGCATGTTGTTGAGGGACTCGGCGAAGACGGTGGCAAGGGCGGCCAGGGAGCCGCCGCGGATGAAGAAAAATTCGACCCAGCCCCAGAGAAAACCGGCCATCCGGCCATAGCCCTCGCGCAGGAAGACGTAATTGCCGCCTGCCTTGGGATAAAGGACGACGACCTCGGCCAGGGCCAGGGCGCCAAGGAGAGCCAGCACGCCTCCCATGACCCAGACGAGTGCGGCCGGACCGAAGAACGGCACCTTTTCAGCCACGAGTTGGGGCTTCTTGAAGACGCCCGAACCGATGACGGTGCCAATGACGATTGCGATGGCCATGAATGGGCCAAGCTCGCGGACCAGACGCGACGACGGATCGGGGGTGCCGGGTTTCATGGGGGACAGTCTACGAGGTGAGAGACGTAGTCGCAAACGAGAAGACTCGACGCAGTCGACTGTCGGTCTTCACCGCGCAGGCACACGTTTTGCAACACTTATCCTTCACGCGGCGGAGAATGGCGGTGTCTGGTGGGTCAGACACTCTTGTCTGGCCGGCCAGACAAGAGTGTCTGACCCACCTTGTCAGGGACTCGTTTGGCCCGCGTGCAGTATCGTCGAGAACAGGGCCTCCAAGAAGCGACCTCGACACGGTGTAATCGGTCAAGCAAAAAGCCATCCTGTTCGGTCGCAGCTGTAAAGATTGATTCGCGCGCGCCGGCTGGGAGGATTCCGCCGGTCGTGATGACGAAAGCGAGGCAAGTATGAGGATTTTGGCAAAATCCGGGACAAAAACTTGGAGAAAGCGCCTGAATGGCTCCTGGAAGACCTTGTATTTTATGACGCTGCCGTTAAAGTTTGACGTTTAAGTGGATGCGTCCTGAGGCGTTGGGCCAACTACCGTTTGGTAACGCCCGCAAGCATCAGGGACGCTTGATATCTTTCCCTTTTGGAGGCATCTCACAAGATGAACGAATCTGACGAGCGCACCGGGCTCGGCCCCAGGTCAGTCGCTCAGACCGCCTACGGGCACGAGGAAGAAGAGCCTCCCGGTAAGCCGCGGCGCCATCCGCTCTGGCGCGACGTTCCCGAAAGCCAGTGGAACGATTGGCGGTGGCAATCCCAAAACGCCATCCGCTCGGTCCGACAGCTTCGCGACCTGCTCCCCTTCACCCCGGACGAACTCGAAGCCATCGGGGCCCTGGAAGGTCAGTACAAGCTGGCCATCCCGCCGTACTACTTCTCGCTGATCAACCCGGACGATCCCAACGATCCCATTCGCCTCCAGTCGGTGACTTCACCGCTGGAAATGACGAATGAGTCGGGCTACGAGATGGAAGACCCGCTCGAGGAGGACAAGGATTCTCCCGTGCCGGGGCTGACGCACCGCTATGCCGACCGCGCCCTGCTGGTCACCACGCACGTCTGCACCATGTATTGCCGCTTCTGCACCCGGAAGCGAGCGACCATGGTCCGCGGCGGCTGGGATGCCATCAGCCGGAACGACGAGCGCATGGTGGAGTACGTCCGCGACCATCCGGAAATCCGCGATGTGATCGTCTCCGGCGGCGATCCGCTCACGCTGCCGGTGCCGAAGTTGAAGTTCTTCCTGGACAACCTGGCGACCATTCCGCACGTCGATATCATCCGTATCGGCACGCGCGTGCCCGTCACGTTGCCGCAGAAGCTCTTCGACCCAAGCCTGATCGAGCTCCTTGCCTCGGCAGAGAAGGTGTGGATTCAGACGCACTTCAATCATCCGCGCGAGATCACGCCGGAGGCTGCACGTGGCTGCCGAAACCTGCTCAAGGCCGGTATGCCGATCAACAATCACTGCGTGCTCCTCAAGGGTGTGAACGACTCGCTCGAGACGATTCGAACACTGATGCGCGGCTTGTTGCGCATCAAGGTGCGACCGTACTACCTGTTTCATTGCGATCCGGTCATCGGCGCCAGCCATTTCCGCACTTCCGTCTGGAAGGGCGTGGAAATCATGGAAGGGCTGCGCGGCCACATGTCCGGGTTGGGCATTCCCAACTACGTGGTCGATCTTCCACGCGGCGGCGGCAAAGTGCCGCTCATGCCCAACTACCTGGTTTCCGTCTCCGACGATGCCGTCGTCCTGCGCAACTACGAAGGCATGCTCGTTCGCTATCAACCGGACGACAAGCCCGCTACGATTCAGCCAACGAAGACCAAGGGCGTTAGTGCTCTGCTGTCCGGCACGAAGTCTGTCATCATGCCGGAAGGTACCGATCACATGGCCCGCCGTCGTCTGAACCTGAACCTGGTGACTGACACCCACGATGAAAACACACACGCCGAGAGCCACAACGGCTGCTGCGGCGACACGACGCATCTGGAAGACGAACTGGTCCCTGTTCACAGCGGTGAGGCGTATCCCGAATGAGGATCGGCATCACCTACGACCTGAAGTCCGACCGGCCGCTCCCCGCGGACCTGCCCGACGACATTCAGGAAGAGTTCGACAGCCCGGCCACCATCGAGGCCATCGCCTCGGTGCTGCGCAGCCTGGGCCATGACGTCCGCAAGCTGGGCGACGGCCGGGAGCTGTTGGAACGGCTCCTGGCCGATCCGCCGGATTTTGTCTTCAATTTCGCCGAAGGCCAGGGCATTAGCCGGTCGCGCGAGGCGCGGGTGCCCGCCGTCCTGGAGATGCTCGGTATTCCCTACACCGGCTCCGACGCCCTGACGATGGCAGCCACGCTGGACAAGGACTGCGCCCGGCGCCTGGTGGGTACCGGCGGCATCGTCGTGCCCACGGGCTTCGTCATCGAGCCGCACGACGACTTGAACGAACTGCTGGATGACGATTTCTTCCAGGGCGACGTCGCCATCGCCATCGTCAAGCCCGCCTGGGAGGGATCGAGCAAGGGCATCCGCAACAAGTGCGTGGTCAAATCGCCAGGCGAGCTGCGCGCCGTCGTCGAAGGGATGCGGCGCGACTATCGGCAGGCGCTTCTTGTCGAAGAATACATCCAGGGCGACGAGGTGACGGTCGGCATCGTCGGCAATGAGCGACCCCACATCATTGGCGTGATGCGGGTGGTTCCAAACTTCGTCACCGATCACTTTGTGTATAGCCTGGAAGTGAAGCGCGACTACCTGCGCCAGGTGCGCTACGAGGTGCCGGCCCCATTGCCCGCCCCGTTTCTCAAGAAAATTGAACAGGCAGCCTTGAAGGTCTTTCGAGTGCTGGGTTGCCGGGACGTGGCGCGAATCGATTTTCGGGTCCGCGATGGCGTTCCGTATTTCCTGGAAGTCAACCCGCTGCCGGGCCTCAACCCGGAATCGAGCGACCTGGTCATCATGGCCCGGCTGGCAGGCTGGACCTACGAACAACTGATCGAGAGCATTGTTCAGGCGGCAATCGATCGCACCCAACGAGCGGACTGCTCCTTCGTCACTTCCTCGCGCTAGCTCGCCGGGCTGCCGGAGGTGACGTCGGCTGCGCTTCGGACGGCCCGGATTTTGAGCCATGCGTTCTCCGCGAGTCCTGATCCTTTACAATGAGCCGGTCCTGCCCCTCTCGCATCCCGACGCCCTGTCGGAGCATGCGATCCTCGAAACCGTCGATGTGGTCCACCAGGAGTTGAACGACGCCGGCTTCGATGTCGCGCGCCTGGGCGCCAGCGATGATCCAGGCGTGTTGCTAGCCGGCATTCGCGAACAACGTCCGGATGTGGTTTTCAACCTCTTCGAAGGCACCGGCGACCGCAACGACACTGAAGCCCATGTGGCCGGCCTGCTGGAATGGCTCGGCATGCCCTTCACGGGTTGCCCAGCGCAGACATTGTGCCTGGCCCGCGACAAGCCGCTGGCGAAGCACCTCTTCCGTGGTGCGGGCCTGCCCACGGCTGATTTCTTCGTCGTCGACGCCTTGCCAATGCCCGAACGGCGCCTGGAATGGCCAGTGATCGTCAAGCCGGCGACTCAGGACGCAAGTGTCGGGCTCGACCACGGCAGCGTTGTTAGCGATCCGCAACATCTGCAACAACGTGTCGAGCACCTTCTCAGGACGTATGGTCCGCCGGTGCTGGTCGAGGAGTTCATACCCGGCCGCGAACTGAGCGTTGGCCTGATCGAGGCACCGGAGTTGCGGCCACTGCCTGTCTCTGAAGTACTGTTCATTGATCGAGCGCCCGGCACCTGGGCGATTGTGACCTACGACGCCAAGTGGAACACGGAATCGCCCGACTACCTGTCCACGCCGCCGCGCTGTCCGGCGGACGTGAGCGAGGAACTGACGGATCGTCTCAATGATCTGGCGATGCAGGCCTTTCGTCTGCTGGGCGGGCGAGGCTTTGCACGCGTCGACTTCCGGGTTCGGGCCGACGGTCGCCCGTACATCCTGGAAGTGAACCCGAATCCCGATTTCAGCCCGGCCGCGGGCTTCGCCAACGGGCTGCGTGCCGCCGGACTGAACCACGCCGACTTCACCGTGAGTCTGGTGCAGGCGGCGTTAATACGGAGACCATTGGCGGAGTGCAACGCCTAGGTCCCGCTTTGCGGACCGGCCATACGGAAATCATCGACCGAGAATGATGCATCTGCGGAAAAGGAGCGGCGGGCATGGGGGTGAGTTTGCCGGTCGTCAATGTGGCTGAAGCGAAGTTCGAGTGCATCTTCGGGCGCGGCTGCGACGGCATCTGTTGCCATAACGGCCGGCCACCCGTGGACACCCATGAGGTGGAGCGCATCGAGGCTCACCTCCCAAAATTCCTGCCGCACCTGCGCCCCGAGGCTCGCGAGGTCGTGGAGGAGCACGGGTTCCTCAGCCGTCGCTTCAAGCTTGGCCTGCCGATGCTGCGCGTGGTGGACAAGTACTGCGTCTTCTTCAACCAGGGCTGCGTCCTGCACAAAGTCGGCGCGATGGACGGCGACAAGTTCCTCTACAAGCCCGGATCGTGCGCCATCTTCCCGCTGATGCGCAATGGCGAGGGGAACTGGTACGTCCGCCAGCACGGCTACGAAAACGAGGAATGGGACCTGTTCTGCCTGAACCCGAACCACTCCGCGATGCCGGCTGCCGAGTCGCTCAAGGATGAGATCGCCCTGGCAATCAAGTACGACGAAGCCGCTGAGGAAGAGGAGACGCCGACTCGCGAAAGTGCCTGACCGCATCGCAGTGCTTACGCCAGGTAGCCCTCCCTCCATTTCGGCGTTTGCATACGCTTATAATGGGGGTGCCCGGCCTACTGGCGGAGACCTGCGGCGTGAAGATTCCCGAGCATATCACGCTTTCGATCCTGCTGGCCCAATTCGGCGTGCGGCAGGAATACGGACTATCCGGCACCACACTGATGATCGTCGCCGGCTGTTTGCCCGATGTGGATGGCATCGCCATCGTCGCGGGCTGGCGCTTCTACCGCCGCTTTCACCGCATCCTGGGCCACGGCGTCCTGGTGACATTGTCCGCTCCACTGCTGCTCGCGGGCCCGGGTGGGGCCGTGTTCGGTTGGAGCGGTTTTCCATTGCTGTGGCTCTGGCTCCAGGTGTCCCTTCTGGGGCATTTGATCACGGACGTCGCGTTCTACGACTGGCCCGTGCAGCTCCTCTGGCCCTTCTCGCGTCGTGGCTGGGCGTTTGGCCTGGTAACATGGAACGACCTGGTGCCGACATCCGTCCTCTACGCGGCAACCATCGTCGTCGTTTGCCGGCCGGCACTGGCAATGCCCGCGTCCGGCATTGGCATCGGCGCCCTGGTGCTTTACCTGCTCTGGAGAGCAGTCCAACCCAGATCGCACACCGGCTGGAGTGGCTGGTTGACCGGCGGTTGGGCGGCGCAGGCAGCTCCCGTCTTTCGCTGGCTTACCGGCGATTTCATCACCTGACCCTGAACGCCGCCCGTGCAGTCGCACTGGAGTCCCGAATGCGCATCGGCATCCTTTCGGATACGCACGATCGCCTAGTCCGCACGCGCATGGCCGTCGAAATGTTGCTGGAAGCAGGCGTCGAGGCGCTCTTCCACTGCGGCGACCTGACGGGGCCGGACATCGTCCACGCCTGCGTCGGCGCCCCCGCGTACTTCGTCTTCGGCAACAATGACGACGAGAGTCTTCTTGCGCTGCGCAGGGCAATGGCGGAGATGAATGCCGTCTGCCTGGAGTGGGGCGGGGAAGTGACGCTGGCGGGCAAGCGCATCGCCATGGTCCACGGCCACATGACTCGAGACCTGCGCCCATTGCAGCAAGCCCGACCGGACTACCTGCTGTCCGGCCACTCGCACATGGCTCACGACTTCCGCGAAGGACCGACGCGGCGTATCAACCCCGGCGCGCTGCATCGCGCCGCCGAGTTCACCGTGGCAGTGCTCGACCTCGACACCGATGAGCTACGCTTTCTGCCGGTGCCGAAATAGCCCCACGCGTTGAGCTTTGCAGATGATCCTTGGACTTCCGTGAGCTACGCGGCGCTGACGGCGGCCGTCAGTTGCAGCACGCGGGTCGAAAGGCGAGGCAGAGCGGCCCAGTGCCCCTTGCTGCGTGACGTCGTCGGAACCCCGTTCCGCCCTGTCCCCATCGACCCAGCCTGGCGAACGACACCGTAACTCTTTGCCGGCTTCATGCAGCAACGCCATCCTCAAACCAACGCCATGCACAGCGCCGCGACGTCGCGCATGGCGCGAATGTCGTCATAGCTCTCGTCCGTGACGGCGACAAAGCGCTGAATGAACCCGTGCGTCAGCGAGCGCTGCGCCACCGGATCGTCGCCCAGCAACAGCAATTCGGACTGGATGGCGTCCTTGACCGCTTCGGGCAGTCGGCGCGAGACGACGACCGGCTGAATTGTGGATGGCCCCAAGGTGTCGATGACGCGTAGTCGGCCACCCAACTCGGGTTCGTCGCGCACCGCCACGGCAAGCACTTGCGAATCGATCGCGGAAGCGTCCACCGCTCCGTCGCACACCATTTGAATCGAGCGTTCGTGCCAGCCTGCCTGCACCACGCGGCCAAAGTAGCCGTTGGTCTCTCCCATCTGCACCAGTCGATAGCGCGTGACTCCGTACCCGGAATGCGAGTGCGGCTCGTTGTAAGACCACGATCGGCCCCGCAGGTCGGCGAAGGTTTGGAAGGGACTGTCGCGGCGCACAATCACGTCAGAGAAGTAGACCGGGCGGCCGCCGTAACGCTGGCCCTGGAGCAGAGGGGCCGCAATCGGCTCAACGCTCGATTCACCGCCCTCGGCCCGCTCCACATAGGCCAGGCCACAGACGAAAGCAACGTCCACGTCGTCCAGCTCGTCGTAGGAGTCGCCAACGACCAGTTCCGCCGCGCAGCCGAGACGGTCGCCGAGCCGGGCCGTGATGAACTCATACACGGCAACCATGTTCGGTGCCAGGAAGGTGGCACAGCGCAGCATAGGAACCCTCAGTTCACCGACGACGGTCCGTCGGTCGTGCCGAGACCATTACGCCAGCAAAAATGGTAGTGGAGCGTGCGCAGGGCGGTCAAGCAGAAAGGGGCGAACGGGTGCAAACCCGTTTCTGCGCGACCTGCTTGGTCGAAGCCCTCGCCCTCGTGACCGGGCTCTGCCCGGTCACGCA
>JAIEMG010000043.1 GCA_019752375.1 Gemmataceae bacterium | reverse complement strand
CGCCGAACAGCGGGCCATACGACATCACCGCTGGTCCGGGCAACACCATCTGGTTCACCCAGAATTCGGCGTCGAAGGTCGGCACGATGACGCTGGACGCCTGCCCGCGCACTGTGTGGTGGGACGGCGGCGGCGATGGCGTCAACTGGACGGATCAGGTCAACTGGAGCACCGACCAACTGCCGGGCGAATGCGACGACGTGTACATCCGCGCGAACCCGAGCGTGACCATCGTACATGCGGCGGGGAGCGAGTCGATTCGCAGTTTGCATTCGGACAATGCGATTAGTTTTAGCGGGGCGCTCGCAGTCGCCGAAGGGGGCTTCGTCCAGCGAACCTTTGATTTGGCTGGCGTGCTTGACGTGCAAAATGCCGTCATGGCGCTCGCGGGCGGAGGCACGCTCACCGGAACGATCAATGCTGCAGCCAGCGCCACCGTGACTTTCACGAGCGGCCTGTTCCAAGTGAATTCCGGGACGAATCTGCAAGGCACCGGCACTTACATCGTAGGGGCGACCGCACCCAATCAGACCAACCCGATCCTTCTTGTTGCAGCAGCAAATATCAGCGCGACCAACTTCAAGCTCTTGCCTTCGGGCGTATTAACAGGCCCCGGGACGCTCACCATAACGAGCACGGGTGAGTGGACCGGCGGAACAATGTCGGGGACCGGCATTACTCGAGTGGCCGCAACGGCGACCATGAGAATTACGGGAAGCGGAGCCAAATCGCTCAGCGAGCGCACCCTCGAGAACGCGGGGACCACCGAATGGAGCTCGTTCGGGCAGTCGATCACCCTTGCTTCCGGGGCGCAGGTCCACAACCTATCGGGCGGGACGTTTCGAATCGTAGACAGCTTCACTTTCTTAAGGGGTAATGGTGCCGCTCCTCAGTTTACGAACGAAGGCACCTTTGAATTCGGCGACGTGGATGCCGTATGTCGGTTTGAGATTGCACTGACCAACACCGGTTCGATCGTGACTGGGATGGCCAACAGCATTTTTCTGCAGTCGCTCACCATGGGTGGCGGCACCTACGATAGTCCGTCGGTGACCACGGTGGCCGATTCCTTCGTCTGGAGTTCCGGAGGCTTTACGGACACCACACCGAACGTCGGGCAGCCGCGCAGCTTGATCATCCAGGGGATGGCTAATCTTGAGAGCCCGTTTCTCAAGACCCTGACGGATTTCACCATGATCAACCGGGGCAGCGTGGTGTTGAGCGGCCTCGCGCTTACCCTGATCACCGATTCCAACTTCATAAACAGAAGCGTCGGGCGCTTTGAAATCAAGGGCCCGACGGACATTCGGGGTACCGCCGGCCAGGCCTTGTTCACCAACCAGGGGACCTTCGTCAAGACCGGGCCAGGACTCGCTAAAATTCGTGCGGCGTTTAGTAACGCGCTAGACGATGTAGCTGGCCCGGGATCAGTGAGCGTGGAGTCGGGCGACCTGCTGTTCAGCGGCGGCATGCCAACCATGGACGGGACTTTTCACGTTGCCACTGGGTGCAAATTGGAGTTCACCAGTGCGGAATATAAGCCCGGAGTTACGTCGGGCTTTTCGGGTGATGGAACGTACATCTTGAGCAACGATGGCAGTCTCGTGCTGCCGGTGCTTCCTCCGAATAGAGAGTGGCGATTTCAGAATTTCGTGCTTGGCGAAGGCGGTTTTCTGGACGGGCCAGGGACCATGAGCGCCCATGTGTTCGACTGGCTTGCAAACGGTGAGATCAGGGGCGCCGGCATCACGCGGGTCGGTAACGGCGATGTGATGAACATTGAGCAGGGCATCGCAGGTAGTCCCAAGATTCTCGACCAGCGCACAATCAACAACTTCGGGACCATCATCTGGTCCGGCATCGGCGATCTCAGGGTGACAAGGGGGGCGATAATTGTCAACGATGGGAGCAATGCACAGGGTTTTTTCAGTATTCGCAACAACCAGATAATCAATACTGACGGGAATGTTGCCAACAAGCTCGTCATGCAGAACGGTGGCATCTTTACAAAAGTAGCACTCGGCGGCGAGCTTGGAGCCACTACCATTAACATCCTTGTTGAGAACAACGGTGGGGTTGTTGCACTCGTTAGTCTTATCGGCAATCCCGTGAACTTCAAGGGCAAGTACAACCAAACTGCGGGTAGCACCAGGATCGAGGGCAGCCTGTTCGGCGTGACAGGAACATTCAAGGTTACCGGAGGGACTGTGGCCGCACTGAACGGGAGCACAATTGAGGTGCAAGGAACCTTGGCGAACGACGGCGGATCTTTGACCTTCGATGACTCAATGGTTGATGTTACGGGCGACTTCGAGCAGACCGCCGGCGATGTCGCCTTCTCCAACAGCGTCGTCGAAGTTTCGGGTACCTTGTTCGATGACGGGGGGACCGTCACGATGGACGGAAGTACGCTAACCGCATCTGGTGGCATTAAGGTCGACGTCGGTGCCGTTTTGGCGGGCTCTGGAGTTATCCACGGCGACCTGCTCAATGCTGGCTTGGTATACGTCGGCGGAATGGATCAGGCGGGTTCGCTCCTCGTCGATGGGGCTTTCATCCAGCAATCCAGCGGACAATTGAGCATTGAGATCGGCGGGGAGGCCGCAGGAGGCCAGTACGACGTGCTTTCTGTGACGGGCTCCGCTGACATTGCGGGCACTTTGAACATCAACCTTATCGATGGGTTTATGCCTGAATTGAACTACCCATTCCAAATCATTTCGGCGGGGTCCGTCTCGTGTGGGTTTGAGGCAGTCAATGGCTTGGACTTGGGCGGCGGGGCTACTTTCATACTTATTCAGCAAACTACCGGGTTCGTCCTGGTCAGAAATGCGTAGCCAGGGAGACGGTCATGGCGATTTCGCGGGTTCTGTTGGCGTGGTTCGCAATCGTACCGGTCGCGATGGGAGCCCCCGCTAGCTATGCGGACGAGATGCGCACTCTGACCAAACAGCGGTCGGAAATTCAGACTATGTCCCTTTCCAAGGACGGAACGACCCTGGCCATATCGGTTCACGACTTCGTGACATTGTGGGATGTGCGAACATTAGAGAAAATAGGAGAAACTAGAGGGGAACCGATTCGATTCCCATTTTCCGGACACAGTCCCATTCGGTCAGCAGTTTTTTCGCCAGACGGCAAGTCTCTGGTTGGCTACACCATGGTGTATCAAGAAATCAAAGACAGGCCGGGAGTTAAGGGCTGGGACGCCATTCCTTTTGTCGCCGTTTGGGACTGTTCGACCAAGAAGGAACTCAGAAGGATGATGAAGGGACACTATATCAAGGCGATCTCCCTGGACAACAAGACGATTGCTTGTGTCAGTGCCGAGGAGCCCCAAAGTGACATAGTGTTATGCGACTTTACAACGGGAAAAGAGCGCGGCGCCTTGAAAGGGCACAACTCATACATTGAGACTGTGGCCTTTTCTGCCGATGGCCAACTGCTGGCCTCTGGCTGCTTCAGCGATAAGACCGTGCGCGTCTGGGATGTCGCCAAACAAAAGGAATGGATTTCCTTCGATGCGCCTGAGCGGGGGGGCGCGTTGGCATTTTCCCCGGACGGAACGCAGATCGCCATCGGCGGCTATCGCCCGATTGATGCAAACATCAAGGACAAGCCATTCTCCGTCGTGAAAGTGTACGACGTTTCGCCCAAGACGGCGTGGATTCCTCTCATCGTGAACCATTACGACGTTCACTCCATTCAGTTTTCGCCAGACGGAAAAGTGCTGGCGGTTGGCACCGGCGGACGCGATGTTGAAGTCTGGGACCTCAAGAAGCGCGAGAAGCGGACGGTGTTCCAGGTAGGGCGAGGACCCAAGCATCTTCTCTTCACTCCGGACGGCAAGACGCTGATCGTGGCGCGAGGCGACACCGTGGAACTGTGGCCCGTTCCGAAGGAATAGTGAAGGACGCGGGGAACAAAACGGGGGCATGCTTTGCGCCAAGAAGCTTGGGAAAGGAGGAAGAGATTCACTGGGAACTGAACGGGGACATCCTCGGTAACACGCGTCTGTTTACCTGAGTGCCTGAGCGTTCAGGTATCGCATTGCGTCGGTCCGGGCACTGCTGGTATCCTGTGCCGTGGGGAAGTACTAAATTTTGCGAGGCTGGTCCATGCGCTTCATCCGCTTCTTTGCGCTCATCGTGTGCGCGTTGCTGCTCTGCACCTCCTCGCTCGTCGGGCAGGGCAAAGACAAGGACAAGGACAAGGACAAGGAGCCGAAGAAAGACCCCTCGGGCAAGTTCCCGACCGAGATTGCGGGCAAGGACCTCGATCAGTGGATCAAGGAGATCAAGGACTTCGATCCGAGCCATCGGCAGACGGCGATCCGCACGGTCGTCAACTTCGGGCCGCCGGCGAAGAAGGCGGTGTTGAGCTTGGTCGGCCGCATGTACGTCACCAACGAAGGCGATGCCGGCGTTCGCGCCGACGCGGCCACCGCCCTGGGCGTCATCGGCCTCGATCCCAAGAACAAGGACGAACTCTCCAAGGGGCTCGGCGGCCTTGGCGCGCTGCTGGCCGATCAGCAGCGACCGGTGCGCATCGCCGCGATCAATGCGGTTGCCCGGCTGGGACCGGATGCCAAGTCGCTCATCCCCACACTGAACGGCACCTTGGGCGATACCGTGTCCTGGGAGGTGCGTCGGGCATCGGCCACCGCGCTGGGCATTGTCGCCCGCGACGCGGAGAAAGGCCCGGACGCCGCGGCCCTCAAAGCCCTCGTTTCCGCGCTGACCGACAATTGCGCCGCGGTTCGCATGGAAGCGGTCAGCGCCCTGAGCATGCTCGGGCCGTCGCCGCGCGAAGCCGACATGAAGATGGAGAAGGTCGCCCTCGAAGACCGCCTGGTCAAGGAGCGCGACGCGCGCGTCAAGCTCTGGGTGCGCGTCCTGCTCATGTTCCTCGATGAAAAGACCTATCTCACACCCAAGGGGCTGGAGACCATCGCCAAGGGACTGGCCGACAGCGACATCAATGTCCGCTGCCAGGCCGCCCAGGCGCTGGGAACGCTCGGTCCCAAGGCGAAAGCGCAGGTGGACGACGTCATCGAGGCGGCCAAGGACAAGAACCTGGAACTGTCGCTGATTGCCATCAATTCGCTGGCACGCCTCGGCGCCCCCAAGGGCATGCCCGTCCTGGAAAAGATGATCGGCGACGCCAAGGAAGACCTCGCAGTGCGCTGCGCGGCCTGCCGGGCGGCCGGCACCTTGAGCAGCCAGCTGCCATCCACGGGTCCCGGCGTCGCGAAGCAACTCGTGGGTCTGTTCGACGACAAGGAACCCGAACTGGTGATCGCGGCGTTGCAGGGCATCTCCCAGCTGGGCAACGATGCAACCCCGCACATGGCTGCCATCAAGAAGCTGACCGAGAGCAAGGACGAGGGCATCAAGCACACCGCCGAGGAAGTCGTCAAGTTCCTCACCGACAAGCCGTCCAAGAAGTAGGAGGCCACGGTCATGAGGCGTCCAACGGGTACTTTGGCGGCGCTGGCGGCCGGGTTGCTGCTGGTCGGTGGATCGTGGTTCGCGCCCGCGGCTGAGTTTCTAGGGAAGTCGCTGAGCGAATGGCAGAAGCAGCTGGACAGCAAGGACCCCAGCCAGCGCCGCAGTTCCGCTTTCGCCATCGGCAAGATGGGTGCCGGCGCCGCCTCCGCGGTACCACGGCTTCGACAAAGTCTGAAGGACGAAGAGGCCAGCGTGGTGGACGCGGCGGCCTATGCACTGGGCGAGATCGGCCCCGCAGCAGCCGATGCCGTGCCGGACCTCATCGCCCTGCTGGAAGCGCAGGACAAGAGTGCCCGAGTACGTCGCAGCGCTGCCTTCGCCCTCGGCGGCATCCGCGCCCGCAACGCCGGGGCTGCCAGGGCGCTGGTGAAGGCACTGGACGACTCCGACGCCAGCGTACGCCAGAACGCCGCCTGGGCGCTGGGCCACGTCCGCATGGAAAACCCGAAGATCATCGTCGAGGGGCTTGCCGAACGCCTCTCGCCGGCCGACAAGGACCCGCTGGTGCGTCGCGACGCCGCCACCGCCCTTGGTGCTATCGGCGCCGATGCTCGCAAGGGAGTGCCGGCGCTGGTCAGCTGTCTCAAGGACGAAAAGGACGCCAATGTCCGCAAGGCACTGGTGTACACGCTCGTCAACCTGGTCGGCCCAGGTGACGACGCGGCGGCCGACGTGTTGAAAAACGTGCTGGCCGATCGCGACCCGGAAATCATGCTCGCCGCCGCACTGGCGATGGGCAACATCGGCGGGTCCAAGGCGGAGCCGGCCATTGCGGTGTTGCAGCTGGCGCTCAAGGACGGCACGCCGCTGGTGCGTTCCCAGGCTGCCGGCGCACTGTCCAACATCGGTCCGGACGCGGCACCGGCAGTGCCAGACCTGATCCGCGCGCTCGAAGACAGCGAAGAAAAGGTCCGCGGCGCGTCGGCCCGCGCCCTGTCCCGGATCGGCCCCAAGGCGGAAGCAGCGATCCCGCACCTGGCCCGCCGCATGGACCCGAAAGAGCAGCAGAGCGTCCGCATCTATGCGACCGAGGCGCTTTCGCGCATCGGCGTCGGCCTGGACACGGTCGTGCCCGAATTGCTGCGCGTCGTCAAGGACGACAAGGACCCGCTCGTTCGGCAACGAGCCATCTGGGCGCTGGGCCGCATCAAGGACTTCGAAGGCTCCGGCGCTGCCAAGGCCCTGGAAGCCGTCCTGGACGAGAAGACCACCGATCGGCTGTCCAAGCTGTTGCGCTACGAGGCAGCCCGCTACCTGGCGTTCGCCCTGCGGGAGAAGACGCCGGTGAAGGCCGCCGACGTGCTCCTGGAAATGCTGAAAGACGACGAGCTGAAGGTCTACCAGGGCACCGACACAAAGGTGACGACGACCGGCACCGAGTCGACGGGCGGCAACACGACGGCCAACCCGAACCTGGGCGGCGATGCCCGCTGGTTCGGCGCCGAGGCGCTGGGGTACATGCGCGCCGCGGCCAACCGGCCGGATGTGATCCGCGCTCTGGAAGAAGCGGCAAAGTCCACGGACCCGAAGATGCGTGACGCCGCCAAAGAGGCGCTCAAGCGCATCAAGGGTTAACGGCAGGGAAGACGTCCAGCGCACACTCGGTTCAACGCGGCTCGGTCCAACTTGACCGCGATGCGTCGCCTCTGGCAAGATGCCACTTATGCTTCGTTTACTCTTGGCCTTGCCTGGAACCCTTTTCGTCGGTCTGGCGTCCCAGCTGCATCCGCTGGGCTGGTTCCTCTGGGACAGGGTCCTCGGGGAGTGATCGCCATGGAAGAATCCGTGACCTATCAGAAGACCATCCACAAGGGCGCCCGGAGCCTGCACGTCGAACGTGCGGTCGGAAGAAGACGCCTTGACTCATTCCAGCTTGCTTGGCTGACGCCCGCTGGTTCGCCAAGAAAATCAGCGGTTTCAACCGAGACTCGACTTGACCGACCGTAGCAGGCGATTCCAGACTGAAGGATGGCCGAGCCATGCTGGCTCTGGGCAGGCGGATCGGTCTCGCATGTCAAAATGGCAGCTGCCACCGTCACCAATCGGTGTTTCGGTGGTGCATGAGTCGGAAAGCGATGCCGGCGATCACCGTCACCAAACGGTGTTTACGGCGAATACGGCTGCCAGAACGGCAGGCGGACGTGAGGGGACAGACCGCCGACAACGGCGGCATTGAATCCATTGGGAAATCGCTTGACATTAGTGGGCCGGGCTCTACATTTTATGGTGGATTTCCCCGCTTGTATTCCCGGCCGAACCCAATCCACCAGGCGGGTGTTCTGGCCTGTGCGAGGCAGTAGAAGGAGTGGCCTTTATGACGTCCCAACCGCGCCGCCGCCGTCTGGAAGTGGAGGACATCGGCGACGTGACGGTGGTCAATTTCACCGATCGCAAGATTCTCGACGAGCAGAACATTCAACTCATCGGCGAACAACTTTTCAGCCTGGTCGATGAGGCCGGCCGCAAGAAAGTGCTGCTGAACTTCGGCAACGTCGAGTACCTCTCCAGTGCCGCTCTAGGCAAGCTGATCACCCTCAACAAGAAGCTCCAGGCCGCCGGCGGCCGCCTGATCCTGTGCAACATCGATCCGCAGATCTACGAGGTCTTCGAGATCACCAAGCTCAACAAGCTCTTCAACATCCACAAGGAAGAGCAAGCTGCATTGCAGGCGTTCTAGGTTCGTCCCCATGCCCACGGCTCGCTCCCGTGGGTTTTATTTTGCCCTCCGGTTCAAGAAGGACCGGTGAAGTCGGAACGAAAAGGCAGCGTCAATCCCTTCTTTGACCCGCGCGTCAGCGATTCAGCTCAGGAGGCCGATTCAGGATGATGCCTACAGCCATTCCCAGTGCCAAGGAAGCCAGGACCGAGGCCGGGCAGGATTCTCCCGCCCACGTGCTCATTCCGAGCGATGCAGGCGAGGCCCGACGCGTGCAAGAAGAGATCGAGCAGGCCCTCAAGGCCAGCGCTTACAGCGAGCCGGATATCTTCGGCATCAAGCTGGCCCTGGAAGAAGCCATGGTCAACGCCATCAAGCACGGCAACCAGCTCGATCGCAGCAAGAACGTCCGCATCGCCTACCAGGTCCGTGCCGACGTTTTCGAGATCACCATCGCCGACGAAGGCTCCGGCTTCGATCCGGAGGACGTGCCCGATCCAACGGCGCCTGAAAACCTCGAGCGCTGTTGCGGCCGCGGCCTGATGCTCATGCGCCATTACATGTGCGAAGTCTCGTACAACCGGCGCGGCAACACCGTGCGAATGCTCAAGAAACGCAAGAAATCCTGCGGGGATGACAAGGTGACAAGGTGACAAGGTGACAAGGTGACAAGCCACTGGACTTATCTCCGGGTCGGTTCCTATACAGTTACCTTGTACTTGTCACCTTGTCACGTTGTCACCTTGTCACCTTGTCATCCTCCCTGACGCCCATGATGCAGCAATACCGGGACGCCAAGGCGCGTCATCCCGGCATGTTGCTCTTCTTTCGGATGGGCGATTTCTACGAGCTGTTCGACACCGACGCCGAAATCGCCTCCCGACTGCTCGGCCTGACGCTCACCAGCCGCGACAAGGCCATGCCGATGGCGGGTTTTCCCCACCATCAGCTGGAAAACTACCTCCGCAAGCTCCTGCAGCAGGGCCACCGCGTCGCCGTCTGCGACCAGGTCGAGGACGCCGCTCTCGCCAAGGGCCTGGTGCGCCGCGAGGTGACACGTGTCGTCACTCCGGGTACCGTCACCGAAGACGACTTGCTCGATCCGCGGCAAGCGAATCACCTGGTGGCAGTGTGGCCGCAAGCCAGCACCGTCGGCGTCGCCTGGGTCGAG
This sequence comes from Gemmataceae bacterium, assembly GCA_019752375.1. Taxonomy (GTDB): domain Bacteria; phylum Planctomycetota; class Planctomycetia; order Gemmatales; family Gemmataceae; genus JAIEMG01. The sequence goes on along the minus strand of JAIEMG010000043.1, from coordinate 3,360 downwards.
CTCTCGGTCGGCCACTTCTATGCAGCGGACGTGCCCTGGACGCGGCTGCATGACGAGCTTGGCCGATTGGCGCCTTCGGAATGTCTGATCGCCGAGAACAACGAAGCCCGCATGACCGAGGTGGTGCGCAAGGCGCTGCCGACCGCGACGCTGACGCCGCGGCCTGACTGGACCTTCGATGCCGAGACCGCTCGTGCCGCCGTCTTGAAGCACTTTGGCGTCGGCACGCTGGGAGGCTTCGGCTTCGACGACCAGCAGCCATGCATCACCGCCGCCGGCGCCCTGGTGCTTTATCTGCAGGAGACGCTGCGGGCGACGCTTGCTCACCTGCGCCGACTCACGGCCTATCGTGCCGAGCGCTTTCTCTTCCTCGACGACGTGACCCGCCGCAGCCTGGAGCTGACGCAAACGTCTCGCGAAGGCAAGCGCGAGGGTTCGCTGCTGGCCGTGATGGACCGCACCGTGACCGCCATGGGCGCTCGGCTATTGCAAGAATGGCTGATTCACCCGCTGACGGATCGGCCTGCCATCGAAGCCCGCCTGGATGCCGTTGCGGAGCTGCTTGCCGATCATTCGCTGCGTCAGGAGCTGCGCGACATCATCGGCGAGGGCTTCGACCTGCAGCGCTTGACGGCACGCGCCAGCACCGGACGGGCGACGCCGCGCGACCTGGGCTCGGTGGCGCGAACGCTTCGCTTGCTGCCTCGCCTCAAGGCCAAACTGACGGCCCGCCGAGCGGCGCTACTGGCCCAGCTCGAAGGCCAGCTCGACCTCTGTCCCGACCTGCGTGAGGCGCTCGACGCAGCCCTGGTGGACGAACCGCCGCCCGGCGCCCGCGAAGGCGGCGTGATCCGTCGTGGCTATCATGCGGAACTCGATGAGCTGCACCAGATAGCCAGCGGCGGCAAGCAGTGGATCGCCAATTTCCAGGCCGACGAGGTGCGTCGCACGGGCATTCCGAGCTTGAAGGTCGGCTTCAACCAGGTCTTCGGCTACTACATCGAAGTGACGCACACGCACGTCGAGCGGATTCCGTCCGACTACCAGCGCAAGCAGACGCTCAAGAACGCCGAGCGCTACATCACGCCGGAGCTGAAAGAATATGAGGAACGCGTCCTCGGCGCCGAGGACAAGATTCACCAGCTGGAATACGACCTGTTCGTTGCCCTTCGAGAGAAGGTGGGGGTGGAAACGGGCCGCCTGCTCCAGACCGCCGACGTGCTGGCGACGCTTGACGTGCTATGCTCGTTGGCCGAGCTGGCATCCTCGCGCCAGTACGTCCGTCCGCAGCTGCTGGAAGAGCCGATCCTGGACATCGCCGACGGTCGCCATCCCTTACTGGAGCAGACGCTGCCGCCGGGCACGTTCGTGCCCAACGACATTCACCTGGGAGCCGAGCACGGCCGCTTCTGGCTGATCACCGGGCCGAACATGTCGGGCAAGAGCGTGTTCATTCGCCAGTGCGCCCTGCTAACGCTGCTGGCCCAAATGGGCAGCTTCGTGCCCGCCAAGCACGCACGGCTTGGCGTGGCGGACCGCATCTTCACGCGCGTCGGCGCGGGCGACGAGCTGAGCCGCGGCCAGAGCACGTTCATGGTGGAGATGACCGAAGCGGCGAACATCCTGAACAATGCGACCGCGCGCAGCCTGGTGATCCTCGACGAGATCGGTCGCGGCACCAGCACCTACGACGGCCTGTCCCTGGCCTGGGCCATCACGGAGCACTTGCACGACGTCATCGGCTGCCGATCGCTGTTCGCCACCCATTATCACGAGCTGGCCCAGCTCGACGAGACGCTGTCCGCCCTGCGCAATCACAACGTGCTGGTGCGCGAGATTGAGGACGCGATCGTCTTCATGCACAAGATTGCACCGGGCAGCGCCGACAAGAGCTACGGCATCCACGTCGCCCAGCTCGCCGGCGTGCCGGGGGAAGTGCTGGAACGCGCCCGCGACGTGCTGGGCGAGCTGGAATCGCGACACGTGGACACGCGCAAGCGAGGCGTAGGAAAACGCCGTCCGCGTGCGGCGCAGCCGAGCTTGTTTGGGGAGATGGAAGAGGAGAGCACACCACAGAGACTGAAGGAACGCGGAGAAAAACGAAGTGCAGAGTGAGTGGCGTGTGTCAGTCGGCCTGCACCGCGCTCCAGCTCTTTTCGCATCCCAATCGCTGTACCCAGCCCTTGATGTAGTCCAGATCGATGGATGTCGCTTGAATGCTCAGGATGCCGCGGATGTCATCCAGATCGCGGGAACGACTGGCGAGGAGCTTCATCAGAACCAGGTCTTCCTTCGAAACGAACCAGAAGGCGCGTCCCGCGTATTCCAGCGAAACTCGACGTCGCAGAATGGACTCGCAAAGTTCCGACGACAGGACAATGAGATCGACCAGGATCAGATCCGGCTCTGGACTCTCCGGTCCGAGCAAATGGCCGCGGACAACGACGGTGTGCGGCGGAAACGTCAGAATTTCCGATTCGAGCAGAAATGGCGATTCCTGCTGGATCGCCAGCCGTAAGGCCTCGGGGTTGTGCGCCGGCACCGCGACGACAATGTCCACATCATTCGTCGCACGGGGTTTCCACCAGATGGCGACCGCCAGCCCACCAACGATGGCGTAGGGGAATTGCCGCCCGTCGAGGAAATTGCATGTCTTGACGAGTGCGTGATGCAAGCGCAGCAGATTAGGTTCAGCCATGAGTCTGCCACTTCTGCCGTCGCTCGACTGCCAATCGGTCGATGAACAGGCGGCGCAACTCTCGTTCGGATGCGTCGGGATGGTCGTGGCGAAGACCGACCAACGTCAGGCTTGTCGCAAATTCGCACAGCTCAAAAGCAGTACCCAGCCGCCGTGCGGCGGCGCGTAGATCAAAGTCGGATGTTTGAAGGACGATGGACGGCTCGACCGGCTCAGGCTTTCCAGTCACGGCGCACCCCACTTTCCTTTTCGACCGAGGGCGAGTCGTTGCCGGAGGAGCCGCAGAAGCTCGGTGGCGTCCGCGTTGGGATGGTCCAAGCGGATTCCTTCCAGCGCGAGATCGATACAGAGCTGGCGAATATCGAAGAATTGCTGAATCCTTCGCGCAACCGCTTGTGGTTCCATGGAAGGCGCGGATGGATTCATGGAAGGCTCCTCGATTGGATGCGGGCAGCCCGGCGATCTCGTTGTATTATTCAGGGAGCACGCCGACGCGTCAACTGATGCGGTATTCGCAGGTGCCAAGCCAGTTCTGCGTCCATCAGCGCGGTCGTTAGCCCGACGCGCAAGCGAGGGATGATTCGTCCTCGCTTGCGCGTCGGGCTAAGCGTGAGCCGCAGGTGTGGTTGGCTCAGTCTCAAACGGTGCGATCGGTCCCACAC
>JAIEMG010000388.1 GCA_019752375.1 Gemmataceae bacterium | reverse complement strand
CCCGTAAAAATTCTCCTGGCCCGCCCAACTAGCCAACGCGAGCCACCGTGCGGAATGTAAGGCTTGCGCGTCGGGCTAACGCGTTCGCCGTCGTTCGCCGTAGGGTGCGTCAAGCGTACTCGCGCGGACGCACCGAAATGCAGACGCGTCGGAATATCGTCCCGCGACCGGTGCGGTGCGTCCGCGCGAGTACGCTTGACGCACCCTACAAATCGCAACCAATCGCTAGCGCTGGCCGCCGGGGCGCCCCTGGCGGGCGCGCTTTTGCACGTCCACTTCCAGAACGCCGTAGACGTTTTCGTGCTGCTGGATCGCCATGTGCAGGGCGCCGAGCAGGCGCTTGGCGGTGAAGAAGTTCAGCACCAGGCGATGCGAAAGCTTCAGCGGCTCGCCGGGCGTGGGCGCCATCTGCGTGTTCAGGCCGAAATCGAGGACCAGTTCTTCCGGCGTGCCGGTCACGCGGCAGAAGTTGGCGTAGACGGTCGATAGATTGCTCGTATCCACCGGGAACTGCTGCTGCTGCGGTGCGGGCTGGCCCTGGGGGGCGCCGGTCGGTTCGGACATACCTGAAATCTCCTGATGGGAAGAGGTCGGACGAATCACCCCGCAGGCCCACGGGTGCCTCCCAATGGGTCAAGCGGTCGTGCCATTGTATCCTGTTACTTGCCGACTGCCCGGATTTTCAGCGTTTCCTTCTTCGGATCCGGTATCAGCGACTTCTGCAGTTGGAGCGCCCAATCCCATGCCTTCGCCTCGGCATCGTCCTTCACGTAGAGGCGAATCTCCTTTGTCATCCCCAGCGCCATCGCCTGCGGCATGTCGAAGCTGCGGCGCAGGTTCAGGAACGTCGGCCCCTGCCGGTGTGACGCCGGCGGATGCCAGAGGTCGAGGCGGGCCACATCGGGCTCGAAGAGGGATGCGTACAGGACGATACCGGCCATGTCGCCCTTGCCCTGGAGCCACAGCGGCGCGTCCTTCCATTGCGGCGCCGCCAGCAGCGTCCACGGGTTGACCGCACTGCACACTTGCTGGTGAAGGAGTGGCGGCTTCTTCAGTTCGGGCAGCGATTTCAGCACGGCAAAGGCGCGGCGCACGTCCCAGACACGCTGGCCGTCGAGCGTCTGGCCCAGCAGGGCGAAGCGGCGCTTGATGTGGTTGTCGGCCGGCGTGCCGACTTCTGCCCAGCGCGTCGGCCCGATGCCGCGCGGCGCGACATAGGCGAAGCCCCAGCGGAACTTCTCCAGCACCCGGCGATTCTGCAGAAACTTCGTGTCGTCGCGCTGGATCGCCTGGTCGGTTTGCAGCACCGCCTTGAACGCGGGGTCGAGCTCCGTCAACCATTCATTCCAGCCCTTCTCGTCCAGGGCATTGAGCACGACGAGCGATGGCTTCTCGGTCGTTTCCGCCGTCAGGAGCCACAGACGCAGCTCGACGTTCTCTTCACTCACGAAATCGAAGCCGCGCAGGCGCAGGCCGTCGTGCTTGACGTCGGCTGCGAGCTTCGGGTTCAACGCCGGTGCTTTCTCCGGCCAGCCGCGGAAGACCTGCTCGCGCAGCGTCTGCATCCAGACCTCGCGCTGGCCCTTCCACCACTCGCGGGCGACCTCGGGCGAGTGCGGCAGCTCCGGATGGGCGGGCTTCACGAACGTCTCGTGAATCGTCGTGTTGTACTGGTCGTCGGGCAGGCGATCGAAGACTTTGAGCTGCTTGGGATCGAGCCGCGGGCGTTCTTCTTCCACCGTTTCGCCGCGGTCGTCCTTGAGCCAGCGGTTCATCCAGCCGTTGATGCCCTTGCGCAGCTCCGTCGTGTCCTTGTGCGGGCCCTCGGTTTCCAGCAGCGCGAACTTGTCGCCGGCGCCGTAGAGGTCGTAGACCTTGCGCACCTTGTCGGCCAGCCGGCGATAGCTGGGCACCGGAAAGATGTCGTCCTTGTCGCTGTTGCCGAGCATCAATGGCCGCGGGGCGCACAGGGCTGCGACGAGCGGGAAGTCCCAGCGATAGGTGTTGACGAAGTACATGCAATCGCAATGGCCCGGCACGAGGCCCTTCTTGAAGCGGTCCGCGACGCCCTCGCAGACGTGGGCCTGCAGGTCGGCGATACCGGCAACAGGGACGATGCACTGGACGCGGTCGTCGGCCGCCGCGAGCCACCAGCTGGTGGCACCGCCGCCGGATCGGCCCGTGACGCCAAAGCGCTTCTTGTCGACTTCCTTGCGCGTCTCGAGATAATCGAGCGCCCGCATGGCGTTCCAGCACTCGATGCCGGCCGGCGTGTAGCCGAGCGTCTGCCACCACCACATGCCGAGGTTGTGCGTGCCGTGATGAATCCCTTGAATCTCACCGAGCTGGAGCGTATCGAGGATGAGGCAAACGTAGCCGTGCTCCGCGAACCAGGCCGGATGGTACTGGTAGGAAACCTTGCTGCCGTACGACACCTTGTCCACCACCGTGTTGCCGTGCCCGCAGACGTAGAGGATCGTCGGCGCCGGGAACTGGCCGCGCTTCGGCAGGTACAGGTTCCCGGTGACATAGAGCCCCGGGCTCGACTGGAAGTGCAGCTTCTCGACGGTGTAGAGATCGGTTTCGACCTTGCCGGTGATGGTCGCTTTCAGGTCGGTGCGCGGCGGCAGCGGCCACAGTCCCATCATCTCGAAGAACTGCCGCCGCAGCTCGGGCCGCTTCTTCTCCCAGTCTTCCTTGGTCTTGATGTCGGCGAGGCAGACGTCGCTGATCTTCTTGGTTTCGCTGCGGAAGTAGGCTTCGAGCATGCGATCGCCGCGCGCCGTGTCCGGCTTCGGATCGGCGGCGGGGAGGAATGGCGTGGCGAGGAGCAGGACAGCGAGGGGGAGCGAGAATTTCATGGGAGGGACCTCCGGGAGGCGGACGATGGTCGGTGGGTTGATCGTAACCGGAGTGAGAGGGAGTGCAAGGGGGGAGCGGTTGTTGAGTAGGCGGGAGAACGGGTGGAGTAGAACGCGGGAGGTTCTGCCGATGACCGAAGCCGACTGGAATGTAGCACGGCACCCTTACGACATGATTTATCACAAGGGTTGCCGAAGCGTTAGAAAGCGGCGGTTGCTCTCAAGTGCCTGTGTACGTAGTGTTTTTGGCTTCTTGAGTGACGAACGGTTCGTCAAGGCCTTGGACGTTTGTGAGCGATACGCCGACGGTCTAGCAACGGAAGCCGAACTTCGGGACGCCAGAAGGTGGGTGAGACAAGCTTCGGAGGAAATGAGCAAACGAGGCGCCAAAGAGCCCGAGCGCAAGGCGGCAGCCAGCGTAGGTGCAGCTCTAGCCAAGGAGTTCATGAATTTCAAGATGGCGATTGAAGCAGCCCAACACGCATGCGGCGCTCAGTCTCGGCCCAACTGGGATGCAGGTAGCGATCGGCAGAAGGAATACCAATGTGTCTTGACCCGCGATATATTCGTTAACCCCTTCCGGCCCGTCACTCTGATCTCATCGTGGCTCACGCCAACAGTAACCCGACTTGGTGAGACAATTTACGCTGAACGCACATTCGACCTCCTGCCCATTCTCGCCGATGCCCTGGAAGACGCCGGTTGCAGCGACGCCGACATCCTGAACCATTGCCGGCAACCCGGTGAGCACGTTCGCGGCTGCTGGGTGGTCGATCTGCTTTTGGGGAAATCGTAAAGGTTCGGCGAGCCCGGTTGCGTGAGCGCCGGGTGTTTAGCGACGACACCCGGCGCTGACGCGACCGGGCTCGGAGAGTCGCGCATCGCGCGTTCGCAGCTGCGGGGTGGTCGGTTTGATACTGGGAAAAGACACGACCTCGGCGAGCGGGGGCGTGTTCATCGGCGCGGCTGCCGGGTTGCCGATCCGATTCTCGCGAAGAAGCCGTATAATTCCGGTGGAGTCGATCAGTGGCGAAAGTAGTCAGGAGTGCCGACCGGATGAACACCCAAGCTGGTGATGCCTTGCTGGAATTCGACCCCATCATCGCGTTGCTGCTGGAGGGAACGGCCCAAACGACGGAGGATGCAGAGGAAATCTATCTCGACGCACATGTGGCCGATGTCGTCCGTCTGGTCGAAAGCTCCCTTTCCGATGCTGAGTTTCGACGACACCCGTTGATTGCCCTGCTGCTTTCGCACGGCAGCCGTGCCGCCGAGGATTCACCGTGGTAAGCATCGCCGAACGTCTCGCCGCGTTGGCGGGCGCGCTGGAAGAAGCCCAGATCCCTTACCTGGTCATGGGAGGCCACGCCGTCCGCTACTACGGAGTTGAGCGCACGACCGCGGACTACGACTTTCATCTGTCGCTGGATGACTGGGATCGTCTGGGCGACCGGCTTCAAAGCACGTCAGTGGGCACGCAGGGCCCGTTACAGGAAGGCCCCAGCTGGCGTCCCCGCGTCTTTCGCCGATTTCTCGTGGGACGCCTCCCGGACGGTCGAGAGGAATGGCTGGAGTTTTGGCGGGCGAATCACCTGCTGGCGCCCTTTACCGATCTGGCGGAACGGCAAGAACGAGGCACGTACGGGGGGCGGCTTCTTCCTTTCCTCGGCCTCTCCGACTTGATTCGCAGCAAGGAAACCGAACGCGGCAGCGATTGGCAAGACGTAACGCTGCTCGAGGAAATCCGCGACGCACGCAACTTGGCCTGCGCCGTGGATGAACCGAGCTTCCTGGCTGCGCTGGCCCAATTGCGCAGCCGCACCGGGTTTGAGCGCCTGGCGCAGCAGGGCCGGCTCGCTGATGGGGCAGTAATAACGGCCGCCATCGGAAAAGCGACCGATCCGGTCACCAGCGCCTACCTTCTCCCGTTCGCCCCGAATGCCGAGGTCGCTTTCACGGGTACCATCGGCGAAATCCTTGACGGGCCCCTTCGGCGAGTCGTGGCAGGGTCGGCACGGCACCTTGCACTGGCGGAGGCTATCCGCCGCCTCTACAAGCAAGCCGCCATCGATGCAGACCGAGCCGACAAGATGCGCGCGCTGGCACCATGACCGCAGTCGGCTGGTCGGCTGCCGGGACGCTCGCCAGGTTGGTGCAATGCGTCCTGCCCCTCGCTATGATATTTCTACCCCATTGAGGTCGCCGGTCGTTCTTTCTCTCCTGGAGACCCCGTTCATGACACTCCCCACTCGTCGCACCTTCACCAAGTCCGCCGCGGTCGCCGCGCTCGCCACCGCCGCGTCCTACAACCGCGTTCTCGGCGCCAACGACCGCGTCCGCCTCGGCTTCATCGGCCTAGGCAATCGCGGCGACCAGGTGCTGGATGCGTTTCTCGAGCACAAGGACCAGGAGGTCGTCGCGGTCTGCGACATCTGGCAGCCGTATCTGGACTTCGCGTCCAAGAAGATCGGCAGCTCGCCCAAGCAGACGCACGATTATCGCGAGGTGCTGGCCAACAAGGACGTCGATGCGGTCGTCATCAACACGCCGGACCACTGGCACTGCTTGCAGACCGTCGAGGCGTGCCAGGCGAAGAAGGACGTGTACGTCGAGAAGCCGCTGTCGCTGTGCGTGGTCGAGGGCCGCAAGATGGTCGAGGCGGCGCGCAAGTACGACCGCATCACGCAGGTCGGGCTGATGCGGCGCAGCGAGCCGCTCATGAAGGAAGCGTGCGAGATCGTCGCCAAGGGCGGAATCGGCAAGGTCGTCGCGGCGCGGGCGTTTCACATTCAGAACGAGTTTCCCACCGGCATCGGCAGCCCGGCCAACGAGCAGCCGCCCAAGGGCCTCGACTGGGAAGCGTGGCTGGGGCCGGCGCCCAGCGTGCCGTACAACAAGAACCGCACCTTCTATCGCTTCCGCTGGTTTTACGACTATTCGGGCGGCCAGCTCACCAACTTCGGCGTTCATTACCTGGACGTCATTCACCGGGCGCTGGGCGTCGATCAACCGCTGGCCGTCACCGCGATGGGCGGCAAGTACGCCATCACCGACAACCGCGAGGTGCCGGACACCCTCGAAGTCCTCTGGACCTACCCCGGCAACACGCTGGTCAGCTTCCTGCAGATCAACACGAACTCGGCGCCGGCCAACGCCAACCGGGCCGAGATCGTCTTCAGCGGCACCAAGGGCACGATGTACCTGTCCACGCGCGGCTACGAGATCGTGCCCGATGCGTTGCCGATCCACGAGTTCCCGGCCCGCACGCCGTTGACGCGCGCGGAAGACCGCAAGTATCGCGAGGGGGCCAAGGCCCAGATTGAAGCGGGCAAGAAGGAAGGCGGCAAGGACGGCACGATCCTGCACGCGCGCAACTTCCTCGACTGCGTCAAGAGCCGCGAGCGCTGCAACTGCGACGTCGAGACCGGCCACCGCAGCACGCTGCCGCCGCTCTTGGGCAACATCGCGCACAAGACCAAGTCGTACCTGGAATGGGACGGCAAGACCGAGCGGTTCACGAACAACGAGGCGGCGAACAAGTACTTGAAGGTCGAGTACCGGGCGCCGTACAAGCTGCCGGTGTAGGCGCGAAACCGGGCGAGCCCGGAGCGTGAGCGACCGGAGTTCTTCAAGAGATTGAAAAACTCCGGTCGCTCACGCTCCCGGCTCGCCAATACGATTCAAGATCTAGAAGCACTCCGGTCGCTCACGCTCCCGGCTCGCCAAGTACATCTTGCTTCCAAATTTCTATTCCGGCGGCTGGTATCCCGCCGGGGCTTCGATCACCTCGAAGTCCGATCCCTTGATCTTGCGCAGCTCGTCGTGCATGACCTTGATGCGCGGGTCGGGGGCCACGGAGATGGCCCAGTCGATGCCGTTGTCCGCGACCAGCATGCCGTATTTCTTCAGGGCCTTCAGGATCGTCTGCACCTCCGGCGTGAAGCCGGAAATGTCGAAGTCCTTGCGCAGGCGAATGCGCTCGCCCATGCGCGGCATGTTCTCGTCGGTGTGCTTGCTGGCGAAATGCGTGGCCGGGTAGACGTAGGCCCGGCGCGTCTTCACGACGGTCACGCGCAGGGCGTGCTCCACCGCGCCGCGCTGCAATTCGTCGTAGCGAACGGTTGCGGGGAAGATCGGCAGGCCGGCGGCATCGGAGGAGGTCCAGCCGTCGGGCCGCAGGCGGTTCGACTTCAGGTCGAAGATGGCCGAGCAGGCGGCCTGCCAGCCGTTGTCGGTCTTCTTCAACTGGTAGAACTCGTAGAGCATGCGCGTCGCCGGATCGACAACGATGGCATGCCGGTCGCCATCCTGCTTGATCTTGTCGCGCTGCACGTCGTCCAGCGTCAGGTTCTTGAGCTTGGGATCGCGCTGAAAGTTCGACGGCCAGCCTTCAATCGGGATATTGTCCGGCACCGGGAACGGCCCCTTGTCCGATTCGGCGGGATAGCTGACCAGCTTGACGTCCACCTTCTTCTGGTCGGGCGGCACCAGGATGAAGGCCATGTCGTCGTTGTAGCGGAACGGCTTGTCGGCACCGATGGATGCGATGATGTTCTTGGAATTGGGATGCAACGGCCAGTCCTCGACGACCAGGTTCCACGGGTTGTCTTCGGGGAAGACTTCCAGGGCGGAGCAGATGGCGTCGGCTTCCGGCGTGTTGAACATGACCGGCTTGTCGATCTTCGGCATCTTGGCGGCGCGGATGCGGGCCACACGCGATGGATCGCCCTTGACCACGACCTTGGACGCCGGCCTGGTGTCGCTGGGCACCACGAAGGGCGTCACCTTCAGGTCCACTTCCAGGCCGCCGACCTTGCCCTTGATGTGGTAGCCAATGAGCGGCGGCTGCATGCCGGGCTGACCGACCACGGGCGGGGCTACGCCGGCGCCGTCGAGATAGATGTCGCCGAAGTAAAGCGTCGGTCCCTTACTGGCCACGTCGCCGATGTACCAGCGCACGACGTTGGCCAGGTCGGGTGCGGAGCCATTGACATTGGTCAACTCGTCGATGCCGATCTTCACTTCGTTCTTGCCGGCCTTCAGCTTGATCGGCACGACTACGCGCGTCTGGTAATTGGTGGATCGACCGTGAATCACATTCAGCTCGAGGGCGACGGCCCCTTGCGAAGGATTGAAGACGTCGAAGCGAAGAGCGCTAAATGGCTTCCAGTTCTTGGCGGCGCCGGCCTTGGCCCCGAAGCTGTCGCCGGCTGCAAAAGCGACCTTCAACGCCTTGCCGCCGAGTTCCTTGCTGTCCACGATCTCCGGCGTGGTCTTGTCGTCCAGGCCAGTGTCGCTGGGAATCTGCCCCTTGCCGAAGTTGAGCAGATAAACCTTCTGGCCCGCCGGCGGCTGTCCGGACGAGGGGGCGAGCGCCAGGCTCAGGCAGCCGATCGCAAGTGGCACGATGATAAGCCGAGGGTGAATCAAGGTAGGCCTCCTCCAAGCAGGGGTGGGAGAGTGAAACAACGGAGCACACTCAAGACAATACCGAGAACGGCACAAATGCAAGATTGCCGTGGTTCTCCGAATGCCAGGCACTGAGTCGAGCTCCCTGTGGCACGGACAGAAATGTCCGTGCCACAAAGACATTTTTCTGCTGCCGCGCGCCTTGTGAAAGACGTTCGGGTCAGCTGTGCGCAGCACTTTTCGGGCCATTTCCTGCAACGATTCGATCCTTTTTCGACCCGTTCAGAGCATTTCGAGGGCCGCGGGCCCGTGCGGCGGCGGAAAGGCGCGGTCCAGCTCCTTGAGGTCCTGATCCGCGAGCCGCAGGCCCAGGGCACCGTGGTTTTCCCGGACGTGGTCCCCACTCCCGGCCTTGGGAATGACGATGATGTCGGGATTTCGCAGCAGCCAGGCCAGCGCGACCTGGGCCGGCGTGGCGCCGTGCCGGGTGGCGACCGCTTGCAACGCGGCATGGCCGAGGATCCGCCCCTGTTCGACCGGCGAGTAGGCCATGATCGGCACGCCCCGCTCGCGGCACCACGGCAAAAGGTCCCATTCGATGCCCCGCCGCGAGAGGTTGTAAAGCACCTGATCCGTCGCCACCGCGTCGCCGCCGGGCGCTTCGGCCGCTTCTTCCATATCGGCGGTGTCGAAGTTGCTGACGCCGTACGCGCGAATTTTGCCGGCCTTGTGCAGGGCTGCAAACGCCTCCAGCGTTTCTGCCACCGGCACCGCCCCGCGCCAGTGGAGCAAGTAGAGATCGAGGAAGTCGGTCCCGAGCCGACGCAAGCTCTGCTCGCAGGCCGCCACCGCGCCCTTCCGCGTCGCGTTGTGCGGGTAAACCTTGCTGACGAGATATACCTGCGTGCGCCGACCGGCGATGGCCTCGGCGATCAACTCCTCGGCCTTGCCTTCGCCGTACATCTCCGCGGTATCGATGAGCGTCATGCCCAGGTCCAGGCCAAGGCGCAGGGCGGCGAGCTCGTCGCGGCGCCGCGTCCGGTCATCGCCCATGTTCCAGGTTCCCTGTCCCAGTAACGGCACGGGCTGGCCGGACGGAAACCGAAGCATGTCATGTCACTCCAGGGCCTCGAACGGCGGAGCATACTGCACACGGCCGGTCACGCCGTGGAGGGCGCCGGGTGTCAATTCCACGGCCATGAACGCCTCCCCAGCATACGGCGATTCGAGCCGGGTTGCCAGTTCCGACGAGAACCCGAACCGCGGATAGAAGTGCGGATGGCCCAGGACGACGACCACTTGTTGGCCCTGGCCCCGACAGGCTTCAAGGCCTTGCCGGACCAGGGCGGAGCCGATGCCCTGCTTCTGGAACGCCGGCAGGACCGCCATCGGCGCCAGGGCGACGGCCGGCACGTTGCCGGTGCGGGTCACGATGGGCAGGTCGCTGAACAGAATGTGGCCGACGACTCGGCCGGCGTGCAGTGCCACCAGGGACGTGCAAACGTGGCCACCGAGCCGCAGCGCTTCCACCAGGCGTGCCTCGGCATCCTGCCCGAAGGCCCGGCGATTCACCTCGCGGATGGCGTCATGGTCAGCGTCGGTTTCGGGACGAATGAGGACGTCGGTTGTCAACGGGGCCACCTGCTTCGATCAACGCTCCCTTGAGAGCACGATTCATCACGCCGGTCGGTAGCCGCAGGCTTCAGCCTGCGGAGAGGCGTCACAGCGGTGGCAGATGCCCGCCGCAGGCTGAAGCCTGCGGCTACAGAATCGCGCGACGATCCTTCCGGAGGGTGTCGCGTTTACTTCTTCGGCACGAAGATCGGGGTGTCGTCGGCGTTGCCCCATTCGGACCAGCTGCGATAGTAGTTGCGCACTTCCTTGCCACCCATCAATTCCAGGGTGAACGCCATCACCGCAGCGCGGCCGCCGGACTGGCAGAAGGTCACGGTTGGCTTGTTCACGTCGATCTTCGCCTGCTTGAACAGCTCGTTCAACTCGTCCACGGACTTGAAGCGCTGGGTCTTCTTGTCGATGACCTCGGTCCATTCCAGGTGCGTGGAGCCCGGCACCGTGCCGCCCTGCTTCGCCGACTTCTGCTCGCCGCAATACTCGCCGCGCGACCGGGCATCGATGATCTGGTGCTTCTTCTCGTCCACCAGTTTCAGCAAATGCTCCTTGGTGGCATGGCACTCTGCCTGGTGGGTCAGTTTTGGCTGCTTGGCAGTAACTTTCGGTTCGTCCTTCTCGACCTTGCCCTCGACCTTTTGCCAGGCGTTCCAGCCGCCGTTGAGCAGGCGCACATCCTTGAGGCCCCAGTAGCGGAGGATCCATCAGATGCGGGCCGCATCCTTGACGCCGTTATCGTAGACGATCACGCGCGTATCGGTGTCGATGCCAAGATCGCCGATGCGCTTCGTCCACTCGGTCTTGTCGGGATTGTCGGCAAACGCCTTGCTCCAGGCTTCGAGATCGACCCAGACAGCGCCGGGAATATGCCCCGCATCGTATCCGCCGCGCGGCCGCGCATCGATGATGACCGGTGATGGCTGCAACTTGGCGATGCCTTCCACTTCGATTAGCAATTCCGGCCGTGGATGGGACTTCTGTGGCGGTTCCGCGGCCACGGCCAGGACGAGGACCAGGCTGGTGATGAATACGATCATCTTCAAGCTCCTTGCAAGGGGCGATCATGGTTCGGGGGACGAAAGCGGCAGCCTTTCTTGTACCGAAGGCGGCGTGTCCGGACAATCGCGTGCGCCAATCGTCAGAACCGACCATCCCCGTTCCCGAGCCCGTTCCCCTTCCCCTTCCCGATCCCGTTCCCGCATTCGCGCCAGGCCAGGTAATCTTACGGTGGAGGCAATTCGGGAACGGGAAGGGGAACGGGCTCGGGAACGGGTCGAAAACGGGAACGGGAACGGGATCGGGAAGGGACGGCATGCCACTTCCGGCTGGTAATCCGATACCCGATCCCTTCCTCGTGGTATAGAATCCCCGAACAGCCCAGACTCGCGTCGAACCGGGGAATCGTTGTGAGCGCTTCCGAACCCAGGATTCACATTGTCGGCGTCGGCAGCGATGGCGTGTCCGGTCTCACCAGCCGCGCCCGCGAACTGCTGACGGCGGCGGACCTGGTGCTCGGTTCCGAACACACGCTGAACCTGCTTGCGGAGTTGAAAGCCGAACGCCTGCGCATCGGCCCCGACCTTCCCGAGGTCGTCCGCGTGCTCGAAGCGAACCTGGGGCAGCGCAAGCGCATCGTCATCGTCGCAGGCGGCGATCCGCTCTTCTACGGAGTCGCCCGCTACCTGTGCGATCGCCTGGGCAAGGATCGCTTCGAGGTGCTGCCGCACGTCAGCTCCATGCAACTCGCCTTCGCACGCATCAAGGAAAGCTGGGAAGAAGCGTACCTGACCAACCTCGCCAATCATCCGTTGGACACGGTGCTGGACCGCATTCGCACGGCCGAGACGGTCGGCCTGTTCACCAGCGAGCAGCACGACCCGCCGGCGATCGCCCGCGAGTTGCTGGCCCGCGGCCTCGACTACTTCCGCGCCTTCGTCTGCGAGAACCTGGGCGCACCGGATGAACGGGTGACCCAGGGCGAGCTGGCGGAAATCCAGGAGATGGAATTCGCTCCGCTGAATGTGATGATCCTGAAGCGAAAGCCAGGCCGTCCCGACTTGCCGCGTAGCCTGGGTCGCGGCCCCGGCGCTCTGCGCAGGTTCGGCAATCCCGACGACGTGTTCGCGCAGAGCCGCCCCAAGAGCGGGTTGATCACACAGGCCGAGGTGCGTGCGATCGCGCTGGCCCAGCTCGACGTGCAGCCGGGCTGCATCGTCTGGGACGTGGGCGCAGGCTCCGGATCGGTGGCGATCGAGGCTGCCCAGCTTGCCGATCCCGGCGCGGTCTACGCGATCGAGCAAGATGCCGCAGATTACCACCTTATCCGGGCCAATGCGGAGACTTTCGGCGTAATGAACCTGAAGGCCGTGCACGGCACCGCGCCTGCGGTTTTCGACGGCTTGCCCGCGCCGGACGCGATCTTCGTCGGCGGCACCGGCCGCGAGGTGGCACGGCTTCTGGAAGCTGCGTTCGCGGTATTGCGTCCCGGCGGCCGGCTCGTCGTCAATGTGGCGACGCTGGAGATGCTGACCGCAACCTATGGTACGTTGAAGTCGCTGGCCGGCAGCGTGCAGTGTTCGCTCGTCAACGTCGCCCGCGGCACGGAACAACTGGAGACGATGCGTTTCGAGGCCGTCAATCCGACGTTCTTGCTGCGAGTGGCGAAGGCGTAGGCACAGTCCACGGACGCGATTTAACAACCTCGTTCCCAAGCTCCGGCTTGGGAATGCACGGCCGAGAAGCTCCAGCTTCTCGCCGTGCATGACTTGCGCGACTTGACGTTGCCAGTGTAGCGTCGAGTTCCGAGAAGCCGGAGCTTCTCGGTCGTG
>JAIEMG010000380.1 GCA_019752375.1 Gemmataceae bacterium | reverse complement strand
GTTGGTGTCGACCGCCGAGCCGTCGCCCCAGTTGACGCTGGCCTGGAAATCGGCGGCTTGCGTGCCGGGACCGGTGTACAGGATCGTGGCGACGGTCACGGAAGCCGACTGGCCCTCGGTCATGTCCACCGTGGTGCCGACGACGACTGGCAGGTTCGCGGGCATCAGCAGGCTCTGGCCGCGATTCGGTTCGTCCGTAGCAGAGGAATCGAACCAGCCGCCGTGCGCGGTGGCGGCGCTCGACTCCAGCAACAGATCGTTGGCCAGCGCGATGATCATGGCGGCGTCGAGATTGCTGCCCAGGTCCACGGACAGGAAGATATCTCCGCCCCCGCTGCTGCGGTACGAACCGTCGACCTGCTGCGTGAAGGCGGTTGGGGTGCCGCCGAGCGACAGGTCCAGTTGCAGGGCCGCGGCCAGGGTCGGATTGCTCGTCAGGTCGGCCATGCCGTATTGCTGGAACAGGTAGGCCATGGCACTGCCGCCGCTGACGAAGGCGGCGTCCAGGTCGTTGCGAAAATTGACTCCCCACGATTCCCCGACAGTCACCGTGTGCAGAAGATCGATGCAGAACGTGGCAAACGGCAAGGACGAAACGCCGCCGCCATTGAACGTCACGTTGAACTGGCTCAGGAACGTAGTGACGCTGCCGCTGTGGCCGGCGCTGTCGTTGAAGCTCACCATGGCCGTGGTGCTGTTGTTGAGCGCATTGAGGATTACCGTGCCGATCGGCGCGGCGACAATCTGGTCGAGGGGCGCGGACGTGCTGCCGAGAAAGTTGTCGTCACCCTGGTAAACGGCGACGAGTTCGTGGATGCCGAGTCCGAACGACGAGGTGGTGAACTCAGCGATCCCGTTGATGAGCGCCTCGACTGCGATGACCGTGCCGCCCTCCATGAAGATGACCGAACCCGTCGGCGTGCCGTCGCCGGCGTTCTCGGCTGCCACCGTGGCGGTCAACGTGACTGGCTGACCGAAGACGGATGGGTCTTCCGAGGTGGACAGGCTGGTACGTCCCTGTGCGGTAACGTAGCGGAATACGTCGCCCGGCATGGTTGGTGATGTGACTTCGCCCCCATTCGACCCACGAGTGATCGCGCGCACGTCCACGGCACCCGCCAGATGCGGGGGAGCCGTAGCGGTGATGAGAACGTCCGACTGCACCACAAACGCAGCCTCCGTTTCACCGAACAAGACCTTGACAGTCCCGCTCAGGTTCGTGCCCATGATGTTGACGACTGTGCCGCCCGCGGTCGGTCCTGAACCGACTCCCACTCTACGGACGATCGCGGTACCCGGAGTCAGATAGGTGAACTTGTCAGATAAGTTCACCAAAGAAAGGCCAGACGCATTGTTGACGCGCACATCCACCGTACCGGCCGCATTTGCAGGAACAATGACAGTGATCTGGCTGTCCGAATTCACCACGAACTTCGCACGCGCGTTACCGAAGAGCACCTGGTGTGTGCCGAGGAACCGAGTACCCGAAATAACGAGAACACTGCCACCGGCCGGGACGTCAGAAACGGTCGACAGACCATTCACCTGCGGCAGCTGATTCGAGAAATAGGTGAACCGGTCGGCGGGGCTAGCCGCCGAGGTGCCGCCGGCCGCGACCACTTTCACATCAACGGTGCCGGTATCCGTGGCAGGCGGCGGAACGACGACAATACTGGTATCCGAGACGATGCGAAAGGTTCGTGCGTAAGTGTTGCCAAACAGGACGGCCGTCGCACCGTTGAAACCGGTCCCCGTGATGGTGATTTCGCGCCCGCCAGCGAGTTGGTCGCCGTTGAAGTCCAATGCCGTCACTGTCGGAGTTGTACCCCCGGCCAACGCAGTGATCCAGCCTCCACGTCCAATAGTTGCCGCCACCAGGAACTTCTGCGTTCCGTAAGTCTGCAAGCGCAAGTCGCGCACGATCGCGTTCGGCATACCAGTGCTGAGCGGCGCCCACGCCCATAGCCCCTGCTGGAGTGTTCCCTTATAGACGCCCAGATCGGTGGCGATGTACACAACGGAATTCGGTTCCGCGACCACCTTGAATACTCGGAAATTGGGCAGCGTCCTCGTGCTCGCGTTTCCGCCGCTGAATGCAATGGGGACCCAGCTAGTCCCACCGTTTGTTGTGCGCCAGACCTGACTTCCGTTTTGCGAGTTTGCGTTCGGATCGGGGTCTTTCAGTGTGACATAGATGACCGCTGGATTGGACGGATCGACGGCGATGCTGCTAACCACTCTATTGCCCCACGGCCCGCCGATACTAACCCAGTCGAGCGTTTTCCCGGCCGCTCGCTTATACAAGCTGCCGTCTCCCAAGCCGATGTATTGCGGCAATTCGTTTCTTGCTGTCCCCCAAGCCATCGCCGTGACCGCACTGCTTACGCCTCTCGGTCCTGCCACTGGCGCCCAGACACGGCCGCCGGAAGCACTCAAGAAAAGCTTTCCGTCAAATCCGCCGACGATAATGACTTTCGGGTCCGTTGGCTTGATCAAAAGCGGAAGCGGCGCACCACCCTGAACGCCTCCGGTGCCCGTTATGAGGCCCTCGCCGACATATTTCCAGGTCACCCCCTTGTCGTCCGACCGGTACAGTCCAGGGTGAGCGTCGGGGCCGGAGGCGTTCACAAGGTACGCGGTCATGCCGTCGGCAGCCCATTCGACGGTAAGCCCATCGGTGCCACCGGGATTACCCTGGCGAAGGTCCGGAGTAAGAACGGTGTTCCAGGTCTTCCCGCCATCCGTGGTCCGGGCAACTCCGTTGTCGTGCGACGCTATCAACATAGTCAAGGGGTCCGTGGGACTGACAGCAATGCTGTACGCCTGGCTTGTTTGCAAGCCGGCGGAGTTCAAGTTCGCCCAGTTCCCACGCCCCGTGGACGAAACGCCGGGATTGTTCAGCATGAAGCCGAGCGTCGCCCCTTGCTTGACCACGACGTCCGCCTTGCCGTCGCCGTTGAAGTCCGCGGCAATCAAGATCGGCGGTTGCACTGCCTGCTGGCCGGTCGCCATGGGAACGACGGCCTGGAACGAGCCATTGCCGTTGCCCAGGAACATTCCAAGACTTCTCGTAATTTCTCTCGCCACCACGATGTCCTGTTTTCCATCTCCATTGAAGTCCGCCACGGCAACGGCAAACGCACGCCGCCCCGGTTCGGTCTGCGTCACCGCGAACGTGCCGTTTCCCTTGCCCTGGAGTATGCTCAACGTCCCCCCGTCCGTAATCTCGTTGATGGCCGCAAGATCCAGGATCCCGTCGCCGTTGAAGTCGCCCGCGGCAAGGGACCGCGTTCCCTTTCCCGTGGCCGTCGCGAGTGCGGCCCCAAACGTACCGTCCCCGTTGCCGAGGAGCACATTGACCCCGCCGCCCGTGCCGTCGATCGCGCCGTAATTGGTGACGGCCAGGTCGAGTTTGCCGTCCCCATTGAAGTCGCCCGCGACCAGTGCGCCCGGACGACTAGCGGTGCTTCGTGTTGTGCCGGTATCAAAGCCGTTCTGAGCGACCACGAACGTCCCATCGCCGGCGCCGCGGAGGAATCGTCCGCTACCAGGACCGCCCAGGCCGTCCATGACGACAAGGTCGAGTTTCCCGTCCCCATTGAAATCGCCCACCGCAATGAACGACGGGACGGGCCCCACGGCGAAATCCTGGGCCGCCTGAAAGGTGCCATTTGCGTTCTGAATCAAGATACTGACACTGCCACTGGCATTGTTGACGACGGCCAGGTCCGCAAGACCATCGCGATTGAAGTCGCCCGCGACGATTGCGACCGGGTTTCGACCCACCGGGATCGGCGTTACGAGCCTGGAAAAGGTTCCGTTGCCCAGCCCGTACATCAGCGCGACGCTGCCGTTGACGATGACGGCAACGTCGAGCTTGCCATCCCGGTTGAAATCGCTGGTTGCCGCGGCACGAATCTCGCCACCGGTGTCCGAGGAGACGAAACCGGGGTCGAACGGCAAGGGATCGTAACGGTAGATGCCTCCGTCGTTGCCGAGGTAGACCGTACCATCGGGACCGAAGGCAAACGCGTGGGAATCCGCGTGCGGCTGAAGTCCGTTCGGCCCTTGATTGATCGCTCGCCAGCCGGTAGCGCCGACGCTCGATTCCAGCAGATACGATCCGCCGCCCTCGTCGGGCTCCTGTCCGCCGATGTAGACACGACCGTTCGGTGACAGTCCAATCGCCAGATTATAATTACCCTGAGTGCCTACAAAATTGCCGGGCGGATTTGTCGCTTCCCACGCTTGGCCATTGTCGGTCGTTTTGAACACGTTGCTTTTGACTGTCTGGCCCGGCATGTTGATGGCGGCGTAGACGGTCGAGACGTGGTCAGATGCAAGAGAGATGCGCTGTATGGCGGCTGGTAGTGGAAGGCCGTCATTCTCCAATCGTGGCACCCATGCTACCGTCCCATTGTTTTGCTCCGTGCCAATCCAAATCCCATTATTCGGGCTGCCGTTGACATTTCCAACGCCCGCGAACAGAGTGAGACGACCTTGATCGACAGTGTACTCGAGGTCGGTCACAACGATTTTCTGCGGCACGTTGACGTTGTTGGGGCGCAGCGTCGTCGATACGGAAGCCCAAGTCATCCCTCCGTCGGTACTCTTGTAGACGCCATCCGCGGTGTCCGCTGGCGTTTCAAGGCTTGTGGGAACGACTGCGAGATAAAGCGTTTGACCGCCATTCGACCTGCCGCTGTCGTTTGTCGGATCAACAAAGATCCGAGAAATCGACTGACCGACGAAAAGGGAATTGGGGCCCATGCTAACGAGATTCCACGTGTCGCCGCCGTCCGTCGATTTAAGGACGCCTATTCCGACATCACTCGGAACTCCATTTGCTTCGCCCGTGCCGACGTAGATCGTTCGGGGATCAACGGGATCGACGGCAATCGAGCCAACATTCAAGGCACCAATGCCTTTGCTACTCGCAAGAAGAGCAGCCGGCAGCGGGACGGAGTCCGTGAGTGGTTGCCAATCGGGACTGGCGGCGGAAAAGTTCGTGCTGCGCCAAACGCCGCCGCCCGCAGTGCCAACGTACATGGCCTGGTGGCCTTGACCATCGTAGTCCGGAGATATAGCGAGTGCACTGATGCGGCCGGTGTAACTCTGGCCCGGAGAGCCGAACTGTCCCTGGAGGGTGGTAAAGGCGCTGCCTTGCTGCGGCGATGGTCCAATGGGAACCCATGTGGCCAGGAGGATGCGGTCCTCACAGGAGCGCACGGCAGGCACGAACCGGCGGCAAGTCCGCGATGTTCGATACCCGGCTTTCCAAGAGGCGACACACCTGGAAACCGCGCGATAGAAATGCCGAAATTGCCACATTGAGGGGGCTCCATGTTGGAGGGGCAGTTTCCGCGATTTCGGGGCATCGGTGCCCCGAAATCGCACGTTGCTATTCGTAGCCGAAGGTGCGAAGCATCGTGCCTTCTTGCACGTCCCACAGTTCGTTGCGCAAGTAAGGTGCATTGGGAAGGCGCACCGACGTAAACAGGCGCTTGCCGTCCCGCGATACGATCATGGGGTCGATCCCTTGGTCATTTCGCGGTAGTTCCAGCGTCCGCAGCAGATCGCCGTTATTCGGATCCCAGACCGTCACAGTCGCCTGTCCCGTCCGCGTCGTGAGGCGCTTGCCGTCCGGCGTGAGACCGAGGGGATTCACAACGCTTCCGTTAAAGGTACGTAGCACTTCACCAGTCAAGAGGTTTACCAATAGCAGATTCTGATCGTCATCGGGCTTTGCACCGCCCTTCATGAGGAAGGCCGACTTGCTGTCGGGAAGAAACGGCCCCGCGATGCTCCATCCATCGGAGCCCTTGAACCAGCGGACTACCTCCCCGTCGGAGAGTCGCCAAACGAGTATATCAGCTCTGGATTGTCCCTGGCATCCTGAGAGCGCGCTCTTGTTATCGGGGGAAATCATTAAAGTCGATCCACTTCCCCCGCTCTTGCCGAGTGTTCGTACCAGCATGCCCGTTTGCACGTTCCAGACCTTGAGTATGCGGGCATAGGACGTATCGTCTGATCCCTGGGTAAGCGCAAGAGTGCCGTCGGGAGAGAGACCAATGTTCCAGCTTGTTCCGTGCGTGTTCGGATTGACTGCCCAAATTTCTTTACCGCTGGCCATGTCGATCAGCGTCAGTCCTCGACTGTCAAGCATGCAAAGAGCACGCTTACCATCCGGCAGAAGCTTGAGAAAGCGCACCGCGCCGTCATATCCTCCCCATGACTTGACTCTTTCTCCTTTAATCAGGTCCCACAGGACGAACAGTTGCAGGTCGCGGGGAAGTGGCCGGAGGTCACTGTTGGTGAGTTGGTGCCCCAGGAGCAAGAACCGTCCATCTGCCGAGAAGTCCGCCGCCGTCAGCATGACGAATGGTTTTTCGGGGCGCGGCTTCACCGACTGATCGCTGAACTTAAGCGTCCGCTCCGACTTGCATGAGCTGGTGGCGATGACGAGCAGCGCAACGAGAAGCAAAGCCAGGCGTTTCATGGGCGCGTCCAGATTAGAAGGGAGGCGTTCGAAGTGAACGAAGGATAGGTCAGCGCTGCGCATCTGTCAAGGGTCGAGTGAACCAAGCATCGTGCCGTCTTGCACGTCCTACAATTCGGCGCTGGTCGACCGGTTGCGGCAGGTGGTCGCGGAGGGTGCCTTGACGGTGACGGAGCACAGCCAGCCCGTGCCGGACGGCCAGCGGCTGCGCGAGGTCATATCGAGCGCGCTGGAGCAGCAGCTCGCCCAGTTGGCTTGCAACGCCTTGCTGTGCGAGTAAGGAATCGGTTGCCGGGTTGACGGCGCAACGTGGTTTTCCCCAAGGACTGGATGGGGAGCATCTTCGGTTCCCTGACGAGAACGGTTGCCATTCGGGGCCGCCGACAGCAGATTCCGACATTCGAGGGTTTCGAGTGTCGGAATGAATATGAAGGGTGATTTCCTGGATCCGCGAATCCTACTGGCCCTATTGAAACTGCCGTCAAGCCATGTCAACGCGCGCTGCAACGACATTGTTGCGATCCTCCTTAGACCTACACGTTTTTTAATGAGAATGAGAATTCAGGACAATTACCTAGATGATCTCTATCTCGAAGAAATCAATCTAAGGGATCGAGACGCCGCATCTCCCAGTTGTCCCGGGTCTTTTGCGGCTTCTTTGAGATCTGGTTCCGCGGCACTCGCAGCTTTACCCATTCTTCCTAACGCGACTGCTGCTTCGAGTTGAAGATTAGGGTCTCTACTTTCGCGGAGAGCTTTAGCCAACTCAGGTACTGCATCTTTGGCGGCCGGACCGATCCGACCCAGAGCAGTGGCGGCCAGGCGGCGAACGGTACTATCCTCATCTTTCAAGATGCTGATCAGCTTGGGAGTGGCTTCCTGCGCTTCAGGCCCAATAGAACCGAGCGCTAGCAGTATTTCGGTTCGGCATTCCCGGTAATCCTTTTCATCTAGGGCCTGCACCAGCGCCGGAACAGCGGCTTTTGCTTGGCGCCCGATAGAGCCCAGTGCCGTTATTGCCGGCTGACAAAGCGGTTTCTTTCGACTCTTGACCAATTCGGCGAGGGCAGGGACAGCGTCAGAAGCACCATTTCCGATACGTCCAAGGGAACCAATGGCTGTAGCGGCTAAATCGGAGTCCTTGTCCGACAATAGCGCGACCAGCAAGGGTACGATTGCCTTGGCGTCCCACGGAAAAAACCCCAGGGAATCAACTGCGTTCTTGCGAACCATTCTGTTTTTGTCGTTGGTAAGCGCTGAAATGTGCGTGACGGCAGCCCCGTGGGATCTCCCCGCCCATCGTAACGACTCAACGGCGTTGCTGCGGACTTGCCAGTCGCCATCCCGCAGTGCTCTGATCAGGGACTCTGCCACGGTCATATTTTCGCGGAAGCTGAATACCCCCATAATCCGTGCGACAGTCGCCCGCAGGGCTGGGCGATCGTCTTGCAAGGCCCTATTCAGAGCGGGGAGTGCTTTGACACCTACTCGTTCCACCGCGCGCGCCGCAGAGAATTGCACGTGTTCGTCTGGATCGGTTAGCAGTTCAACAAGCGTCGAGGCTGCAACATCTGACTTTGCAGCAAGCTTGTCGAGTGCTTCAACAACCCGCAATCGCACTTGAACGTCTTTGTGGCCTGCGAGTCTGGTCCAGTGGGACACTGCATCCAAACTTACACCGGCAGGCCGAGGCTGAGTGAAGCCAACACGGACAAGGCCAAGACAAGGGCGAACGGAACCAATGCCGGCCTTGTTCTGGAGCTCCCAGAGCAGGGTGCCGTTTCGGTCTATCTCAACGACACGTTCGGTATCACCCCTTCGGACACGGACCAGGAGAGTGTCACCGGGCAGCCTATGCGCCCATGATGCACCGGGCTGTGGATGGCGCCACACTGTTTTGCCCGAACCGTCAATTTCCCTCACCTCGTCGAGATCAGGGATCGCAAAGAGGTAATGGTTCCCGGCCAAAGGTTGTACATCGTACCCTCGTTTTCCTTCCAGCTTGCCAGGAACCTTTCCTAGATTTCGTCCGGTGACGCAGTGTAGAACAATTATGCCTCGGTCGAGGCTATTCATACAAAAAACGTGGCCGTTCGGCGTCCTGCGAGCACCGTCAATGGACGTTACATCGAGCTTCGTTAGATCATGAGAGTATGTCGCGGAGTCGTCCCACGCCGTTTCGACGAGTGCGAACATCGTCGCAATAAATGTGGAGCCGTTGGGCAATCGATAGCAATGGACCAACCCTCTCTGCGGAGCCTCTTTCTCCCAAAGAACCTTGCCTTGTAGATCGCGCTCACGGACCCGGTCCGCCGCCCTGCCATCGATTTCGGCCAATAGGATGCGATCACTCGGCAACAATTGAAAATCGGCCAGTCCCCCGTCAATGGCAAGCTTCCACCGCGGCTTACCGTTGCAGCCACACAGCCAGACACCGGTTTCCCCGGTAATGAGAATCAGGCCGGGCCTTCGGGGTTCTTGGCGCGTTTTGGCAAGGTCGATCTTCGCTTCGTTATCCCGCAGCCACGCGCTCCAGCCTTCTCGAGCTTGCTTTCTACGCTGAGGGCTGCCCGCTTCCAGAGCAATTTCCGGCCCACCATCGCCAGCCGCCCAGGTGAGCAGTTCCTCAGCCTGCCAGGCGAGGTATGTTGGCGCTTCCTCCAGAAGTGCGACCAGCACCGGAAGTCCCTGCTTGTCGTTTCCCGCTAGCAATCCCTGAGCAGCGCGGAGTCGTACCACCGGCTCCGCGTCACTCAGCAACTTCTTGACTGCGGTTATCTCGTTCGCATTCCCCAAACGGCCCAGCACACATGCTGCCAGCGCGCGGCGCGCGGGCAGCGGGTCTTTCAACGCGGGGACGAGAAGCTTGCGTACTTTTTCGTCGGCGTCCGCCATTGCGCTCAGCGCAAACCAGATTACTTCTTCGGATGTTTCATCATTCACGTACGGAAGGTAGCGCAGCAACACCTCCGCCGCTCCCGCGGGCCGGCGGAATGACAGCAGTCGGACCGCGGCGAGCGGGGGCGCCCAGTTCGCTTCCTTGGTGATCCACTGGATGCAGGCCGTGGCGCGGCGGACGATTTCCTGGTCGGGATTCTTGAGTGCCGCACGCAGGGCCGGCATGGCCACCAGCCCCACCGCACTGAGACGGCGCTGCGCTTCCTCGCGGTTCGGAAACTGCCGGTCGCCGAGCTGCCGAATGAGTTGGTCGATTTTCAGCAGGTCGTCATCCGCCTTCGACCGCTCGCGCAGGTACTCCAGGAGGGCACGATCGTCGGTGCCAACGCCATGCTCCTTGAGGAAACTCTCGTCGAGGTCCTTGATCCGGGTTTCTTGCTTCTCGGCTGCCAGAATCCGGCGTGGCGCAAGGGAATTGGTGCCGCCATTGAATACGAGGGGCGGCGGTTGGGAGGCGATGGTGGCGCAGGTCAGCAGGGAAGCAAGAAGGGAGCAATAAACTCTCATGGATGAGTTCTCCGGGTTAGGATCGAGGCGATCCCGGCAGTTGACAGGTTTGGCTCAGCTATGGAGAGCGTACCTGCCGGTGATGCTCGCCGCAAGGGCCAAGGAGGGTTTCTCGCGAGTTTCATATCGCGGCTTTTTTGCTTCTCGAACCGTGCCGACAGGTACGGCACGGTCGATGGGTTATCCGATCAAAAGCGCCAGACGAGCTAACTCTTGGAGCTTCTGGTCTAGATTTTCGTCGAGCGCTGCTTTCAGCACCTGAACATCCTGGACCGGCATCCCTTCGTGCTCGGCCGTGAGTTCACCGGCTTCCACGGCCTCGACCAGTCCCATCAGGAGTGCGTTGCGATCATGCTGACCGTCGAGTCGCGGGACGACCTGGCGTCCAAACGGGTCCAGGCCGACGCTTCGGTGCAACATGTTTGTGACAGTGTTGCCGCTCGCTGCCTGCAGTCTCGCGAACGGACTGGCCACTGGGCGTTCGCTGATCTCCGGAACAAACGGGGGCCTGTGGACGCGAAACTCGATCAACTTGTTCGACGCGGATGCGTAGCAAGCGAGCAGAAACTGTCCAAGAGCTTCGGTATCTTCGGTCGCAGTCCTTCGGTCGTGCGCTCCTTGCGCGTTCACGCGCGAACGCGCCGTGGCCTTCAAGGTGCTGAACGCCACGGGATTCGGCCATTGTTCGCCCAGAAACGAGAGGGCTGCCTTGCACAGCGGATCGTTGATGGTCAGCGCGATTCCATCCGGTGTTTCAAATCGCTCCGGCTCATTGGGGACCGTTGCCGTGGATCTGGCCGGAGAAGCCAAGAAGAATGACGCGAGTTGCTCGGGGCGAAGGCTCGCGTTGCGAGACACTTCACGGTGACAGAGGAGCGTTTGCCGGAACATGCGATTGCGCAAGAAGTCCATGTACTGTTCCATGTGGACGTGATCCGGCGAGACCATTTGGAGGACATTTTCGACCTCCGGGGGAAAGTTGCCGGGCGCCATACGGCGATGTCCCCATTGTCCCCCCATTGTCCCCACTGTCCCAATTTCGTCTCGCCGTCGACTGCCAAACCGATCGTGTTACCAGAAATGTCATTTTCAATGGCCAGCGGATCGCTTTTTTGGTTTGGGGCGCCCTCGGAGCCGTTAACTGTAAGATAAACGCCGGAATCTCGGTTACCAGAGATGACGTTACTGACAATATGATTGCTGGCGCCGCCCTGAATTCGCACCCCGCTCCGGCCGTTGCCCAGATCCGTCATACCGGTCGGGTCAGTCCCAATGTAGTTTCCTCGAACGATGTTCTCTTGCGGACTTGCCTTGAGCTGGCTTATGTCTCGGCCAATGATGAGGACGCCGTCGACTTTATTGCCGGAAATGATATTTCGATCTACGGAAGTGCTGCCACCGATTGTGTTGTTCTTACCTCCATCAATCACTACGCCAGTTGTATTGCCCAGCCTGAATTTTCCGGCTGCAGTGAGCCCAATTGTATTGTGCGCCACCGTGTTGTCCAAGGGAATGAACTTGGTGCCACCCACCGTGGTTGTCCCTAAGAAAATACCCGCGTTCTCATTTCCAGAAATGACATTGTCACGGATCTTGTTTTGGGAACCTCCGAGAACCTGGATACCATTGCCAGCATTGCCGAGTGCTGCTGTACCAAGCGGGCTAGTTCCAATGTAGTTGCCACTGATATCGTTGTTTCGCGGAACATTGTCCTTATCCCGCGCCAGCAATAGGATGCCGTCTGCCTTATTGCCTGAAATGACGTTTCGCTGTGCTTTGGTGTTTCCGCCGATGGTGTTAAGCCTGGCGCCCTCGATTACAACACCGTACGTGTTACCCAGCCCAGCTGTCCCTTTGGAGTCGGTCCCCAAGTACGTGTTCGTGATTGTGTTGCCATCTGACGACTGTCCACGTTCGTCGTCGTATGCCAGCCGAATCCCCGCGCCGTTGAACCTAACAATGCTAAGCCCCTTGACGGTAGTGCTTCCGGCCCGTATGACCAAGCCGTTCGATAGCTTGCCGGCTTCCGAACCGTCCAGCACGACTGCCGGAAGAAACGATGCCTTGTCATAGCCTGCTTGGGTGGTCCCGTCGATATCGACGGGATCGGTGATCGCGGATAGCTGCGATCCCGGCATGATTGTTGGATTTCCTTTGATCTGGAAACTGATCGTGTCGCGCACGCCGACACTTCCATTGGACTCATCGATGGCCCTGCGGAAGCTGGTCACTGTGTAAACCTGGTTCGCTTTGTCGATGAGCGTTAAGATCCCGGCGTCATCAGAAGTGCCGGTGACGATAAAAGTAGCCGGTGCCAGACGATCCTCCAACACCTCAATGACGGGGTGGCAGCGCCTGGCCAGGGATTTGTGGTCCCGAGAATTCTTGCGGAGCCGACTCGCGAAGGGAATCCAGGGGAGAAGCATGGGCAAACCATCCTTTTTGCTCGAGACAGAAAACTCGAATGTCGGATACTTCTACGTTTTTGTTCGCTTAAACATGAACAGACGTAGTCCGGTTTTTTCGTCCTTAGTTGTTTGGAATTCTCTGGGTCGGCGCTTTTTTCCAACCGACGCCCAGTAAATCGTCAAAGTCTCGGCGTCCACCTTGCATATGCCAAGGCAGAAGTCCGAACCGTCAACGAAATCAATCTCTTTTGGATCTTTAGATGGATCGTAACCGTTCACGCGGCAATACTACGATATTTCAGCGTAGCAGTTCACGATGCACTTTGAATTCTGGCTTGTTGTATTCCACCAGCTACCAGCAGTGCCTGCGATTGGCGTCCTAAACATCACTGT
>JAIEMG010000059.1 GCA_019752375.1 Gemmataceae bacterium | reverse complement strand
CCTTGTCACCTTGTCACCTTGTCACCTTGTCACCTTGTCACCTTGTCACCTTGTCACCTTGTCACCTTGTCACCTTGCCACGCTCAATGACCGCCGAACTTGCGGCGCATGGCCTGGAGGATACGATAGGCGAACAGGTCCTCGCCGCGCGACGCGAAGCGCTGATAAAGGGCGGCACTGAGCACGGTGGTCGGCACGCCTTCTTCGATGGCGGCCAGCAGCGTCCAGCGGCCTTCGCCGGAGTCGGGAACGCCGTGGGCGTGGCCGGTGGACTTGACCACGTCCTCGACTGTCTTCTTGTCCTTCGACAGGTCGGGATCTTCCGCGAAGGCCGCGGCAGTCAGGTCGAGCAGCCACGAGGCAACCACGCTGCCACGCCGCCAGACTTCGCAGACGTCGGGCAGGTTGAAGTCGTACTGGAAGTGCTCTGGATCGCGCAGCGGGGTCACCTCGGCAGAGACGGCGCGCGTCTCCTTGCCCGCGTTGGCGTGCTTGAGGACGTTGAGGCCCTCGGCATAGGCAGCCATCAGGCCGTACTCGATGCCGTTGTGCACCATCTTGACGAAATGGCCGCCGCCGGCCTCGCCGCAGTGCAGGTAGCCGTCTTCGGCCGTGCCGCCCATCTTCTCGCGGCCCGGCGTCTTGTCCGCATTGCCCTTGCCGGGCGCCAGCGCCTTGAAGATCGGGTCGAGCCGCTGCACGGCGCCCTTGGCGCCGCCGATCATCATGCAATAGCCGCGTTCCAGGCCCCACACGCCTCCGCTGGTGCCAACATCGAGGTAGTCGATGCCCTTGGGCGCGAGCTCCTTGGCCCGGCGGATGTCGTCGACGTAGTAGGAATTGCCGCCGTCGATCAGCGTGTCGCCCTTTTCCAGGAAGGGAACAACCGCGTCCTTGAGCTTGTCCACGGCCGCGGCGGGCACCATGAGCCACACGGCCCGCGGCGCCTTCAGCTTGGAGACGAGGTCCTTGATGTCCTTGGCCGCGATGACTTTCCCGCCGCCTTTCTCGACCGTTTCCTGAATGACCTCCGGCTTTGTGTCGGACACGACGCATTCGTGCCCGGCCTTCGCCAGCCGCCAGACCATGTTCTGCCCCATGCGGCCCAGACCGATCATGCCCAGTTGCATCTCAAGGCTCCTTTGTCAGTGGTCAAAGACCAGGGGTCCGTTGCGGACCGTGTCACTGGCCCTTTCGCTCTTTCACTTGGACGTTATCGCCATCCTGGATCAGCACGGTGTGCGCCATGCCGAGGAAAAGACCGGTGCCGACGACGCCGGGAATGGCCAGGATTTCCGCTTCCAGCTTGCGCGGGTCGGCGATCGGCTGAATCTTGCAATCGAGGACGTAGTTCGCATTGTCGCTGATGAACAGCTTGCCGTCCTTTTGCCGCGGCGTGGGCGGCATGCCCATGGCGGTCAGGCGGCGCATGCACAACGGCAGGGCAAACGGCACCACTTCCACAGGCAGGACCCCGTGGGCTCCGAGGGCAGGCACGATCTTCTCCGAGCCAACCAGGACGATGAAGCGCTTGGCAGCCGCGGCCACGATTTTCTCGCGGATGAGCGCGCCACCCAGCCCCTTGATGAGATCGAGGTTCGGGTCCACTTCGTCGGCGCCATCCACGTCGAGATCGAGCTGTTCGACCTGATCCAGAGTGATCAGCGGGATGCCGAGTTGGGTGGCCAGGTCGGCGCTGCGCTGCGAAGTGGGGACGCCCCGGATGCGCAGGCCCTGCTGCACACGCTTGCCAAGCGCATTGACGAACTCGGTCGCCGCACGGCCCGTGCCGAGGCCGACGACGAAGCCGTCTTGAATCATTTCGAGAGCGCGTTCGGCGATGGTCATAAACTGCACCCTCGTTCCCGGGCTCTGTGCCCGGGAACGCCCTGCCTGCGAGGCTCTGCCTCGCGAACGGAACCCGAGCAGAAGACGGCGTGTTGTGACCCTTCGTTGCCGCGAGGCAGAGCCTCGCGGGCAGTGCGTGACCGGGCAGAGCCCGGTCACGAGAATCGACTCAACGACCGCGTGCCTTGGCCTTCGCCACCTGGTCCTTCGCGGCGGCGACGACCTTCTCCGGAACGAAGCCGAACTTCTTCTCCAGGTCCTTGAGCGGCGCCGACGAGCCGAACGTGTGCATGCCGATCATCGCCCCGGTCATGCCGACGTAGCGCTCCCAGCCGAAGACCGACGCTTGCTCGACCGATACGCGGGCCGTCACGTCCGGCGGCAGCACCTGGGCGCGGTACTCCTCGCTCTGCTGCTCGAACAGTTCCCACGACGGCATGCTGACCACGCGGGCCTTGATGCCCTCGGCTTTCAGTTCCTCGTAGGCTTTGACGCAGAGGGAAACCTCGCTGCCGGTGCCGATCAGGATCACGTCGGGCTTGCCCTCCGAGTCGCCGAGGACGTAGGCACCCTTCGCCACACCCGCAGCCGACGCGTACTTGGTCCGATCGAGGGTCGGCAGTGCTTGCCGGCTCAGGATCAGGATGGCGGGCTCGTGGCGCAGCTTCATCACCACGCGCCAGGATTCCACGACTTCGTTGGCATCGCCGGGCCGCAGCACGACGATACCCGGGATCGCTCGCAAAGATGCCAGCTGCTCGACCGGTTGATGCGTCGGGCCGTCCTCGCCGACGCCAATCGAGTCGTGCGTGAAGCAGTAGATGACGGGGATTTCCATCAGGGCAGCCAGGCGGAACGGCGCCCGACCGTAATCGCTGAAGATGAGGAAGCCGGCCCCATAAGGCCGGATCTTGCACAGCGACATGCCGTTGAGGATCGAGCCCATCGCATGTTCGCGGATGCCGTAGTGCAGGTTTCGGCCGCCGTGGTTGTCGGCTTCGAAGTCGCCGGCGTCCTTGAACGTGAGGCGCGTCTTGGTCGACGGAGCGAGATCCGCCGCGCCGCCAATCAACCAGGGCACCTGCTGGGCGAGAGCGTTGAGCACTTTACCATTGGAATCGCGGCTGGCGATGCCCTTGGCGTCGGCCGGGAACTTCGGCAGGTCCTTGTCCCAGTTCTCGGGCAACTCGCGGTGCTGCATCTTCATCAACTGGTCGGCCAGGTCGGCATGCTTCTTCTTGTACTCGGCATAACGGGCGTTCCAGGCGTCGCGGAGCTCCTTGCCGCGCTTGCCCATGCCCTGCTGGAAGTGCTCGGGCACGCCGGCCGGCACCAGGAACTTCGCGTCTTCCGGCCAGCCGTAGTTCTTCTTCGTCAGCCGAATCTCCTCCTCGCCAAGCGGTTCGCCGTGCGCTGCACTGGTGTCCTGCTTGT
Source organism: Gemmataceae bacterium (assembly GCA_019752375.1). Classification (GTDB taxonomy): domain Bacteria; phylum Planctomycetota; class Planctomycetia; order Gemmatales; family Gemmataceae; genus JAIEMG01. The sequence goes on along the minus strand of JAIEMG010000059.1, from coordinate 9,485 downwards.
TCGGCGCGCCGTAGGCAATGTGGCTATCGACGATGATGAGCGTCGGACGGTCGGTGGTCTTCTGGAAGGTCTGGATCGCGCGGGCCAACATCTCCAGGTCATTGGCATCGCCCACGCGCGTGACGTTCCAGCCGTAGGCGATGAAACGTGTGGCCACGTCTTCGCTGAAAGCCAGCGCCGTGTTGCCTTCGATGGTGATGTGGTTGTTGTCGTAGATCCAGCAAAGATTGCTGAGGCGCTGGTGACCCGCCAGCGAGGCCGCCTCGCTCGACACGCCTTCCATCATGCAGCCATCGCCGCAGATGGAGTAGACGTTGTAATTGAACATCTCGAAATCGGGCTTGTTGAAGTGGGCCGCCTGCCACTTGCCCGCCATCGCCATGCCGGCGCTGTTCGCCAGGCCCTGGCCCAATGGTCCCGTCGTCGTCTCGATGCCGGAGGTCCAGCGATATTCCGGATGGCCGGGACACTTGCTGTCGAGCTGCCGGAAGCGCTTGATGTCCTCCAGCTTGACGGACAAATCGCTGGTGACCTTGTAGTCCCGCGTCACGACCTTGATGCCGGCCAGATGCATCAGAGAGTAAAGAAGCATCGATGCATGGCCGTTGGACAGGATGAAACGGTCGCGGTTTGGCCAGATCGGATCGTTGGGATCGAAGCGCAGGAACTGCTGCCACAGGCAGTAGGCGACGGGCGCCAGCGACATGGGCGTGCCGGGGTGGCCGGAGTTAGCGGCCTGCACGGCATCCATCGCCAGCGTGCGGATGGTGTTGATCGACAGGGTATCGAGACTCGTTGATTCGCTCACGATGGTCCCTCGAATTCGACAGGTGCGTTGCCACTTGTTGTATGAAATCCTCGTTCCACCGCAGAGCGTGAAACGACGGGAGGCTGCCGAAGCCGGCGAACACCGATGGGAGATCGCCGGCTAAAGAATCGCTGTGAAAATACCGTGGGCCCCCCAGGGACGCAATCAATTGCTCCACGAAAGTTCGGTGAAGCGCAAACGAAAAGCCGCTTGCGGCTTCGCGAGATCGGCGAAGCCGCAAGCGGCCCGAAACACGAAACGACGTTCAGCGCGGCGACTTCTCGCCCGGCGAGCCCTGAGAATAGAGCGCCGGGTTCGAGCCGTTGTAGTACTGAACCATCGACTGGAACAGCGCCGAGTACGCGCCTTCCTCACCGCGGATGGCCGGAGAGAAACGCAAGCCGTTCTGCGTCATGTACGCCACCAACTCCTCGACGTTCTTGCCTTGGGCCGCGTAGGTGCCGTTGACGTACTTCTCCACGTCGGGGTCCTTCAACACCTTGATGGCGTTATCCAGTTCGTTGAGATAGCGCTTGCCGGCGGTGTAGTCGTTGAACGATGTGTTCGCCACCGCATCCTTGAGCATGTAACGGAGCTTGTCCACGTCGCGCTGGAGTTCGATCAGCAGATCGGCGTCGACTTCCCCCTTCATCGCCTGCTTCTTGCCCTCGGCCATGCGGGCATCGACCTGGTCGCGCAGTTCCTTGACGTCGTCCTTGGGCGACAGGCCACGCAGGACGAAGGGCCACTTCAGCTTGCCGGCGTCCTTGAGCAACCCGACGTTGCCGACGTCGCGCACGGTGACGTTGACTTGCTTGAGTGTGCCTTCGTTCAACGGCACCGTGGGGCCGTGCAGTTCTTTGGTGCGAAGTTGCTGCAGGGCCTGCAACATGTCGTTGAGCGACTTGGCGGACCAGATTTCGGTTTCCGGCGGATTGGTCAGAGCGCGGGTCAGCTCGGCCTGTTGCTCCGCGATACGCTTCTCGTTCAGCGTCGGCGTGTTGGCCTTTTCGTACATGTATTCGTCAAAGGCCTTGCGACGGTTGTCCATCTGCGCTGAGCGAACTTGCTCCTTCTTCAGGAAGGCCGTCTGGCTGCTGATGAGGTACTGCCCCTGGGCGTTGATGACGTTGGCGGCGCCATTGAGGTAGCCGCCGTACGGATCGGCATTGGAGAAAAAGTTGTTGCCCCAGCCACCCCAACCATACGGACTGAATCCGCCCCTATTGTAGCCGTAGTTGTAGAATCGGTTGCCGTAACCGCCGTAGTTTCCGTAGCGGAACTGGGCCGCGGCCGGACCGGCCGTTGCGAACAGCCCGGCGCCAACCACTGTCACCAATGCGAGACGTTTCACCCAGGTGTGCATCTGCGAGCCCCTCGCTGAATGTGCCCTTGCCTCTCCCCCGTGCCGCGCCAGGAACGCAGCCTCGTTATAATACCAGTAGTTCGGCGCGCGAGCAATTGCCAGGTCGCGTGCCGATCCAAATATACAACGCCGGAATACGGGCGTTTGTTGGCGAAAAACTTTCCCTCGTTACCGGGCTCTCTGCCCGGTAACGAGGGCGGTCTTCTTGGATCCTCAATGTCACGGTTTTCTACAAACCATGCCTGCCCCCTATTTGAAACACACAGAGGAGCATCGAGTGCGCATCCTGCTGACCAACGACGACGGCATTTACGCACCCGGTCTGCGCGCACTGCGCACGGAACTCCTGAAACTGGGCGAAGTCGTGGTGGTCGCCCCGGCAACCGAGCAGAGCGCCGTCGGCCATTCCATCACGCTGCTAACGCCGCTCCTGGTCCAGGAAGTCCTTGACGAGCAGAAGGAGTTCCTCGGCTGGGCCGTGGAGGGCCGGCCAGCCGATTGCGTCAAACTGGCGCTGCTGGAACTGCTACCCGAGCCGCCCGACGTGCTCATCAGCGGCCTGAACGCGGGCTCGAATTCGGGTATTAATGTCCTCTATTCCGGCACCGTGGCCGCCGCCATCGAAGGCGCGTTCTTTCGCCAGACCAGCATCGCCGTGTCGCTGGAGTACACCAAGCCGAAACCGCTCGATTTTCAGGGTGCAGCTGCGATTGCACGCCGGGTGATCGAGCAGATCCTATCCCACAAGCCGGAGAAAGGCAGCCTGTTCAACGTAAACGTCCCCAGCCTGGAAAAAGGCCCGATCAAGGGCATCCGCACGGCACCGCAGAACGTGGCACCGTACCTGGAGACGTTCGACCGCAGAATCGACCCACGTGGCCGGGTCTACTTCTGGACGAACCCTGAATTTGGCTGTCCGGACCCGCACCCGGAGACGGATGTTGGTGCGTTGAGTGAAAGTTTGGTGACGGTGACGCCGTTGCAATTCGATCTGACGCACCATGCGCGGCTCGAGGAGATGAAGCAGTGGCGATGGGAGATGTGAGCGTGTCAGCGGCCATGCTACGCAGTCAAGGAAGGCCAAGCAGCCCCCGTGCCGCCGTCCGCACTTGGTCGACCCAACGCAGTGCCGACTCAGCTTGGCGTTTGGTCGCGCTATTTCCCGGATAGCGTGTATCCACTGCGAACTCTGTCAAGAAGAGCAGTCCCCTCTTGAGCGAAGGAAGCATCGGGTGATGAGGCTGCACGACCGTCAGGAGTTTGCCGAGGTCGTGCGTTTTCGCGATCGCAACGCCGAGTTCTTCGAGCAACGCCTCGATGTATTTCTCGGCACATTGCTGGCAGTGGAAACAAACCAGATCATGGAGAGGAGGAGCGTTTCGTGCGAGGTTTGTCGCGCCGAGAAAGTCGGCCTTGGCTTTCCGCACCCACGCACGCGTCGCGGTTTTCATACAATATTTTGCCCTTCGAGACCACCTCCGTCAGAAATGTGTCCCCCTCCTTGAGCCCCCGGGCGATCTCCTGTGGCGTACGTACAAGCAGGTCCATCGGGAAAGGGTCCGGAACATCCCAGCGAATTTTTACCGCCTGACTGTGCTTGTTGCGCGCGGGCATGATGACAAGAATGTCGACGTCGCTGTCCGCAGTCGGGCTGCCATAGGCGTGAGAACCGAACAGGATGATTTGGTGAGGATGGAAGCGATCCCCAACCGCGCGTGCGAAGCGGCGGATCACCCGCATCGGGACGTCGGCTCCCCAGTAAATCTGCTCGGAAGCGGGCAACAACGGCCTTGAGCGTTTCTTCTCCATGGAAACATTCTACCTGGTAATGGCGGAGGCTCGCCACTCCGCGATCGGCATTCCGGTTCCAACTTCACGCGTTTACGCGACGCTCATCGGTTTTTCTGTTGCAACAATCGCCCCTTTTGGGGAAACTACCCTTGAGGGCTAGGACTGCACCCACCTTCCCCACCGGACGCGCCTCCGCGTCACAGGCATTCCCGCTTGTTTGCAGGACGAGTTTTTCGGTCCCCTTTTCGCCGGAACGCACCCGCCGGAGGGACCGTCAGATTCGTACAATGTGGATGGGAAGTAGAACCACCTTCCCCCCTGCGCTGCCGGCCCGCCGCCGCGGTGGGGAACACCTCCATTGGCACTCGAGCTGACTCATGGCACGAAAAAAAGCGCGCGGGGACAAGGCCGCCCGATCCCAGGAAACCGCGGTCGCCGAGAAACGCCCCACCGTGCCGCCACCGGCACCCGTGGCTGACTCCTCCCCGACGGAACCAACCGCCGCGGTTGCCACCGCCCCCGCGCTGGAGACGGCGGTCGTCGCGGAATCGGCCGTGAACGGCGTCAGCACCAATCCAGCGCCCCGGCCGCCTTCGCCCGTCCAGCGTCGCGAGTCGAAGGATGTGGCTGTTCAGCGGTCGTTCATCGAAATCGCTGTCATCAAGATTGCCCGTTGGCTCGGCTCGCTCCAGGTCGCGGTCCTGGGGCTGACCCTGTTCGCGACCGTCCTGGCCCTGGGCACGATCGTCGAATCGTGGTACACGGGCAAGGTCGCCCAGGACATGATCTACAAGACCTGGTGGTTTGCCGCACTGCTTGGTCTGCTGTGGGTCAATATCTTCTTCGCCGCCGCCAAGAAGTGGCCCTGGAAGAAGCACCAGACGGGCTTCCTCATCACGCACCTGGGCCTGCTGACGATGGTCTTCGGAGGCATCCTCAATGCCCTCGGCGGCACCGACGCCCTGATGGTTGTTACCGACACCTCCAATCCGACGCTGCAGCGCCGCGCCGGCGCTTCGCAGACCAGCAAGTCGATTATCGACCGCGACAGCTACCTGATCCAGGTGCAGCGCGCGACCAAGCGCGGCCACGGCGACCCCAAGGTCTTCCCGTTCGATCCTGGCTCCCTGTCCTGGGGCCCGGACGAATACACCGAGGCGAAGGTGCCCGGGCTCTTGCGATTCCTCGACTTCGTCGCGCATCCGTTGCCGCGCAGCTGGTCTACCGACCTGGGCGAGGGCGCCAAGCTTGAAGTCCTCGCCTACTACCCGCACGCCCGGACCGAACGCTATCGACCCTGGGAATCGAAGGATCGCGGCACCGGTTTCGCCGCCATCAAATACGAGCTGATGTCGCCGATGGCCGGCACGCTGCCCGGCGAATGGGTCGTCAACGACATTCAGAACGTGGACGACAAGTGGTCCGTCCTGCCGCGCGGCACGGGCATGGTCGAAATGATGGGCGAGTGCGAATCCCAGGGCATCCTCAATGAGTTCCTCAAGCCGCCCATGGTGGGCAAGGTCGGCAAGAAGGGCGAATTGGTCCTCTTCTTCGGCGACAAGCAGCGGTTTGCGCTCGACGTGGACAGCCTGGTCGGCAAGGGCATGAAGGAGCTGGAAAACGGCTGGAAGGTGCAGATCACCAAGGCCGTGCCCAACATCACCAAGCCCGACGAGAACGACGCGGCGCCGATGTTTCCCTACGTGGAGTTCCGCCTGACGAACAAGGATGGCGCCACGGCGGACTACGGTACCATCGCCCGCTTCATCAGCCCGCCGCGCCGCGCCGACGATCGCCGTGTGGCGCTGCCTGGACTCGAAGGGCTGCAGGCTTTCTATCACCCGGCCGACCCGCGTTTCGATTCCAAGGAAGACGTGCGGGCCTTGCTGCACTTCGCCACCGGGCCGGACGGCAAGCTCTACTATCGCTCGTACAACTCGGCCCGCATCGGCAGCTTCGAGTTCGAGACCAGCGGTGAGGCTGCCAAGGGCGAGAACTTCTATCCGGTCTGGCAGGGCATGAAATGGCAGTTCCGCGTGGCCGACTTCCTGCCGCGCGCCGTCAGCGCCCCGCGCTACATTCCCGAAGACCACCGCCCGGGCCTGGAACGCGGCGACCTGCTGCCCGTGCTGCGCTGCAAACTGTCTACGCCCAAGGGCTCCAAGGAATTCTGGCTGCCGCTCAGCGACACGGCCCAGCAATCCACCGCCGTGGACGTCGGCGAGGAGCAATTCAGCGTCGCCTACAATGTCAAGATGCAGGACCTGCCCTTCGAGCTGAAGCTGCTGCGCGGCGAAGAGACCTTCGACCCCGGCACGCAGCAGAAGGCCAGCTATTCGAGTTACATCCAGCTGACCGACAAGCGGCACAACATCGTCGGCGAGGACCGGCTCATCACGATGAACGAGCCGCTGGAATATGATGGCTACAAGTTCTATCAATCCGGCATGGAACCGATGCGCCGCATCGTCGATCAACAAACATTGCGGCCCGTCCATCGCTCGACGTTCACCGTCGGCAACGATCCCGGCCTCTGGCTCAAGTATCTTGGCTCCATCATGCTGGCAGTGGGCATCGGCTGCATGTTCTACATGAAGGCGTACTTCATCACGGGAAAGAAGGCCCGACCCGCCACTCCCAATGGCGAAGTCGCATAAAGGCAGGAAACCATGATTACCAAGGCGAGGCGATCCTCCCCGGTGCCGTTTGTTCTCCTGTGCATCACGGCCGTCGTTGTTGGCCTGGGCATCCTGGGGCTTAGCTACTACGTCTTCCAGCCTGTGTTATTCGGCAAGACGGTCGAAACGCCGCCCGATCAGCAAGTGAAACTGCCGGATTACGACTACAAGCAGTGGGGCCCGTTTGGAGTGCAGGACCACGGCCGGACCAAGCCGTTTGCCTCGGCGTGCGAGGAAGCGGTGCGCAATGTGTGCGGCAAGGCGAAGTTCCAGGGCAAGGACCCCGTGGCCGTCGTCCTGTCCTGGATGATGACCAACGGCGTGCGGCCTCCCAAGACCGAACTGCCCGAGTGGGAAGAGTATCCCTTCATCCTCTGCGAGCACAAGGACCTGCGCACCGTCATCTACGAACACGTGAAGTTCGAGACCTACGACGAGAACAAGGACGGCGTGCTCAGCGAGCAAGAAGTAAGCCCCATCATCGACAATGCCCAGTTGGCCCGCCTGCCCCTGGAAAACGGCTGCCTGACCAAGGCGGGCTGGGACAAGTGGTACGAAGACCTGTTGAACGGCAAGTACATTTCCCCGAAGGACCTGCGCACGTCGCCGGGCTTGCAGCGCGTGCTCGACGCGGCGGACAAGGTGCGCGAGAAGGACCGCGAGAAGGCTCAGCAGCTGATGAACCCCGAGGAACGCAAGGCCGAAGAGGTCATGCAGCGCCTGGTGAGCTTCGACAGCATCAGCCAGAACAACCCGAAGAGCCAGCGCCGCATGCAGCAGCACGAAGACCCGTTCCACTTCCTCACGCTGGACCGCGTGCCCGACAGCGCCTGGTTCTCCTTCGGCGAGCTGCGGCAGCTCAAGGAAGACAAGAGCGCCGAGAAGGAGCTGTGGCGCAACACGATCCTCATCCGCATGGGCGAGACGCCGCAGCGCTACCTGAGCCCCGAACGTCAGCAGAACCTCAAGGAGTTCCAGGAGCAACTCAAGGCCAAGAAGGGCACGCAGGCCATCTCGGAGCTGACCACGGTCCTGACCCAGCGTGACGCCGAGCGCGTGCAGGACTTCGCCAAGCGCTACAAGGGCAAGGATTCCATCAGCGTGACCGAGCTCCAGAGTGACCCGGTCGTGCGCGACATGGGCCGCGACGCGTTCGAGCAGCTCAAGAAGTGGGTCAACGATCGCGTGAAGAGCCCGCACGGCGGGGGCAATGATTCGCTGCCGGCCGGCGAATTGACTGCCGAACTGACCCGCATCTTTGCCGCCAACCGCGAGAAGGTCCTCGGCGAGTTTCAGAGCCGTGTCGCGCAGGCGGTCAAGGAAGGCTATCACCCCGAGGAGCAGAAGTGGCGCATGCTGCACCTGCAATTCCTCGAAAACCGCTTCCCCGACGTCTACCGCGAGTCGGCCACCTGGCAAGCCTATCCCGCCGCCGACGTGGATCGCGCTCTGGTGGTCTACGATTCGCTGAAGAAGGCCTACATCTCCGGCGACGCGGACGCATTCAACGCCGCCTCGCAGGATTTCTTCCGCACCGTCCGGCAGCTGAGCGACCGCACGCTGATCGACGGTCTCGCGCAGCGCAACCCGACCAACAGCGCCCTCATGGCCAGCCACCAGCAGGTCAAGAGTGCGGAGACGTCCGGCGATTCGGGCCAGGTCGATGCCGCCGCGGACGCGTTCTTCACCACGGCGAGGCAGGAAGGCACGTCCTTCCACCGTTATCCCGGCGACATCTCCGCCAGGCTCCTCGGCGTGCAAACGGTTTCCGATACGCTTGACCTGGAAATGCGCTTCACGCGCGTGCAGCCGTTCCTGTGGGCCTGGGTGCTCATGTTCGTCGCGCTGGTCTGCTTCGGCGCGGCCTACTGGATCGACTCGCGCGGCTTCTACATTGCCGGCTTCGCCTTCTATGCGGTGTCGCTGGGCTTTCAGGCCTTCGGCTTCTTCTGCCGCGTCGCCATCTCGGGCCGGGCGCCGGTTACCAACATGTACGAGACGGTGATCTTCGTCGCCGCCATGTCATCGGTCTTCGCCCTGGTCCTGGAGTGGAAGTACCGGGCCAAGGTCATTGCCCTGGCAGGCGCTTTGGTCGCGACCATCGGCCTGGTGCTGGCCGACCAGTTACCGCTGGCGCTCGATCCGAAGATCAGTCCGCTGGTGCCGGTGCTTCGCAGCAACTTCTGGCTGACGATTCACGTCCTCACGATCGTGTCCAGCTACGCTGGAGGCACGCTGGCGTGGGGCCTGGGCAACCTGTCACTGGCGCTCCTGGCATTCGGCCAGCCGCGCAAGGACCTGGTCAAGACGCTGGCCGCCTTCACGAAGCGGGCGATGGAAATCGCCGTCATCCTGCTGGCAGCCGGCACGTTCCTGGGCGGCTGGTGGGCGGCCTACTCGTGGGGCCGTTTCTGGGGTTGGGACCCGAAGGAAGTGTGGGCGCTGATCTCGCTCGTCGTCTACGTGATCCCGCTGCACGCCCGCTACATCGGCTGGGTGAAGGACTTCGGCCTGGCGGTCTCCGCGGTGCTGTGCTACTCGGCTATCGTGGCCTGCTGGTACGGTGTCAACTTCGTGCTCGGCGCCGGCCTGCACAGCTACGGCTTCGGCGGCGGCGGCCCGTGGTGGGTCTTCTGGGCCGCGCTCATCAACGTCGAATTCGTGGTGATCTGTTCGATCATCTACTCGCTACGGTCGCGGCAGAACCTGGCACCGGCCGACAGTGCTGAGTCTTAGGAGCCGCGTAACAATAAGTTGAACAATTTCAAGTAGGACGGATTTCCAATCCGTCCAGAGAAACCCGGACGGATTGGAAATCCGTCCTACAGGAATTGCACAAGTG
>JAIEMG010000356.1 GCA_019752375.1 Gemmataceae bacterium | reverse complement strand
GCCGGTCCAGCCGGGGACGGGCTCGCGAGGCAGAGCCTCGCGGGCAGTGCGTGACCGGGCAGAGCCCGGTCACGAGGAAAACGACCGCGCTGATGGGCGCAGAAACGGGTTTGCACCCATTTGAGTATTGCCGCCCGGCGGAACACGTTCTTCCGCCGGGCGGCGCCGGCCCGCTTGAGGTTGACAGGACATCGCACGGCATTGGCAAAACCGCTAAACGCACGCCAACTCCTGGCGCGGCCGGCGCGGCTTGCGGCCGCCCTCCAGCTCGCTCTTGAGCCGGTTGCGGGCCACGTGCAGACGCCGCTTGATGGTGCCGACGGGCGTCTCGAACTCGCGGCTCATCTGCTTGAGCGAACGGCCGTGGATGTAAAACGCCTCCAGCGTCTCGCGGTCCAGCGGCTTGAGCTTACGCAGGCCGTCCCAGAGCTCCGTCCGCTGCTCTCTGCGCACCATCTCGTCCAGCGGGCCGTTGTCGCGTGCGGCGACGCCTTCCATCACTTCGGGCTCGGCGCCGTGGACGGGCGCGCGCCGGGTCAGTCGGTTGATGGCCATGCGAACCGTGATCTGCCGCAGCCAGCCGGCGAAGCACTGGGCGTCGCGGAGCTGGTCGAGCTTCGTCATCACGTGCACGAAGACTTCTTGCGCCAGTTCCTGCGCCTCGGCCGGGTTGCGCAGCCGCGCCAGGGCGACGGCATAGACCGTCGGCTGGAAGCGCTGGGCGAGCTCGCCGTAGGCCGACTTGTCGCCCGCCTGCGCCCGATGAACCAAGTCCGTGATTTCGTCCCAGGTCATTCGCATTACCCTTCCCGATCCAGGTCTCCAGTTTCACCGCAATGGAACCGGACGGCGCGCCCGCCAGGGATCGTGGCGGCGTGCGCGTCTTGCTCCGCGGCGGTCGGCGGTTGATGCACGGCGTACCGGCGGGCAGGGATGGCACCTGCCCGGGGCGGAGCCCGGCAACAACGGCCGACGGACGAGTGACGACAACCAGCAGCGGGGTTGCCTGTTGAAAAGGGAATTCCCCTCTTCGTCAGGCAATTGATGGGACGGCAGCCATCGCTGGACGGCGACCGTCACATCCCTCGCCGGGATGCGTCCGCGATTCGTGCGGCTTGGGAAAGTGGATGTTTCGTGTCTGTTTCCAAAGGGCTCGGGCACCTTTGCCGGAACGGCCCGGAGGATGCTTCGCGCCTCTTGAAACAAACACTAAGAGATCAACGAGCTGGGAGCGGCAGGCAGCCGGTGGGCAACCGCGGGCGCGGTCCGCCGGTATTCCTCGATGGCCGCTCCTTCCTTCATCGAGCTCCCTTTCCCCGCATCGAAGCCGAAGACGCCCCGGTCGCCAGCCCTCTGTAGGCCGGCAAACCCGTCGCTAGCGCTTTGGCCGTTAAGCCTGAGCGCCATGCGGCGGTGTGTCCGACAATACCGGCGCCAAGATGGCGCCCCGTTGGGGGCGTCCGTGGTGCGGCACTGACTGGACACGGAGTGACCAGGTCGTCTCCACGACTTCCGGACCGACCGGCCCGCCTGACATCCGTATCGCGATCGTCGATCGCGCGGCGGAGATAGGCGGGTTGATAGCCGGCCCGCGGAGAACGTGGCGACAGGGGTCGCTGCTTGGGTGTCGCCGGGGCACGTTCGCTGGCCATGCCGGAACCGATGGGCTTCTCGACATTGGCGAACACGCCATTGCCACGCAGCACCAGGGTTTCCAGATGATTCACGACCATGACATACCTCCGACGAGCGTTGAGAGGAGTGCGAGATGCCGTGCCAAACGGCCTCGCGGAGACAATCGGGAACGCGCTTGTGTGGTGTCCTACCTCATACCTTGAGTCCCAGATTCCTTGGCGGAAGGTCGTTTACCTTCGCCTTCCTAAGAAGTATACGTCAACAGGGAAAACCGATTTCAGCGATTTCCGGGGAGTTTGGGCGAAAGTTGCGAACAAAGACTACCCCCACATCCTCGGACAACGGACGTATGCGGCAGGTTCGCGCTTTTTGTCCCCGACGCATTGAGGGTGCCTCATGACTGACATTCTGACCACTTACGGCCCGCACCGCGACCTGCTTTACAGCTCCGTGCTGGCAGACGTGCTCGACGGGCTCGGGCACCGCAACAGTGTGCTGCCAGCGGACCTGCGGCCGCTCAAACCGGAATGGCGCATTCTCGGCCGAGCAGCAACGCTTGCGTGCGCGCCCGTGGCAGAGGTGCCCGCCAAGCCGTACGCGCTGGAGCTGGAATGCATCGACGCCTTGAAGCGCGGCGACGTCTTGGTCGGGACGACCCACGGCGACCGCGGCAGTGCCCTCTGGGGCGAGTTGCTCTCCACCGCAGCGCGCGCGCACGGCGCGGTCGGTGCGGTCATTGATGGCATGACGCGCGATGCAGCGAAAATCCTCGAGATGAACTTCCCGGTATTTGCCGCCGGCTTCATTCCGCTCGACTCCAAGGGCCGAATCGATGCGATCAGCCACGGTCAGCCCATCAGGGTCGGCGACTGCGTGGTGCAGCCAGGGGACTGGGTCTTCGGCGACATCGATGGCATCGTGGTGGTGCCGGCGAACCTGGCGGATCAGGCATTTGCGGGGGCACTGGACAAGGTGCGCGGCGAGAACAAGGTGCGCGAGGAGTTAGCGCGGGGCCGGAGCGTGCGTGAAGTGTTTGCGGAGTACGGGATTCTCTAGCTATGCTGCAGGCGGGCCCATTTGATATCTTGCAAGGCGGGCCAGACACTCTTGTCTGGCCGGCCAGACAAGAGTGTCTGGCCCACCGAACACAACCATTCTCTTCCGCGCGAAGTATCGTTGTCCTCGCCAAATTCAACTGTTACGGTGTAGTCGAGTGAAGGGCGAAAAACGCATGTCCTGCCGGAAGCTCGCTGTTTCCGGCAGGACATGCGATGTTAATGGGGTGGCTTCGCCGTCCGAATCCTACTTGGTAGGACGTTCTTCGGTTGGCTTCTGCGGGGCTTGACAGGGCACCTGATCGCCCACCAGGTAGCCGGGGATGCCCGCCAGGGGCGTCTGGCACAGCGGAGCGCAAATCAAGCCGGTCGCCTGAACGGCCATGGTGGGACCGTTCTTCTCCGTGGCCGCCGAACCGCCGCCGCAACCGCATTTCTTTCCCTTGGCCGCACAACAGCAGCCGCCCGAGGAAGAGCAGCAACCGCTGGCACCGCCGGCTTTGCTGAGTTCTACCTTGGTCTCGCGGGCAGCGGTGGAACGGGAGCGCGGTTGGCGCTCCCACGGCGAGGCTTTGTCGCCGGTTTCGAGGTAGCCGGAGAACGCGAAACCGAGCGCGACGATGACAGCCAAGATGGCAACGAGGAATAAGGGTGCTTTTGACCTTGTCCCCACGGCACTGCCTTCCTTTCCCGGTCGGTGTTCAGTCAACGCTGGAGTTAGAGTGTATCCGAAAAGGGGTGAGGCACCGTTGTGCGAAACACCTTCGTTCCGGTAACGGTGCCTGACCTGCTCGATAGAAAGCCCCGATTTCGCGGCGGGTGTGGCCGGCACAGCCGGCCCTACAGGCTTACGTTTTGTAGGGCCGGCTATGCCGGCCGCAACCGTACGGGGCCTCAAAGCGTGGTTTTCTCCAAAGCATGCCTGACCCTTTTTCGGAGAGACTCTTACTGCGGATGCAACCCGGCCGCAACTTCCATTGCGAAGAATTGCGGCCGGGTTGCTGAGTTACGAAACGACTCGATTAGTTAGTGCGACAGGTACACTTGCCGTCCGGACAGCAGCCGGATCCGCACTTACACGGACCGCCGGCGGTGGTGGACGAGTTCATGCCCAACGGACTCGACTGAATGTAGTTGTTGATCCGATCCTGGAGCGCCTTTTGCGCTGCCTGTTGCGCCGCCAGTTGCTGCTGCTTGATCAGCTCTTGCTGTTGCTGGTATGTCTGATACCACTGTTGTTGATCGGGTGTCAACGTGCCGCCGGACTTCACCGTGTCCAGGACCTTCTGTTGGTACTGCTGTTTTTCAAGCGCTGCCTGCTGCTGCTGCTGCAGAAGGAGTTGTTGCGCCTGGTACTGCTGCTGTTGCAGGAGTTGTTGCGCCGCCTGCTGCTCTTGTTGCTTGACGTACTGGTCGTAGTACTGCTGCTGCTGTGCGTCCAGCGGTTTTCCGGACTTGCCGAGTGCAATCGTATCCTGCTGCCATTTCTGCTGCTCGGCCGCTTTCTGTTGAGCCAGCTGGGCGGCCTCCTGGGCCTTCTTGTCAGCCTCGAGCTTGGCGACATACGAGTCGTAGTATTTCTGTTGCTCTGCATCCAGGGGCTGTCCGGACTTGCCCAAAGCAATCGTATCCTGCTGCCACTTCGCCAACTCCGCCGCTTTCTGCTGAGCGAGCTGGTAGGCCTCTTGAGCCTTCTTGTCGGCTTCGAGTTTGGCCAGGTACTGGTCGTAGTATTTCTGCTGCTCGTCGGTGAGCGGTTGTCCGGACTTGCCGAGGGCAATGGTGTCCGCCTGCCATTTGAGGAGCGCCTGTTGTTGTTGATAGATGCGATTGTTGTTCAGGGTGACGTAGGAGTTGTAATCGCTAGGAGAGATCGATTTCAGCAGGCCCGTCTCCTCGGCAGACAGCGGACCTTTCTTACCCTTCTGGTTGAGGAGGTCGAGCAGGTCTTGCTGAGTGAACGATCCCGACGCGACGAGCGAGGACGGGCAACCGCATTTGCACTCGCCGGAGCAGCCGAGGCAGCTATATCCGGAGCTGCTGGTCGCGGCGACCACAGCGCCCGGCGTGTTGTCCCGATAGGACCAGCACTTGGGGAAGCGGTTCGAACGATAGCTCAGGGCTTCGATGTGGCCGTCCGCGAACAGCGTGGGCATGGCCTTCGCGTGAGGGCTGCCAATGAACTTGGAACTGCCCGTCGGGTCCGAATCTTCCTTGGTGGTCGTGCTGTTCGACCGGCTGTTGTACTTGCGCCCCCAGCCGCGATCAGTCGGATCGCCGCCGTTGTAAGTCGATGGCGCCATCCACAGATGGGAAAGCAGCGCCGTCGCAGCGCTGCCGTTGCCATCGCTGACATCGGTCACGGAGACTTTATTCTCCGAGTCGAGGATCGAGGGTCCAACGCTCCCGGTGGCGTCCGAGGCCGCGTATCCGTAGTCGCGAAGGGCACCCACCGCGGTGCTGCGTCGGCTTGGACACAGGAAGAGCCTGACTGGCGGGACCACGGTAGCGTCCATCCCGACTGCGTTGTCCTGCTCGACGTAGGGGAGCAAGCTGTAGTAGAGGCTGGGGTGACAGCGATTTTCCGTGGGGAAGGCGCCCAAGCTGTCGTGATAGCCGTGGAACGCCAGGCCCATCTGTTTGAGGTTGTTGGTGCAATCCGCACGGGCCGCGGACTCGCGGGCCTTCTGGACTGCCACCAGGAGCAGGCCAAGCAAGACGGCAATGATGGCGATGACCACCAGAAGCTCGATCAGCGAGAAGGCGCCACGTTTGCGGTGATGCGGCGAGTGCATGAGCAGACTCCTGGCACAAGTTGAGTGGACGCGTTGTCAGCGGAAAAAAACTCTTGTGGACGAAACGTCAAAGTTACTGCGGCTCCGGAGCAAGGATCCTCATTCGGACCGTTTCTTCGGGAGCTTTCTCTTGCCGAACACGAGCACGACGAACAGAGCGCCAGTCGTTGTGTCCCGATAGACGCCGGCGCCGAGGTCGGCATAGTACTGGTTCAGGACCTCGTCTCCCGTTTGGGGAACCTGAACCCAGTTCTTGAATGCATCGGGCAGGCTCATGTCGTGAACCAGATCGATCGCCATGCCCCACATCATGAATGGGTAGCCGCTGGTATGCAGCTTCTGTTCCAGCCAGATGGCTTCCGGAAAGGCAAGCTTCTTGTCGCGGGCCATGCGCTCGGCATGGGCGCGAGCAACGGCATTGAGTGCCTGGTCCTCGCGCAGCACCGGCAAACCGTTGTCGAGCCGCGCCTGGTTGGCCAGCTGAATCAGCTCTTCTTCCAGGGGAACATTCGAGGTCGGCTCCTCCCCTTGCTGTTGCTTCCGGAGGGCAATCACGGCCACCGGAATGCACGCAGCCCACAGGGCACCCGCGCAAACCCACACC
This sequence comes from Gemmataceae bacterium, assembly GCA_019752375.1. Classification (GTDB taxonomy): domain Bacteria; phylum Planctomycetota; class Planctomycetia; order Gemmatales; family Gemmataceae; genus JAIEMG01. The sequence continues at coordinate 6,678 of JAIEMG010000356.1, read as the reverse complement.
CAGGCGCGACGAGACATCCGAGCCGGCGCGGCCTTGGCGGGCGCGGTTGCTTTCGGTGGGGCGGACGCCGGCGGCTCTTCGGCGGGGCGATTGGAGGTCGTACCCGCGTGCGACTTCACTTTGGCGACCTGAACCGGCGTGCTTTCGGGCAAATCGGGCAAATGCACTTCGGCTTGGGTGGCCTTGGAAGCGACGTTGATGCTGGGCAACGTCGCCTTCTTTTCGCGGCGAGGACCTACTTCGGGACTGGCTCCCCGCACCCCCTCGGGCACCGTGACGTCCGGAATTGTCATCTTGACGGGCGTGCTTGTGGCAGTCCCTTCCGACGCTGGCTTCGGCGTTGCGCCGGACCGGGACCCAGACTTGCCTGCAGGTTTCGGCGCAGTCCCCGGGTGGGACGCCGATTTCGCGACGGCCGGTTTGGTGCCCGTGGAGCTGCCGCCAGTCTTGGCCGGTACGACAGACGCCGCTGCGGGCTTCGTTGTCGAGAGTTCCGGCGGCGTCTTTGAACCGCCGGCGGCAGGTTGAATCGCTGGCTTCGGCGTGGTCCCGTTCTGCGAGCCCGTCGCAGCTGCCGCTGGCTTCGGCGCTGTCCCATTCTGCGAGCCTGTCGTAGCAGCTGCTGGTTTTGGCGCTGTCCCATTCTGCGAACCCGACGTAGCAGCCGCTGCGGGCTTTGGGCTAGAGGTCGACACCGGCGGCTTCGGCTGGGTTCCTTGTTGCGAGGGAGGCTGCGCAGCCGGCTTGGGAGCGGCGACATCTTGGGTGCTTGGCTTGGCGGCAGTACCTGCATGAGAGGCAGACCGGGACGTAGACACCGGTTGCGCGGCCGGCTTCGGCACCGATCCCTCGGCTGCCGCAGGCTGCGAGACCGGAGTCTTCGAAGCCGGCCGGTCCTGTGCCGTGGCCATTTCCTTATCTCCGCCGGTGCCGTGCACGTCGTACCTCAGAAATCTTGTTCGCGAACCGACCCGAAATCGAACCGCCGTTGTTCAATGAAGACTGGCTCGCTTTCCCACCAGCCCGAACAGTCGAACTCAAGCTCCCAACTCCAGACAGACGCATTCCACAGGCGCGCTCTTTTGACGTGACGCTGCCATCATTGCAGCGTCTGCTGACGTGGAGAGGATACAAGCCCGTTCGTCTGTCCCGGTTACCTGCGCATTTTCAAAATCGGCTCCCCCAAGGTGACAGATCGCGCAGCATTTGTCTCAAGGTCGCCGAATGGGCTGCGTTCTCACCGTGGGGGCTTCTGAAGCTCGATGCGAGTAAACGATTTGTGGCGCTCAGCGCGGAGCGATAAGGGCCACGGGGACATCTCGTTTGCCTCGGTCCGTTCGGCGAGTCAGGCACAAACGGACCAGAGCACACTATCTGAAAAATTGATATTTAGTTTTAGACCAGATCGATTGAGACAAAACAAGCGAATTCTCGAAAAAAGACAATTTTGCTGCAACGCCGCAATCCGGATTACCTCGGAGACTTCGTGGCTAAAGAGAAGCACTCACGCGAAGGAATCGTGAGAAGACCAAGCGACGGGAGTGACACAGGGGGGCGAACTCGTAGAGGGGTAACCCAACTGTAGAACACGATCCGAAAGATGACAAGGAAAACGCGGACGAATCCGGGTTTTAAGACTCGAGTCGCCATCGTCGGCACCAATTCCGGAAACGCCTCGCAGCCTGGCAAACTCATCCCACAGTTCGCAGCTCCGCCAAGGCCGAAAAGCCGCACGCGATGGCGAATCGCCATGCCCACTTGATTGCCTTATCCCGGAGGGTCCGCTGAAACAGCGGATCCTCGCGATCACTCCGTCTTCAACATTGACGAGCCGCCATTTCAAGTTTTTCCCCCAGGGTGCCGATGACACCGATCAGCGGGCGTTCCCGCCTGCGCGCCTCCGGGGGAAGGCACACGATGTACGACTCGCACTTCGGACTCCGGCAACGACCGTTTCGGCCGACGCCGGACAGTGACTGCTACTACCCTGCCACCACGCACGAATATGCGCTGGCCCGACTGTTGGCGGGCATCGAGGCCGACGAGGGCCTACTGCTCCTCACGGGCGACCCAGGCACCGGCAAGACCCTGCTTTGCCATCGCCTGCTGGAGCGGCTGCCGGCCGATACCGTCAGCGCCTTCGTCACCAATTCGCGCCTGGTGGGCCGTGCAGCCCTGCTCCAGGCGATCCTGTTCGAGCTTTCGCTGCCTTACGAGGGGCGCGCCGAGCAGGAAATGCGCCTGGGGCTGACGGACTTTCTGCTTCAGAACGCCCGGCAGCGAAAGCGCGCCGTGATCCTCGTGGACGAGGCGCAGCACCTGACGGCCGACCTTCTGGAGGAGCTGCGTCTTCTGGGCAACCTGGAAGCAGGTGCGGGCAAGGCCGTGCAAATGGTGTTGCTGGCCCAGCCGGCAATCCAGCAGACGCTCATGGCCGTGGAGTTGACTGCGGTGCGCCAGCGGTTGTCGGTGCGCGCCCATCTGGAGCCCCTGGATGTACGTGAAGGTGTGGACTACCTGGTTCATCACCTCCGTGCCGTGGGGGGCAAGCCCGAGGCGCTCGTATCCGACGAGGCGCTGGAGATGATTGCCCGCGCCGCACGCGGCGTGCCCCGGTTGTTGAATCAGGCCGCACATCAGGCGTTCGCGGTCGCCGCCGACGCGGGTGCGGAGCAAGTGGATGCCGAAGCGGCCCTCGAAGCCCTCGCCGCACTCGGACTCGAAGCAGAAGAAGTCGTCACGGAAGACGACGTCGTCGACGAATTGGAAACCAGTGCGACGGAATCGGAAGACGCCGCTCCGACGCGGCGCTTGTTCCCTCCGTCGCGGCGCCCAGCGTGAGGATCACCGCATGGGACGAATGCTTGAAGCGCTGAAGCCGGCCAAGGCAGGCACGGCTCGCGTCACCGAACTCGAAGTGCCCGCTCCGGAGCCCGACGCCGTCGTCGCGACGGAAACGGCGGAAGAGGTGCCGTACATCGAGGTGGGCGGACCGCGCACAACCGTGGACGCGTCGCGCGCCGTGCTGGCCTGTCCCGGCCCCGTGGCCGTGGCGGCCAGGCGCGTGCCCGCCGAAGTGAAGCCGCCGCCGGTTGCCGTGAGCACCGACTCATGGACTGTGCAGTTCCAGCCCTGGTCCCGCGAAGCAGGCCCGGCCGCGGCGCCGATGCGGCGCATCGCGCCCGAAGTCATCGCCTACCACCAGCCGGACCACCCGGTCGCTCGGCAATACCGTTCGCTGCTCACTGGCCTGATGGGCCAGTTGCCCAGCGGCTGGGGACAAGTCCTGCTCTTTACGTCGCCCGCGCCGTGGGGTGGCACCACCAGCGTGCTGCTCAACCTGGCGATTACCGCCGCGCGTCAGGAGCCCCGGCGCGTTGCAGTTGTGGACGCCAATCTGCGCCGGCCCGCCCTGGCGGAGAGGCTCGGGCTGGGACCGGCTCACGGTCTATGTGACGTGCTCGCCGGCTCGGCGACCCTGGCGAACACGCTGCAAGAGACCGCGCAGAAGAACCTGTGGGCGCTGCCCGCGGGCCGCTCGGCCGGCAGCGCGGTTCGCTTGCCGCTCGACTGGCTGCTGCCGACGCTTCGCCAGCTCCGGCAGCAATTCGACCTCGTGTTCGTCGATGCCGCGGCCTGGAATGAAGGCTCGGAAGTGAGCGCACTCGCCGCGACCTGCGATGCAGTTTACATGGTGATGAATCACGGCAAGGAAACGCCAGCGCCCAACGATCCGCTGTCCCTGCTGCGGCAGCCGCCGACCAACCTTCAGGGGTGTATTCTGACGATGCGATGAGAGTGGGAGATGCTCTGGAGAACCTTGCGAGCGGGCCCGCAACGCATCAAGGCCTAATTTCTAATGACGAATGTCCAACACTACAGCGCTGGGTTGAAAGCACGATTGGGTGCAGCTGCTAATTCTACAGGATGAGCTTGAGTAGCAGATGCCCTGTTTTTCAGGGTCTTCTCAAAGCTCGTGTCAGTTTCGTGCTGCAATCGCTGCCCAAATTTGGGCATTAATGGTCGATTTTCCGGTCTCCGAATGGCCGAAAACCTTGTTTTTCCCGTGTAGGATTGCTGTTTCCCTTGTAGAAAACGCAGTTGCACCCAGCGTCAATCATAAGACGACGTGGACGTGCGTTTCGATTGTTTGGGCGATCGGCAGGAAAGGACAGGCGGTCCACGTCGGGGTTACGCCTCGACGCTCGCCAGGAAAGTGATTTTTCGCCGCTCGCCGTGCGAACCGCTTGGCCCGCGCGTGCTTCGTCCGTTTTGCACAATAATTCGGGCTCTCGCGGACTCGTTTCTGGTGAGGTTCCACCCAATTCAAAGTCACGGGGGGGCGGCGAGCCATGAGACACTTCAGCGCGAGGACTCTCGCCCTGGTCATCACGATCCTGGGCGTTGCAACGTCCACGCCGGCACAGCGCATGGCTGGTGCGGCGGAGCCGGTCCGCAAGGAAGCGGGCCCAACGCCGGCTGAAGTGGATGCCGCAGTGGCGCGGGGCCTGACCTGGCTGATCAAAGCTCAGGCGGCGGACGGCCACTGGTCCCTCATGAATGAGCAACACAACGTGGCCGCCACCGCACTGGGCCTGCTGCCACTGCTGCGCGCCGGCGAGACGCACAATGGCCAGATCGGCCGGTACGCCGCCAATGTCGATCGCGCTCTGAAGTTCCTGCTGAACAATCTGGACAAGGAAGGCAAGTTCGCCAATGGCATGGGCTACTACCAGGGCATCGCCAGCCTCGGACTGTGCGAAGCGTACGCCCGCACCGCCGATCCCGCGCTGAAGGAACCGGCGCAGCGCTGCATCGACTACATGGTCAAAGCGCAAGGCGCCAACGGCGGCTGGCGCTACCAGGCCGGGCAAAACGGTGATACGTCGATCACGACCTGGATCCTACAAGCTTTGAAGGTCGGCGAGAATGCCGGCCTGACCGTGCCGAAAGAGACCTGGGCCAAGGCAGCGAAATATCTTGACACGGTGGCCGCGCCCCACGGTGGTTTCGGCTACACCGGCCCCCAGCCCACGCCAACCATGACGGCGTCCGGCTGCCTCGGTCGTCTCTTGCTGGGCACATCGCTCAAGGACGAACACCTGAAAAAGAGCATCGACCTGATGGCCAAGCTGCCGCCGAACCGCGAGCTCAGAAACGTCTACTATTACTATCACACGACCCAGGTGATGGATCGCCTCGACAAGTCCGTGCGCGATCCGTGGAATCGAGACGTGTGGAGCATCGTGCTGGAGAAGCAAGAGAAGGGCGGCGAACACGATGGCAGCTGGCCCGAAGCGGGCGACGCGTTCGGCAGCAGTTCCGGTCGTGTGATGACCACGTCGCTCTCGTTGCTGATGCTGGAGCTTCAGTATCCGCGAGAGCAGCGCATGGCTCCGTTGCCGCCGCGCGAACTGAAAGCCGAGGAAGTGCAGCTTCGCTGGGCCGGCCTGACTTCCGCCAACGTCTTCCAGGCCACGGAGCACGTCCGCGTGCTGGCAGCGGCACCCGCACAGACGGTGCCGTACCTGACCGACCGCCTGCGGCCGGTGCCACACCCCGATGCCAAGCACATCGCCCGCCTGATCGCCGAGCTCGACAACAATCGCTTCGAGGTCCGGCAAAAGGCCGAGGAAGAACTGGAGAAGCTCGGCGAGCTGGCATCCGCCGCGCTCGAGCAATCGCTGCAGGACAAGCCGCCGCTGGAAGTCGAGCAGCGCGTGGGGCGGCTCCTGAGCCGGATTTCCGGCGGTAGTTTGTCGCCAGAGCAATTGCAAATCCTCCGGGCGATCCACGTCCTGGAGCGTGTCGGCACACCGGAGGCACGCAAGCTCCTCGAACGTATTGCGGCCGGAGCGCCCGGAGCGCAGGTGACACGCGCCGCCGCTGCAGCGCTGGAGCGCGTGGCCAAGCAGAAAGCCGCCCCGATGAAATCGGAATGAAGCGAACTGCTCTCGACAGTGAAGGCCTTGCCAAATTATTGTGTGGAGGAGATGAATTAGAGCAAACGCGACTTGACCCGGCCGCAAAGCGTGCCACATTCAATAGAAGTGGTTTCGTTTCTCTCTCCGGGGGTGTCGATGGCCATCGATCCAGACGCCGTGCGGCAGGCGGCGGCCGTGGCTTACCACGACGGTCGGATCTGCGTGGTGCGGTCGAGCAGCGGCAAGCGCTGGGTCGTGCCCAAAGGTTGCATGGAGCCCGGCAAGACGTCCGGCGAGATTGCCTTGCAGGAAGCGTGGGAAGAGGGCGGACTGGTCGGCGTCTTGCAGCGCGAGCCGGTGGGCAGCTACGTCTACGAAAAGTTCGGCAATGTTCACCACGTCATCGTTTTCTTGATGCGCGTCACCAAGATCGCCGACGATTATCCCGAGATGCACCTCCGCGAGCGCCGCTGGCTCAGCCCCGCCGACGCGATCGCCCTCATCGATGAGCCGGGCCTGCGCGACATCATTCGCGGCGTGATGAAGAAGAAGCGAATGGAAGTCAGCTGAACCTCTGCAGCCCGAAGCGCGAGCGCGCTAAAGTCAGTCCGACGAATTGATCCCGTCTGTAGCCGCAGGTTTCAGCCTGCGGAAGAGCATCGCAGGTGCGAGACATTCACTCCGCAGGCTGAAGCCTTAAAGTTCTACACGAATTCTATGGTGTCCAGGCAAGGGGTCACTTTTGTAGTCTTTT
>JAIEMG010000329.1 GCA_019752375.1 Gemmataceae bacterium | reverse complement strand
CCGGCGAACAAGACGGGGACGGGCATGCACGCTTCGTCATCACCACCCGCGCCACCGCCGGCTGGTTATTCCCACACGCGCACGTACACCCTCAATCCCCGACTGCTGCCGTGGCTGACGCCGCTGTGCCTGCTCATCATCTTCGTGCTGATGTTCTTCCCCTGGGTCGGCATGTACCCCTCGGGTATTGGCGTCATCACGCAGAACGGCTGGAACGTCGCGTTTGGCGGCTTCTCCAATTCCGACAAGGTGTGGGTCAAGTACTACGGCACCAACGAAACCGACAACATCGTCAACCAGGTGGGCGTGGCGCTCTGGCTGGTGCTCTACCTCCTGGTCCTGTTGCCGACGCTCGTCATCGCGCTGGCCGGAGCGATGTTACAGAACAAACTGATCCCCGTCGAGCTGCCGCCGGCTTTCCAGAACTACTGGTCATTCCGTCCCGTGTTGCTGGTGCTCTTGAACGTCGCTGCCCTGGTCTTCCTGGTGTTTCAGCTGGTCGTGGGCCTGCCGCTGGAAAAGGTCACGGCCCAGGAAGTGGACAAGAAGGTGTCGGCCACGCGGCCGGACCGTCCCTCCGATGAGGACGACCTGAAGCTGAAGCTGGACGCCGGTCGCGAAGTGGGCAAATTCAACCTGGAGACAACCACCTGGGTGCATCTCGCCCTATTGCTGCAAGCCGTTGCGTTGCTCGGTGCCGCGCTGGAATTCTGGCTGGAACGGCGTGGTCCCACCCTGCCGCCGCCGCGAGTGGACGTGCTGACGTAGCCTTGCAATTTGGCGAGCCAGGAGCGTCAGCGACTGGAGTTCTTCAAAGACCTTGAATGTCTTAATTCTACAACGCTACGTCCACTGGAAGGATCGGCGTCTGTGTCTGTAGCCGCAGGCTTCAGCCTGCGGAGTGGCGACTGCCGGCCCTGCGACGCACTTCCGCAGGCTGAAGCCTGCGGCTACAGACGTGCATCACGAATCGTGCTTTCGGAGTTCTTCAAACCTTTCGAGTCTTGAAAAACTCCGGTCGCCGACGCTCCCGGCTCGCCCCTGTTCAATCCCACACGGCGGCTTCTTCGCCGTCCAGGCGCAGGGTCAGGCACTTCGCGCTTCCGCCGGCCTTCAAGAACTCATCCAGCTCCACCGCGATGGGCGTGTAGCCCCACTTGCCAAGGTCTTCGGCGAGGCGCGGGCAGTTGCTGTTGTGAATCACCGACCTGCCGACTACCACCGCGTTGCAACCGAAGCGATGCGCCTCGGTCTCGACCACCGGCAGCAGTTTCGGCACGTGCGTTTCCAGCACTTTGCGGCCGTAGCTGTCGAATGCCTCCGGAAAGTAGATCGCCTGATCCGGTGCGATGGGACAGAAGCACGTATCCAGGTGATAAAAGCGCGGGTTGACCAGCTCCAGAGGCAACACCTGCTTGCCGATCGCCTGACCGAGATGCTGATGGCCGCGCACGTCGCTGCGGATGCGATAGCCGGCAAAGAGCGTGGGCCCGCAGAAGAGGGCGTCGCCGGCTCCTTCGAAGAACATGTCTTCGGGAAGATGTTCCACCGTGAATCCATGTGCTGCAAACCAGGCGTCGTCGTGCGGCGTCTCGCGGGCACGGACCTCATGGCGAAAGCGCGAGCTGAAGAAGCGCTTTCCGAAGACCAGCCCGGCGTTGGCCGTGAAGACAAGGTCGGGCAGGCCCTTCTGGGGTAGCATCAACTCGACCTGCACGCCGAGTTCGCCCAGCGTGGCGTGCAGCTTGTGCCACTGCTGATGGGCCAGCGACGTGTCGCTGCCTCGCGAACGACTCATCCACGGATTGATCTCGTATTCAATGCCGTAGTAATCCGGTGGACACATCAGAATTCGCGGCTGTCGCATCGGCCGTCCTCCCATCGCCCGCGCGGCGTCCGGTAATAGCGCCAGCGCATCCTCGACGTGTCGTCATCTCACCACACCGCTACCGATTTGCACAAGCGCCCATCCGCGAAACGAAAGGACGCTTTTGGTCATTTCCGTGGACCTCTCGTACCCCAGCTCCGGCTTGGGTACGTAGCGGAACTCGCCAGAGTTCCGAACAGGATCCTGTCGCACGGAAGTCTGGCGACTTCCGCTCCACGACGCACTTCCTGTAGCGGAACTCGCCAGAGTTCCGAACAGGATCCTGTCGCACGGAAGTCTGGCGACTTCCGCTACACGACGCGCGACAGCCCGTTTAGCAATCCCCCTCGTTCCCAAGGTCCTCCTTGGGAACGAGGAATACAATGCCCTTTGGTCATTGGAGCATTGGTGATTGATTCGTCATTCGGGCTTCGTCCTTCGTCATTCCAGCAGGGCGGGCTTCGTCCTTCGTCATTCCTGCAGGTGGTATACTGACCCGCAGGAAACCACGGAGGTGCGGTTGTGGCAAGCCGACGCGCAAAGTGTCCGGCGGAGATCACCCTCGACGTGATCGGCGGCCGCTGGAAGGTGTTGATCCTCTTCCAGCTGCTGCAGGGCGTGAAGCGGTTCTCGGTGCTTCAACGCGCTCTGAAAAGCGTGACGCAGAAAGTGTTGACGCAGCAGCTCCGCGAGATGGAACGCGACGGCATCGTCGAGCGCCATGTCTACGCCCAGGTGCCGCCCAAGGTGGAATACAGCTTGACGCCGCGCGGCGAAAGCCTGCGCTCCATCGTCGAGGCCATGTGTCAATGGGGATTACAGCAGAGCGGCCAGGTGGACGGGAAAACGTGCGTCGCACCTTCATGAACGGCCCCTTCAGGGCCACGATCGCCGCTGATTCGGCAGGCGCGCACCGCAATCGGATGAAGGTGGCCAGAAAACACCCACCCCGCCAAATGCCCGCTCACTCCGCCAACGCGTTGGTGGCGGCGTGATGAGTGGGCAGACATTCGCCAGTCATGGACAGGCTTCACTCACTCGCGCGGATTGGCACCGCCTAGGGCGCCGTCACGCGCAGCGGGAACTCGATTTTCGTCGTCTTCTGTCCCAGGCGATCGGTCACGGTGACGCGCAGCGTGAAATCGCCGGCGCGGTGCAGGTGCAGCGAGCCATTGAACGTCGCCACGTTGGTCGCCTTCACCACTTTGGGGTCTTCCGATTTGATGTTCGTCTCCAGCGGCTTGGGCAGCAGCTCTTTTCCTTTCTCGTCCAGGATCTGCACGCTGGAGAGGATGTCGACGCGGTCTTGTCCGCGATTGAAGCCGACGATGCCCAGGCGGAAGTACAGGGTCTGATTGACCAGGCCGCCGATGGGCGCCTGCGCCTTGCCGTCGGCATCGTAGGAGAAGCGTGGGTGAACGATGGCGAAGTCCACCGGACGGATGCGCACCTCGCGAGTGAATGTCGCCTTCTCGGACGCAAGGTTGTCCGTGACCGTGACATTCACGGTGTAAGTGCCGTTGAGATACTGGTCGTTCAGCACCACATAGGCCGCGCCGGCGAACGAGTTGCCGCCAAGGCTGAGCGGGCCCTTGAACGGGATTGTGCTCTTGTTCAGCTCCTTGCCTTTCTCGTCCAGGAACTTGACCACGGCTTCCGCGTCCACCTGGCCGCGCTCATCGACCTTGGCGCCGGTGACCAGGTAGCGGAAGAAGATCAAGTCGTTGGGGAAGAACTCCAGCTCCTTGCGCTCCGGCAACAACGGACCGTAGGTGGACTGGATGTTCTCGATTTCCAGCTTGGCCTGGGCAGCCGTGGTGGACAGGAGCAGCAGCACCGCTGTCAAGCAGAGATGGCGCATACGCTGGGGCCTTTGGCATGCGGTTCTGTAGCCGCGGGCTTCAGCCCAATACCGTTCAATTAGGAGCAAGTGTTCAGTAACTGCCGGCCATGAAATAAGGACTTACGTCCGCGCCATGACCAGAATCGAGTGAACATTTGCTCCTAATTGAACGGTATTGGGCTTCAGCCTGCGGAGTGGAGTTTGCCGACGCGGTGACGTCCTTCCGCAGGCTGAAGCCTGCGGCTACAGAACCATATGACGAATCGTGCTTTCAAAGTAGCGATGTCGAACTAATGATCGCAGCCGACTGCTCCCTTGGTATAGACTTCCTCGCGGCGGCGGTCCAGCAAATCTTCGATGTCGGCGTGCAACTCTTTGCGCAAGTCGTTGGCTGCCCGGCAGCGCAGGCCGACCTGGGCGGCGCAACGGGCCGCGGGATCGTTGCGCTTTGGTTCTACCGGCAGCGCCGCCATCGCAGTCGCCTGCTCCTTCTCCAGTTCCTCGCGCCGCTGCGTTTGCACCTTGATGACGCGATCGGGGCTCATCGCAAACAGCGACGCGGCAAACCTCGCTTCGTCCAAAAACCGGTCCGGCTTCCAGTAACCGATCACCTGATGCAGCACCCGGCCTTGCGGATTGCAGAAGTAGATGCGGATGTTGCCGCCGCCGGCGCCTTCCGGCACGCTCTTCACATGCTCGGGATTGTATTTCGGCGGCGGCGGAGCGTTTGGATCGGCATTGCCGTAGAGCTCCGGCAGCAGATTGCTCCAGGCGATGACGTAATGTTCGTTGAGATAGCCGATGACCTCGGCACTGGCGAGCGTGTCGGCTCGCATCACGTAGCCGGCCAGTCAGCAGTGCTTCTTGTAATCGCCCAGGACGTTGAGCACGACCAGCGGTCGATTCTGTTCCTTCGCCTGGCGACGGGCCTCGGCCAGGTCTTCCAGCGGTTTCAGCTGCGGCGGCGGCACTTCCACGCTGGGCTGCTCTTCCGCGGGGGGCTTGGCGCATCCCAGCGACAGGCACGCGAGTAATGGCAGTGCACGGAGGGCGAAATGAGCAACCAAGGGATATCCGGTCATCACTTCGCCCTCGACGTCGTTCGCCCGACGCGCCAGCGAGGGAATTCCTTGCTGGCGCGTCGGGCTCACACAGAGTTTCGCATCCTCGATCGTCGTTAGGCCCCGAACCGGGGCCGAGGTCTTTCACCCTCACTTGATGGCACCGCGACGGATGTTGGCCAATCTCAGCTCTTCGAGGATTGGCGGTACCGGTCGGCTGGCTTCCCGCGTGCTGAGCTGAAGGGTGCGGGCCAGCAAGCCCAGCGCAGCTTCCCGCTTGCGGACTTCGGTCGGACGGAAGCGGCCGGCAAATTCCTCGGGATGCTGCTCGCGAATGGCCTGGCGTTCGCGGTTGATCATTTCTTCGTGCTTGGCCAGCGTTCGCCGCGCCAGTTCGGCCTGCTCGGTGGCGGGCAGGGACTTGACCTTGTCGAACAGGTCGCGAGCGAAGCGGGCTTCGGCCAGGTAGCGTTCGCCGCTCCAGTAGCCTTCCAGGTAGTAGAGGATCCCGCCGTCGGGCGTGCAGAAATAGCTGCGGACATTGCCGCCGCCGCCACCCTGCGGATAGGCCTTCACCTGCTCCGCCGTGTACTTTTCCTGCTGTCCCGCTTCGGACGAGAAGAGGTCCGGCGATTGGTTGTGCCAGACGACGACGTAGTTTTGCTTGAGGTACTCGACCAGGGGGAGATCGGCGAACGTCACGGTTCGCATCAGGTTGGAGCCCATTCAGGCAAAGCCGCCGACGTCGCCGATGGTCGAGAAGACCAGGATCGGCTTGCCCGCCCGCTTCGCTTCCTCGCGGGCCTGGGCGAGGTCGGTCTTCCAGGGGATCGACGACAGGTCAGTGACGATGCTCTCCAGCCGCTTGTAGACTTCCAGCGGCGGGCGAGTTTCCATTTCCTTCTTGAGCAGCGGCACCACCGCGACACCGATGCTCCGTAATTCGCGGTCCGCCTCGTGACGGACGGCGAAGCGATTGTCGTCCAGCTGCTTGACCAGGGCGCTGACCCGTTCGGGCAGGCTCCGCGGTTCCGCGGCGCCCGGCGCCAGGCAGCACAGGGCCGCTCCGATCAGTACCAGCAGGATTCGTCCCGGTGTGACAAGCCTCATCGCGTTTTCCTTCCCTTGGTGGGGACTTCCGCCTTCTACAGGGAAAGACGAGGGCAGGACGGGAGATGTTTCCTTGCGGTTCGGAAATCCCGCGAAGGGGCTAGAGGCATTTGTACACCTCATTCGCCCGAATCGGTGGCTTCGGGGGCTGGTTCCACGCGTGGCGGGACCGCGCTCCCGCCGCGTTCCAGATAGAGCTGGTACAGCTGTCCCAGCAGGTGATACTGGGCGTAGTGGACCAGGGCGAGCGCCGCGAACGCCGGCACGCAGCACAGCGACGTTCCCAGCACGACAGCGCTGGTGCCCGTCACGGCGACAAACACCTGGGCCAGCGCCGTTTCCTTGCCGACGCGCTGCAGGAAGTCCCGAATGAACTGCAACGATTCCCCCGTCACTTCCTGACGCAGCCCCACATAGAGGGTCAGCGGCGCCAGTGGAATACTGAGCAAGAGGATCGCGAAAAAGATGGCCGGAAACAGGAGCGCCAGCAATGCCCGCGGTGTCTGCGTGGGTGCAGGCGGATCCCCCGAGATGAGCGCCAGCAAAACCATGCCGACGATCCAGGCGACGAACAGCACCGGCACCAGGATGAGAAGCTGAACGATCAGCGGCCACAGCCCTCGCAGCAGATACGGGCCCAGGCGGTTGACGTCGAAGGCCGGGTAATCGCGGTCGTCGCCTTTTTGCAGCTTCTCGATCAGCTCCAACGCGTAGCCGGTGAAGACGATGGGGCCAAGCACCGGCACGAGCTCGCAGACCGCGCCGGCGAACAGGTTGTGGGTCCAGCCTGAGCTGTCAAAGAGGAAGCGATAGGCCCGCAGGTATCTCATGCCGCAATCTCGTCCGGAGGAGCGCTCGGCCTTCCTTGTTTTGCCGCCCGCGACCGCAAAGTCAAGCGCTGTTCCACAAGCGATCAAGTGTCTGAACTCTTCAAGAACTCCGATCGCTGACGCTCCCGGCTCGCCAGATCCCGTCGGAAGTATCAATGCGGCAAGCCGAAGACGTAATACACCAGGCACAGCAGCGCAAGCGCGATGCCGCCGGGGTGCAGTTCGCGCCAGCGGCCGGATGCCAGCTTGAGCACTGGATGGAGGATCAGCCCGGCCGTTAGCCCGTTGGCGATGTTGTAGGTGAAGACCATCATCACGATCGTCGCGAAGGCCGGCGTCGCCTCGGTCAGGTCGGCGAAGTCGATCTTCGCCACGGAGCCAAGCATTAGCACGCCGACGGCAATCAGTGCCGGCCCATAGGCGTAGCCCAGTTGCTGTAACGGCGTCACCAGCGGGATGAAGAAGAGGCTGGCCGCGAACAGCAGCGCCACCGTGATGGCGGCCAGGCCGGTGCGGGCGCCCTCGCGGACCCCGGTGGCGGATTCGATGTATGCCCCGCTGGTCGACGTACCGACCACGGCGCTGAACATGCAGGAGACCGCATCGACGATCATCGGCCGCTCGACCTGCGGGAAGTTGCCGTCCGCGTCGAGCATGCCGGCACTGGCGCCAACGCCGATGAGGGTGCCGAGCGTATCGAGGAAGCTCACCAGGAATAGCGTGAGCAGGATCGGCAGGAAGCTCCAGGCGAGCACGCCGGCGATGTCGAGCCGACCGGCAATCGGCGTCAAGGCATACTCCTGGGACCAGGGCAGCGCGACCACGCCTGGCGGCGCCTGGCCGACGCCAAGCAAGTAACCCGCAGCGCCGGTCAGGACCATTCCCACCAGGATGGCGCCGCGGACGTTCAGGCACATCAGGATGGAAATGACCGTGAAGCCGGCGAGAGCCAGCAGCACCCGCGGGTCGCGCACGTCCCCGAGCTCGACGGGCACGGCCGGCGCCGGCGGCTTGCGCACGATGCCGGTCGTCATCAAGCCGATGAAGGCGAGGAACAGGCCGATGCCCACGGCAAAGCTGTGCTTCAGGCTCGTTGGAATGGAATTGGCCAGCCAGGTGCGCAGCCCCACGACCGTGATGATGAGAAACACGGCGCCGCTCACGAACACGGTGCCCAGGCGTTGCTCCCAGGTGATGCCGAGGGCGGCCAGCGTGAAGGCGATAAAGGCGTTTTCCCCCATGTAGGGCGCTACCGCCAGCGGACGATTGGCGAGCAGCCCCATGAGCAATGAGCCGAACACCGCCGCAAGGATCGTGGCCACGGTCAAGGGGCCGATGATCTCCGGACGGTCATGGCCCAGGATGGCCGGGTTGACGACGATGATGTACGCCATCGCGGCAAAAGTCGTGACGCCCCCGAGCAGCTCGGTGCGCACGTTGCTGCCGCGCTCGCTGAGCTGGAACCAGCGGTCGAGGTGTGATGGCGGGTTTGCAGGCAGTTCTGCCGGAACCTCAGGTCTCTCTTGCATGGTGTGGCAGTGTAACCGCACGCCGGCAGGCTGGCAACGGCGGGCACGGCGTGCAAATTCTACTAGGCTACGCTGCCACGAAATGACGAATGACGAAGCCCGAATGACGAATCAATGACCAAACCCCAATGACCAAGAGGCCAGGCGCCGAAGACAACCGTTGGAGCTTCGTCATTGGTGATTGATTCGTCATTCGGATTTCGTCATTCATTCGTCATTGCTCCAACGCGGGAGCGTGAAGTAGCGTTGTAGAATTAAACTGTCCTCGCGTTTCGTCTTTCGTGTCGATGGAGGTCCGCATGTCGCTGTTCACCCGCCGTGACTTCAACCGCTCGGTGCTCGCCGGCGCCGTGGGTCTGTTCGCGCCGGCGTTCCTTCGGGCTGCGGAGACGTTCGCGCCAATCAGCGTGTCGACCTGGTCGTTTCACAATTACTTTCCCAACACGCGCTACGGGCAGCCCAAGTTCACACTCGAGGATTGGAAGCTCCAGAACGTGGTGCGCCGGGCCAAGGACAAGCTCGGCATCACCGCATTTGAAATCTCCTCGGCACACCTCGCTTCCTTCGAGCCCGCCTACCTGGAAGAGTTGAGCGGCTTCGCGAAAGAGCAGAAGTGCAAGCTCATTCACCTGAGCGACAACTTCAAAGGGGTGAACCTCGCTCGGGCCGACAAGGACAAGCGCGAGGCCGACGTGAAGACGTTCGAGCAGCTGGTTGGTGTGGCCCAGAAACTGGGAATCCCGACCATGCGCGTCAACACCGGCACGCCGGAAGCGAAGGACTGGGACCTCCAGATCACGATCGACGTCTACAAGCGGCTGGCGAAGTTCGCGAAAGAACGCGGCGTGGAGATTGTCATCGAGAATCACTTCGGCCTGTCGGCGGATCCAAGGAACGTAGCGCGGATCATCGAAGCAGTGGGCGACAACATCAGCTCGTGTCCCGATTTTGGCCTGTTCAAGAGCGAGGAACGCTGGAGCGGTATGGAGATCATGCTGAAGCACTGTAAGCGCATTGTCAGCGCCAAGTTTCACGGCCTGGGCGACAAGGGCGAGCACAAGGACTTCGACCTGAAGCGCTGCTACGACATGCTGCGCGACGCCAAGTTCCGCGGCTTGGTGTCCCTGGAATACGAAGGACCGCTGGAACCGACGCCGCAGCTGGAACGCATGAACGCTCTGGCGATGGAATGGATGAAGTGACTGGGGCGTTGTTCGTCGTTCCGCCTTCAAGCGGTCTTCCCGAAGACCGCTTGAAGGCGGAACGACGAACGAAACTGACAGCAGGATGTCAGTACAGGATGCGCGTCAGCTTGTCGCGGTACTCGTCGGCCAGGTCGCTGCGGACGCCAATGACGTGGAAGACCCGGACCATCGCTTCCTTCACCTTCGTTCCGGCCAGCTTCTTGTCGTTCTGCCCGGCCGTCAGCAGCTGATCGAGCGCCTCCTTGTACCGGCCCGCCGCCGCCACGACACAGCCAAGTTCGTACTGCACTTGTGCATTGCTCGGCTCTTTCTGAAGCCGTTGGCGCAGCGCCGCCTCGTCGCCGAACTCGCGAGCCGCCTCCTTCAGGGCAAGAATGGCGCGTAGCCGCTCGACTTCCGCATGGTCCTCGCGCGACGTGACGCGTTCCAGCAACGTCTCCGCTTCGGCCTCTTGCCCGCGCGCCAGGAGCGCGCGTGCCAGGCCGAGCAGGGCCGCGGGCTGACTGGGCTCCTTTTCGAGGGCCTGGCGGTAGAGTTTTTCGGCCTCCGCGGGGTTGGTGGCTTCCAGTTCCGCGGCCTGCTTGGCCTGCTTGTCCGCCTCGGAAGGAACCAGGCGATCGAGGAACTGACGTAACTGCCCCTCGGGCAACACGCCGACGAACTCGAGGATGACCTTGCCGTCGCGCATGGCCTTGACGGCCGGGATCCCTTCGATGGCGAACTCCACGGCCAGGTTTTGCGCCTCGTCCACATTGATCTTGGCCAGTCGCACAGCGCCGTCGCGCTCGGCAACTAACTTCTCCAGCACCGGACCAAGCAACCGACAGGGCGCACACCAGGGCGCCCAGAAATCGATCACGACCGGCTGCTCGCGCGAGCGTTCGATCACTTCGCGCTCGAAGTCGGCTTCCGCCACGTCCGCAATCCACGGTGATTTGTCGGCTGCCATGAGTACCTCGGAGAGGATGTGCGGAATGGTCCCGACACGTTGGTGCGCCGTCCCGTTCCGTTGCAGTATTTCTATGGAAGCAGCCGGGACTCGGTGGCGTGCCGCTTTCTTGACAGGGCATCCGTGCAGCACCACAATGATCGTGATGCCGGGATCCGCGGACTTCTAAACGCCTGCGCCACTCTCCGATCCCACGTCCCCAAACAACTCTTCTTGCATTCGGAGCGTGTCCATGCGGTTCTTGAAGCAGCAAGTGGGCTTGGTCGTGCTCCTGTCTGTACTTCCGAGCGCGAAAGCAGAGGATGCGGCTCCCAAGCCACTGCCGGCGGACGTCGTCCAGGCATGGCAACAGGCCGGGGCGGAGGTGGGCTGGCTCAGCTCCGGGCCGGATCGCTTCTGGAACTTTCGCTACGGAGCCAAGGGAGAGCCAGGCGAGATCCCCGCCTTCCGTCTCTGGCCGCCCAAGCCGCGCGTACCCACGTTTCCCGAGGGACTCCAGGAGGGAGTGCTGACGAAGCTGCCTGCACCGGAGACGCCCTTCGCGCTGGATCTCATGTTCATCCACTGGGTGACCGACGATCGCGTGAAGGAGCTGTCGCGCTTCAAGCAACTGCAGGCACTCCACCTCCACCGCAGCAATGTGACCGACGCAGGTCTGAAAGGGCTGTCGGCGCTGCCGGGCCTGCGGATGCTGACCTTGCACAGTAAGGCCATCTCGGTCGAAGGTCTCAAGAACCTGGCTGCCGTCAAGCAACTCGAAGCCCTGGACCTGAACGGTACAGCGTTGCCACCCTCGGACTTGAAGGAACTGGCGCCGCTGACCAGGCTCCGGGTGCTTCACCTTTCCGCGGGGCTGGCCGACCATGCACCAAGCCTGGTCAACGACGCGAACCTGAAGGACCTGGCCGCGCTCCCGCAGCTCCAGGACGTGCACATTGGCTACAACCGCGAAGTCACCGATGCCGGGATCAAATCACTGACTGCCTGTAAGCAACTTCAATCGCTGTACCTGGGTGGCACGAAGGTAACCGACGCCGGCCTCAAGCACCTGGCCGTGTTCAAGGACCTCCAGCGCGTGAGCCTCGTCGGCAGCCCCGTGACGGACGCGGGCGTGAAGCACCTGGCCGCGCTCAAGACCCTTCGCTCCTTGCACCTCAGCGGCGACAAGGTGACGGGCAAGGGCATCAAGGAGCTGGCCGCGCTGCCAAAGCTCCAGAAGCTGGAATTGTTCTACAACGAATCGCTGCGAAGCGCGGACTTCAAAGAGCTTGGTTCACTGTCCCAACTACAGCACCTGCTCCTGGCGCACTCCGCCGTGACAGACGACAGCCTGAAGGAACTGGCTCGGCTGAAGCAGCTTCGCACGTTGGATCTGGACCACACCGCGGTCACGGACCAGGGCGTCAAGGCCCTGGCAGCGCTCGCGCATCTGCAATCGCTGACGCTGGACTCGACTCGAATTTCGGGCGCTGGACTGGAGGCACTGACGGCTCTGCGCGATCTCAACCTCAACGGCACCATGCTGGACGAAGTCGGGCTGAAGTCCGTGGCGTCGCTCCCGGAACTGCGCCGCCTGAAACTGAGCGACACACCCGTGACCGACACCGAATTGAAGCTGCTGGCGGCATTACAGGATCTCGAGGACCTGAACCTGTTTTCCACGAAAGTGACGGACGCCGGGCTGAAGGAGCTCGCGGCCCTCAAGCACCTGAGGCACGTGGACGTTGCCTTGTCCGCCGTGACCAATGCAGGCATCGACGGGCTAAAGAAGGCCGTGCCGGGGCTGCAAATTCGGCCGCGCTAATAGCCCCTTTCAGGAACTCCACGCACGATGCCCCTTCTTCACGAGCCCGACGCGCCAGCAAGGGTTTTCCGCGCTACCCTTGCTGACGCGTCGGGCTCGAGAATCCGTCGCGGAGACACGAAAATCGGTATTGATCGAAATCCCGAGCTTTTGTAAAAGTTACACGCCGACATTGCGGCGTCCCAGGATGGAACTACGGGCAACACCCCGGAGGGGTGGCCGCGACAACCAGAATCGCATTTTGTTGGGCCTACCTCACGGTTGGGGCGTCTCGGCTGCACCCTTGTTGCGGTGCACCGTGGCGATTGCTTGTAAGGAGACCATCCATGCTCGTGCTGTCGCGCCGTCCGGAGCAGCGTATCGTTTTCCCCTCCCTGGGCATCTCGGTCGAAGTCCTCCAAATCAAAGGCAATACGATCCGGCTGGGTATTCAGGCGCCGCCGGAAGTTTCCGTCATGCGCCAGGAATTGATCGGGACCGGCCAGGCGGCCGTCTCGTCGCCGGCAAAGCGCACCCACGCCATGCGCGGCGAGTTGAATACCGCTCAGAGACTATCCGGAAAGAACCTTCGGGTTTTTCGGGTTTGGCCAGCTGTTAGGCAGCTGCCCGGTAACGGAACGTCG
>JAIEMG010000246.1 GCA_019752375.1 Gemmataceae bacterium | reverse complement strand
GCCAAACACGTCGGGCGAACGCCTCGACGCTCGCCCGGTCGTGAACTAAACCGAAACACTCTTGTAATACGCGATGGTCTCCTGCATCCCCTTGTCGAAGTTGACGCGCGGCTGATAGCCCAGCTCGCGTTTCGCCTTCTCGATGCTGAAATCCAGGTTCAAGCCCAGGAACTTGAGGCGGGCCTGCGTCAGCCGCGGCGCCTTGGCCGCACCCTTGCGCCGGGCCTTACGCTCCATGCCCCAGGCGACGATGCGTGCCAGCCAGAGGGGTAGCCCCACCGGCTTCGGCGTCGGCAGGTCCAGGCCGGTCACCAGCGATTCGATGAATCGGCGTTTCGACACGAATTCGCCGTCGGTCAGGTTGAAGACCTGGCCAATCGCGCCTGGCTTCTCGACGGCCAGGAAGATCGCATCGACCAGGTTGCCGACGTAGATGCTGTTGAGCGCCTTCTTGCCGCCGCCGAGCCAGCGAAACTGACCGCTGCGAATCGTCTCGACCAGCCGCGGGATCACGGTGCGGTCGCGCGGGCCGTAGATGAATCCGGGCCGCAGCACCACGACCGGCACCTGGAAATGGCGTTGATAGCCGAGCGCCAGCTGTTCCGCCTCGACCTTGCTTTGCGTGTAGCCGTCCATGTGGTTGGCCGGCAACGGCTCCGACTCGTCGGTGCCGTGGTGATGCCGGGCCGCATAGACGCCGAGGCTGCTCAGGTGGACGAACCGCTGCAGCGTCTTGCCGCGACAGGCTTCGAGCAGGTGGCGCAGTCCGTCGACGTTGACCGTGCGATACTCCGCCACCGGTCCCCAGTCGCCGACCTTGGCTGCACAGTGGACGATGACGTCGGCGCCTTCGACTGCCTTCCGGACCGCGTCGGCTTCGGTCAGGTCGCCGCGATGAATGGTGGCGCCGAGTTTTTCCAGCAGGGCGGTGTCGCTGCCGGTGCGCGCCAGCGCGACGACGGCGTCGCCGCGTTTCACGCAGGCTTCCGCGAGATGACTGCCGACAAACCCGGTGGCGCCGGTGATGAAGTAACGTAACGCCATGAATTCAGTCTCGGAGGTTTCGGGGCGACGTCATACGTCACGCGTCTGTCGGGCGACAGCGCCGACCCTCAGCTTGCGGCGACAGTTCGGACAGGCCGCGGTCTGGCCCGCCTTGCCCTCGGGCAGTTCGAATGTATGTCGGCACACGGGGCACATGCTCTGGTACTTGAACACGAGCTGGCTGCGGCCAAACAACTTCTGTACGGTCGTCTGCGTCCGTTGCGTCGTCTGCTTCGCGGTCACGCACAACGGGAGGGTGTCGAAGCCCTCGATGCCGACGAAACGCACCCGGCCATCGTTGCACCCCAGAGCAATCTGACCGCCCGTGGGCGCCAGCTCCGCGCAGTGGATCGCTTCGCCGACGGACAGGTCTTGATGCTGCTCCAGGTCCGGCAGCGAGTGCAGCGTCACGTGGCCGAGGTCCGTGACGATGGCCAGAGATTCGCCGTCGAGCAGGAACAGGCAGGCGCAAGGCGTGCCATGCACCGTGACGCTGGCGACGCTGCCGCGTCCCCCCTGGATGTCCCAGAGCTTGAGCGCGCCGTCGCGGCTGGCCGAGGCGACCCAGTGTCCGTCGGGCGAGACGCCGCCGGCGTGCAGTCGATCCGCGTGACCGGGCAATTCCATCCGCTGCCGCGCCGAGGCCACGTCCCAGACGCGCACCATGTGATCGTGCGACCAGGAGACAAGGAGCTGGCCGTCCGGCGTGAAGGCACACCCGGACACGATGTCCTTGTGTCCGCTCAGGACGCGGCCGTCGCGTTCGCGGATCGCCTTCCAGAGCATGATCGTGCCGTCCCAGCTGGCGGTCGCCAAGGATTGGCCGTCGCTGCCGAACAAGATGGCGGAAATGGGACGGGTGTGCGCCAGGAACTTGAACTTGGGCTGATGCGTCAGCGCGTCCCACATACCGATCATGCCGTCGAGCGAACCGGAGACCAGCGTCTTGCCATCGGCCGAGACGGCGCAGGCGCCGACCGGCTTGTCACTGACGCGAAAGGCAGTGACGTGGGAGCCGAAGGCAGACTCCCACAGGCGCAGGCACCCGTCCCAACCACCGGACAGCACAAATGCGCCGTCGGGAGTGTACGCACACGACAGGAGTTCGCCGCCCTCGTCCGGAGGGGCCTGTCCGGGGGCGAGCAACCGTAGCTCCACAATGCCCTCCGCGCGTGCCGCGCCGGCGAACGGGAATGGAACAGCCTCCGTGCTCCACGGTAATCCAATTACCGTAAGCATATAAATTTCGGGCCGCTCGTCCGTGCGTGGATGGGGGGAATTGCGCGCCGGTCGGTGTACGGAGGGCGTACTGCATCAATCCAGGCAGGGGCAACGACGGTTGCACAGAAAAACGGCAGGCTTCCTGGGCGAACTGTCCTGCCCCATTCACAACGGCTCGCCCTTTCGCTGCCATTTGCCGCGGCGCTTCGGACCCATGAAGCATTTCTCAAACGCTTACCCGGTGATGGGTTCAACCGACCGACAGGAGGCTGCACGGCGGTCCGGAAAACCGCCGCCCGCGGACCGAACCGCATTCCACCATTGGCACGCGATGTGCATTTCTGGATAGGCGAGAGAGGCACGGCCGCGGACAAGGCAGTCGCCGAAAACCGCGCTTGAATGTTTGCGGCCGAGTTGGCACGATGAGGGCGCTGCCATGCGTTGCCCTCGTCGGATCGCCGGAACAAGCTCACACGGATGATGAGCTGACCAGGAGAGAGGGAAACAAGGACGTTCCCCCATTCGTTTCCGGTCCTCTCTCGCGAGCGTCTCCCCCAGGGGCCTGACGGTCTCTTCCCTGGGGATCACCCGCAATTTCATTGGAACAGACAGACCCACGCTGCCGTGCGCCGCGCACGTCCTCCCTGCGCGCCGCGCCGTTTCGCGAAGGAGAGCGGCAATGTTTGCATGCGAATACCTGCTGGCCGCCGCCCTGCTGATCCAGCCGGAAGATCCCAAGGCTGCCAGCCCGGAGCTGTACACGGCTGTTCGTCTGCCGTTACAAACCCTGGCGATCAACTGGGAGATCCTCGACCCGCGCGAAGTGCGGTACGTGCTGGCGCGCCCGGAAGACTTCTCCTCGGACCTGGCCTTGCTGCGTCGCCGCTACCAGGAACTCGACGACGCGCCTTCGCTGTGCGATGGTCAGCGGTTTCCGGATCGGACGTCCATCAACGACCTGCTCGCGTTCAACCGCGCCTTCCGCCAGCACATCGACGTACGCCAGCCCGGCGAACCGTCGCGCTGCTGGGAGCTGCGCGGCGCCCTGCAGGAAACCGATCACCTCTACCATATCTGGGACACGGTGCGCGACGCGCGCTGCGAATACTACTACGTGACCGTGCGCCGCCAAGCCTTGAAGCGCCTCCGCGACCTGCTCGGCGAGGAAGCGTACTACAACGCCAAGCTCCCGCCCCACGTGCCGGTCTGGCGCTGCCAGGTCGTGAACTGAGTGGGAGTCGGGCGGAGGGTGCCACGAGCTGTTATACTTCGCCCGGTAGAGAATGGTTGTGTTCGGTGGGCCAGACACTCTTGTCTGGCCGGCCAGACAAGAGTGTCTGGCCCACCTTGCCAGGTATCAAATTCGCCCGCCTGTAGTATAGCTCGTGGGCTCCCAATCACTCACACATCCACCTGAATCTCGTCACCCACGATCTGCACCTTGTAGGAGGTCACGTCGCTGCGCGCCGGCGGGGTCAAGTACTTGCCGGTCGTCACGTCGAAGCGAGCCATGTGCCAGGGGCAGAGCACTTCGGTGCCCACCATCGGTCCCTGCGAGAGCGGGGCGCCCCGGTGCGGGCAGGCGTCGTCGATGGCGTAAATGGTGCCGTGGACGTTGAAGAGCGCGATCGTTCGGCCGTCGAGCGTCACTTGCTTCGGCTTGCCCGGCGGGACTTCGGCGAGAGCGGCGGCCCGGGTGAATGGCATGAATCGTCCTTCAATCGGAGGCGTCTGGCCCAGTCCCGATCACTCGCGCTTGCGTGCCGTTGACCCGGACGAAAAGAACGCCGTTCATCGCGACGCCGTCGTCTTCCACGCGCACGTAGACGACGCGGACGTCGGGCTTGCGCAAACGGCTGAGCACCGTTTTCTGGTCGCGGTTGGCGTTGAACACTTCCCTGGCATACTCGTTGACGCCGGCAATGCGCCGGAGCGTGAACGTCGGCATCGGCTGGCCCTCCGGCACGCCGCCCACGTTGTCGAACATGCGCCGCAGACGCTCGGGGGTGCGCAGGATGATGCCATTGGAGAAATCGTGGAACGGCAGCTCGCTCTGACGGATGAGGCTCTCCGTGTCCCCCTTGATGTAGGCCGCAATGAAACGCTGAGCCGCGTCGCGTGCCCGGCGCGTCGTGTTGAAGGACAGAATGTCGCCGCCCGCTCGACTGACTTCCAGTCTTTCGCCGTTGGACCGCCACCAGGTCGTCCAGGCATCGCGGCTGCGGCGGCGCATGGCCTCGGTTTCGTCCAGAGCCACGACCGGCGCCCGATCGCCCGCCAGCCGTCCCAGCGACTCTTCCGCCTGCCGGGCCAGGTCGATCGGGCCATCGGCGAGCAAGGCGAGCAGCGTCGGCACCGCACTCAGGTCGCGGCCGGCGATCAGTCCCTGGGCGGCGCGCAGGCGCACCTTGGCATCGGCATCGGTCAGCAGCTTACGCACCAGCGAGCGCTGATCGCCGTCGCCCAGCTGGCCGACCACCACGGCCGCGGCTGCACGACGTTCGACGTCGTTGGAACGAAGGCCCGCCACCAGTCCAGCGTCGGCCTTGCCGTCGCGCACGGCCAGACCCTGGAGTGCGACGATGATCTCCTCTTCCAGTGGTTCGTCACCCGCGAAAGGCAGGAAGCCAAGCAACACGGCACAGGCGCCGTCGGGCTTGCGCGCCTTGAGGACGCGGACCGCGGCGGGCAAGACGGTGCCGTTGATGCGTTCGATCGCGTGGCTGCACTTCTCGGCACGGCGCTGGACTTCCGGATCGGCGTCTGCCATTGCCTTGAGCAACGGCGGCAGCGCTGGCCCGCCGACCGCGATCAACTCCGCACTGGCCTTCTCGCGTTTGGCAAAGTCCGTATCGCGCATCCGGCGGATCAGCGCGCTCAGCCGTTCCTGCTCGGCGCCGCGCGCTTCGACGGTGCGCTTGCCGGTCTTGGGGTCGCGTTGGAAAACAAAGTGGGTCAGGGTGCGCTTGCGGAAGAACTCGAGCAGGCGTGGGCCGTCCGTGGGCAGGCCGGCGCTCTTGAGGAGCTGCTCGTCGGCGACCTGTTCAGCGACCGCGGGCGATGCGCTCCGGTCGGAAAGGGTGGCGCGGTCAAGAAACCCCTGACCCGAATTGTCGGGCGTCTGCGCGAAGCCGTTTGGCATCCCGCAGACGAAGCCGATCAGGAGTAGATGAATTTGACGCACAATGCTCCTAGACCCTCGTTAGCGGGCTCTACCCGGTCACGCACTGCCGGCGAGGCTCTGCCTCGCGGCCCCGCGCAGATGCGGGATATCATTCCTGCGTTCGGTACATTCGCCAGGCAGAGCCTGGGGGCAGTGCGTGACCGGGCAGAGCCCGGTCACGAGGTTGAGGCGTACTGCTATCGCGCGGGACCGGTGCGTCCGCGCGAGTACGCTTGACGCCCCCTACTTTTTCTTTCCCGGATACTCGCCGATGCCGATGACCTTGGGCTGGCTGCCGGCGATGCGCACGATCAGCACGCAGCGATCGACTTCCTTGCCTTCCTTGGTGCTGACGTAGACGGCCCGCACTTCGTTCTTCTTCTGCGTGTCCAGGAACTCCTTCATCTTCTCCTCGCAGCCGCGCGCGTACTCGTCCAGCGGCACCACGCGTTCGACCAGCAGCGTCCGCAGCTGCTCGGGCTGGCGGGCCGACTTATAGATGTTCTCCAGCTCTTCCGCCTTGGTCAGCGTGAGGATGCCGGCCAGGCAGAACGGCAGCTCGCTCAGCTTCATCGCAGTGGCCACGTCGGCCTTGATGAGCGCTGCCACGTAACGCGTCGATGTAACCCGCGCTCGCCGCGCGGCGCTGGTCAGCGGCTGATGGACGTCGGCTTTCGCCAGGTCGACCTTTTTTTCGTGCTCCTTCCACCAGTCTTCCCAGGCAGCGCGGCATTTCTTGCGCGATTCGTCGCTGTCGCCCAGCGGCGGCAGCTTGGCGTCCTCGCCCGCCACGCGCATCAGCAAATCCTCGGCATGCACGGCCAGGGGCAGCGGAGCGTCGGTCAGCAGTGCTGCCAGCGTCGCAACACCGCCGGAATCGCGGCCGCCGGTGAGGCCCTGGGCCGCGCGGAGTCGTACGCGCACTTCCGGGTCCGCGAGCCGCTTGCGCATCTCCGTTCGCTGTTCCACGCTTCCGGAACGCCCCAGCACCAGTGCGGCGGCGGCGCGTGGCAACGCCGCCTTGTCCGTCAGCGCCGCGGTCAATGCCGCGTCCACCTTGCCGTCGTGTACGCCGACCACCATCAGCGCGGTCAGCACGGCTTCCTCGATGTCTTCATCTTCGGCAAAGGGCAAGTACGCGAGCAGGACGGCGCAGGCGGCATCGGGCTTGCGAAACCGGAGTAGCCGGGCCGCCGCGGCCGGGATGCCCTGGGCCGTGGCGCGTTCGATGATCTCGATGCACTTCTCGGCACGCTGCGCCATTTCCAGACTGTTCCCGACCGCGGCCTTCTTCAATTGCGCCAGCGCCGGCGGTCCGATCGCGACGAGCTTGTCGCTGGCGTCCTGGCGGACCTTGAACACGACGCTATCCAGCTGCTCGATCAGCACGCCGACGCGTTTCAGGTCGGCTTCGGAGGGAGTGCGCTTGCGGAAGAAGTCGAGCAGGGATGGGCCGTCCACGCCAAGGCCGGCGGATTTGCACAGGTCCTCGTCGGCGATGGCCTCGACGTTGAGGAAGACGTCATCCGCCCGTGCCGTGCCGGCCAGGAGGAAGAACGAGAAGAGGATGCAGGAGGCGTGGCGTGCGATCATGAGGGCGACCCTCCTAATAAGGATCTGGAGAAATGACGAATGACGAAGCCCGAATGACGAATCAAGGACCAATGACGAAGCTCCAATGAATGGGGAGGTGACTCGATCATTGGGCATTGGGAATTGGTCCTTGATTCGTCATTCGGGCTTCGTCATTCGTCATTTCCACGAAGAGCTCTGTAGACTTAATTGCGCTTCCTGGAGGACACCAGGCTGACGCCGATGATGCGGGGCTGGGCGCCGATGCGAACCAGGGCGGCAACCTTCATCTCGTCGTCGCCGCCGGGGGCGATCACGTCCACGAACACCACACGAATCGTGTCCTTGCGGAACTTCGACAAGAAATCCTTCGCCTCCTGGCTGCCGACCTTGGTGAACTCTTCCACGGACACCACATTCTTGAACGTGTAAGTGGCCTCGTCCAGGCGTTCGAGGCCGCCGGTTGGCTTTTCGGTCCAGAACTTCATCAATTGTTCGCGGGTCGCCGAGTTGTCGATGTGGAACCAGTAAAAGGGAGCGTCGCTGAGGCGCTGGAGCGTCGCGGAGTCGCCCTTGACCAGCGCGTCCTTGAAACGGCGCGCCAGCTCGCGGACGCGCTGCGGGGTGCTTTCCGACAACAGGTCCACGTCCGCCTTCGCCAGGTCGATCTTGCCTTCGTTGGCCTTCCACCACATGTCCCAGGCGTCGCGACATTTCTTGCGCACGGCAGCGGTCGCGTCGGTCAACGTCGCCGACGGCGCCTTGTCGCCGGCCACGCGCCCCAGCAAGTCTTCCGCCTGCACCGCCAGGTCGATCGGCGCTCCGCTCAAGAGCGATACCAGGGCCGCGACGGCTTGTTTATCCCGTGCGGCAATCAGCCCCTGTGCAGCGCGGAAACAGACGCGCGAATCGCCGTCGGCCAGCAGGCGAAACACCTCCTTCTGCTCCTCGACCGTGCCGTAACGACCCACGACCAGCGCCGCAGCCGCGCGGCGCGCGGGCACGCGATCCTTGAGCGCTGCGGTCAAGAGCGGATCGGGCCGGCCATCGCGCACACCCAGGACCAGGAGCGCGCCCAGCACTTCTTCCTCGACGGTCGAATCATCGGCGTAAGGCAGATAGGCGAACAGCGCCTCGACCGCTCCCTCGGGCTTGCGTGCGGTGACCAAATGCACCGCGGCGGCGCTGAGGCCGGGTACGATCGTGCGTTCGATCTCCTGAATGCACTTCTCGGCCCGCCGCGTCGTTTCCAGGCTCGCACCGACCAGCGCGGTTCGCAATTGGGGCAGCGCCACGGTGCCGTGAGCAATCAGTTGCTGGCTCGCCGCTTGCCGCGCGTCAAAACGGTTGTCGTCGAGCTTCTGGATCAATGTGCCAATCTGCTGACACAGCGCGGGGTTCGGCGTGCGCTGGCGCAGGAAGTCCAGCAAGGCGGGACCATCGACGCCGACGCCGGCAGTCTTGCAAAGCAGTTCGTCTTCGATGGCGACGAAATTGTCGATCGGCGCTGCAACGGCGGGGGTGCCGCCCAGCAGCGCGGTTGCGATCAATCCCAGGGCAAATGGACGCATTGCAGGTCCCCCTGACATCCTGAAGGGAGCAAGTCGGCCCTTCAGCATAAAAAACCTCGCGCGAAAAGGGAAATAGAACGCTTACTTTTCTGTGCACGCTTCCCTCGTTACCGCGCTCAGAGCCCGGTAACGAGGGCGACGAAAAACCGCGCGCGAAAAGGGAAATAGAACGCGGACTTTTCTGTGCACTCTTTCGGATGGCCGTGATGGAGAGGGCGCCAACAGATGGTTCGCTGACGGAAAGCGGTTCTTTATCGCCGCCGCAAATTGACCACTGACGATCAGTTGTGGTAAATTGATGAAGGGAGCCCACACAGGCGTTTCCGCCCGTGCATCTGTAGCGAAGATAAGTTTGCGAGTCCTGGCGAGGCGGTCAACCGTTCCCTGATCCTGTCGCAGCGCTGGTGTGGCGGCGTCGACGTAACGGAGGATTGCTCAATGGATGCCGGGTTATTGGCCAAACTCTTCGGCCAAGACCAGCAGTGGCAAGGCCCCTGCACGGTCGTACTCGACGCCGAAGCGTCCATTCAAACGGTCGGCACCGACAGCATTCAAGGCGGCGGCGCCAAGGTTTACGCGCCGCGCACGATTAGCGGCCGCATCGTGGCCGACTCCGCGTGCTACATGCGCGACGGCACCGCCCTGGTGCTGATCCAGCATTACAAGATCCGCCAGGCGACCGGCGAAGAAACCCCGAAGCAGACCCTCACGGTCGTGGACCCCAAGCATGTCGTCGCCGTCGAATTCGGCGAGAATTCGCCGATGACCTTGCAATCGCTGGGCCTGTCGTTGCCGGCGATCCGGGCGTCGGGCAGCCACCCCGGAGTGGCGTCCCGGCCGCGGCAAGCGTAGTAGCGCCGCACCAACCAAGTAGCCACGAAGAATAAGTTCGTGGGTTCGTAGGACGGATTTCCAATCCGTCCATGTTTGCCGGACGGATTGGAAATCCGTCCTACAGACTTATTCTTGGACGATTGCCAAGTCAATGATCGTCCACGTCGAGAGTAAAACGGATCAAGCCAGGATCTCGCGGATCGGTTTGCCGTTAGCCACTGCCGGGATCGGACGGCCGGCGCGGTCGATCACCATCTGATCGGGCTCGATGCCCAGGCAGTGGTAGATGCTCGCACAGATGTCGGCGGGGCTGACGGGACGGTCCTTGACGTAGGCTGCATGGGCGTCCGAGGCACCGCACACCGTGCCGCCCTTGATGCCGGCACCCATCAGCAGCGCGGAATAGCAGTAGGTCCAGTGATCGCGGCCGCCCTGGGCCACGATCCGGGGCGTGCGGCCCATTTCGCTCATGACCACGACGAGCGTCTCGTCCAGTCGGCCGGTCCGATCCAGGTCTTCCAGCAAGGCGGAGCAGGTCTGGTCGAAGGTCGGCAGGTGGTTGCCCTTCAGCGTGGCAAAGCCGTTGTCGTGCGTGTCCCAGGCATTGACGTCCAGGTAGACCCGCTCGATCCCATCCCATGTGACATTGACGAAACGGACCCCGGCCTCCACACACCGGCGGGCGATCAGCGTGCTTTCGCCGAACAGCGTGCGGCCATAGCGGTCCCGCTCCTTCGCATCGACCTTGTCCAGGTCAAATGGCGCTCGCATGGCGGCGGACGTAAGCACGCCGAAGGCGCGCTGCTGGGCGCGGTCGTGTCCCGCCATCGCCTGTTGCCCTTCCGCGGCCCCCAGCTGCTCGTCGATCTGCTGCAACAGGCTGCGCCGCGCGTTCAGTCGGTCCACGGTCACGCTGGGAATCAGGGTGCTGTTGGGCAGGTAAGGCTGGCCTCGGACCGGCACCGGTGAATAGCCGCCCCGCGCCCGCGCGCCTTTGTCGCCACGCGGTTCGCATTCGGTGAACAGCGGGTCGTAGCGCGAGCCGAGGCAGCCGCCATAGGGGCCGCTGCGCCGGGTCGTGGTGCCCCAGCCAAGGTAGAAGGGCATGTAAACATAATCCGGCAAGCGGTGGTCGATTTGTCGGGCGCCTTGCTGGCGAAGGTACTCGCACACCGAGCCCATGCTGGGCGGATCGTTCGGGCTGGGATGGATGGAGCCGGGCAGTTCCAGGCCGGTGTAGGCCGGCAGAAAATTGTGGCAGCCGGCCTTGTGATTGACCGACCGGATCAAAGCGGCCTTGTGCATCCAGCGGGACATCCTGGGCAGATGCTCGCAAATCTGAATGCCCGGCACGTTGGTGGCGATCGGCTGGAATTCACTGCGAATGCCGACCGGCGCGCCCGGTTTGAGGTCCCAGATGTCCTGGGTGGCCGCTCCGCCGCCGAGGAAGAGCAGGATGACGCTCTTCGCCTTGCCGGGGCGGCGTGGGGCGGGCCGTGCTTCCTCCGCACGAAGCAGGTTGTCCAGGGTGAAGCCGCCGCCGAGCAGCGACAAGGCGCCGGCTTTGAGGGTTTCCCGGCGCGTGATGCCGTCGCAGAATCGCCGCGGAGTGCCGAGCATGGTAATCATGAGAGACCTCACGGGGTCGGAATCGTCAATCGGTGGGAGGCGGAGGCAGGTTCAATCGGTCGGGCGATCCCTATCACTGCTTCAACGAGCGCGGATCGGTGGTGCGGACGAATTCCAGGTTGTCCACGTAGATCTTGCCGTCGGCCTGGCCGGCCTGGACCGACAGGTTGCTGATGACATCCCCCCATTTCGGAGAGTTGGTGCCGAACCGGAAATCGGCGAACCGGACGACAAGCCCCTGCATCCACTGACCGCGGACAACGCGCAGCGGCTCGATGCCGAAGCTGCCCCGTTGCGTCTGGTTCCAGAAGTGCAGGTCCAGCGTGCTGACCGGGGCGTCCGTCCACAGGTCGAAGACCAGGTACAGGTCATCGGAATAAATGGACAACCCGTCTTTCTTCTCCAGCAACACCGTGCGCTCGCCGCCCAGGCAGAAGCGATTGCCCGGCCGCTCCGGTCCCGGCAACACCTTGCCGGCCGTGAAGACCGCGGGCAGCTTACCGTCCTCGAAATCGAAGCGAAGCAGGACTTCTTTCGCACCTGCCGTGTTCCTGGTGGTCGACGCTCGCGACGGAGCGACGATCCGAGGAATGACGACGCCTGCCGTGCCGACCGTGGCAATACTCGCCACGACCACGGCGAATAGCTTGGCCTTGGCCCAGAACATGGCGCCGATGACCTGCTTGGACAGCAGTGCCGCAGGAGCGCTGGCCACGGCCGTTCCGGCCATGACGGCCTTCACCGTGCCGAACAGCGCCGCCGGCGCGGCTGCGGTGGCTTCCTGGCTCATGAACGCGATCAATGCCGTGGAGGCGACGACGGTGCCGCGCTGGGCGAGGATGCCGCGCAAGCGATCGAGGGCCTGGGTGCAGCGCCGAGTAAAGGTTCCAGGGTCGCAGCTGCTCGCGCGGGCCGCGTCGGCCACCGACTGGCCTTCCAGGTAGCGCGCGATCACGGCGCCGCGCAACTTGGCGGGCAAGCGAGCGAGTGCCGCGTCCAGTTCTTCGCGCAGGTCGGCGGCCGCTTCGGAGCGGCCCACGGGATTGGCCTGCACGGTTGCCTCCTCTCGCCGCTGCTGCCGGGCACGCGCCCGAAGCATGTTATGGACCGTTCGCCGCGCCACTTCGTGCAGCCAGGCGCCCAGCGGGCTCTTCACCCGGTCCGGCCGCTGCACAAAGGTCAAGAACACCGCCTGCGTCGCGTCTTCCGCATCGTGGGTGCTGGGCAGACGCCGAAGGCAGGTGCGGAAGATCATCTGCCCATGGCGCGCTCCGATGAGCGCGCAGACCTCCGGCGAGCGGTCCTTGCGGAAGCGCTCCACGAGCTGGTCGTCCGAGAGGGCGGCAAGGGCTTCAGGAGCCAGCGTCGATGCGCCGGCAGCCCGTGGCTGGGGGGCAGAAGACGTCGGCTTGGTTGGATCCATGTCACACTCTCCGCAAAGAGATGCTCCGCCCGGACCGCCGATCGCGCGCTGATTTTGGAGAATTCTGAAGAAAGAGCGGGGAGCGTATCCTCGTTCCCAAGCTCCGGCTTGGGAACGAGTTTTGTAGGGTGCGTCAAGCGTACTCGCGCGGACGCACCGCAACCTTGCAGGGACGTGACGTGCTCGTGCGGCCCGGTGCGTCCGCGCGAGTACGCTTGACGCACCCTACAAAACTTGCGCGAATCGATGCTCCCTGCATAGCGCCACGTTCCGAGAAGCCGGAGCTTCTCGGTCGTGCGTTCCCAAGCTCCGGCTTGGGGACGAGTTTTGTAGGGTGCGTCAAGCGGACTAGCGCGGACGCACCCCAACCTTGCAGGGCCGTAAAGTGCTCGTGCGGCCCGGGGCGTCCGCGCGG
>JAIEMG010000355.1 GCA_019752375.1 Gemmataceae bacterium | reverse complement strand
TGTGTCCTTGTTGGTCCCGATCTTGCACTCGAAGATCACCAAGCCCCCGTCCCGGCGGAGACCAAGGAGATCAACCCGTCGGCTCTTCACCGCGTTCGACTTCTCTTTCCCCTGGTTCGGGACCTCCCAGGAGATCGGCCAGACCTCTTCGGAGCCGAGCCGAAGCAGGCCGCCCTGTTCATGGATCGTCCGATACCATCGCCGGACCAGTAACTTCTCTGAACTCCGGGAAGGGTCGTCTTTGGCAGGCCGCAGGTCTCGGTCGATGAAGACCTCTCCCTTGTAGAAGATATCGGAGGCGACGGTGTCCTGAAGTCGTTCCCCCAGGACGTGCCGCAAGAGTTGCGGCCATTCGAGCCGTTTTCCTTTGAGACCCCGCAGACAGTCCTCAAACCACCGGCGGAAATCAGTTCGACCATCGTGTTTCATGATCAACCCCCTTGTTGGTGAGAAGGAAAGGAGGACGCAATCGCTCCCAGGTTCCACGTGATAGCCGCTATACAGGTGGGCTTGGGGATGACTACGGTGCAGAGTGAACCCCGAGACACGTGCATTCAAGGCGACCCGGACGCAGGCTGCCGTCCAGGAACACCACCCGACGGACCAGCTTTCCGAAGCGGGGTTGGCTTCGATAGAGCTCCGCGACCAGTGCCTGGGTTGTCGCCCGGATCGGCACGTAGTCCAAGGGAAGCTCGGAGAACAGCAGGACAAGCTCAACACCAGGTTTGTCAAGCAGTGCCGAGAAGGCCGGGTAGGACCGCCGTAGTCGGGCAATCTGGTGAAGCGTGCATAACTCTGCTGCATAGGTCAGTACTTGGATGAGGGCGAAAAAGGGCGTTTCATCTCTTTGCACTTTGATCTCGCCGACCACCGGACACGGTTCCCGTCCCAACTCGTGGGCGACCAGTAACAGATCCATGCCACCGGCCCCCGACTCCGTGGCCGGACGACCGTCCGCAAATAGCCAAGGCCCCGTGTTCTTGGAAGATCGGCGAGTACCGACCTCCCGGTCCACGTAGCCAAGCCGAATCTCGCCGGCTGGGCTAACCACCACCACGACAGACTGGGCCTGAAACTGTTTCACAAGCGGATCGGTACCAGCCCGTTCCGTAGCGAGGAATCGCTCCGCATCCCGTCCCTCGACAAACCCCTCATTGCGGTTGTCGTACGGCTGGAACTCCGCACAGCTGGTCACGAACAGGTCAACGAGTTTTCCGGGGTGACGCAAGAAGTGTTCGGCGAGCGATGCGTGAAGAAACTCCTTCTCAACTTTGATCGGTCGATCCCGCAACCAGCCATAAAACCGCCGCAGAGTCGTAACGGGGATGATCTTGGTCGGTTGCTGCTGTATCCGCTTCTCCATCCGCTCGGCCACGAGCAACCAGGAGGTCGGTTCATCGACCGGAAAGCTGCTCACTGGCAGGTTGATCAGTTCCCCTACTTCCCGCAAGGTGTACTGCTTCCAGCCGGGGTGTTCTTGGTCGATTGCTTCCGGAGTCATGTCACGAAACGGCCCCCTGAAATCGAGTGGGATACGACGGAGCCGCAATTCGCCGTCACCCCTTGGTGAGGCATGGAACCACGCGGGCTGCGAATCCGAGAGTGGAAGCCGAAGCAAGCACTTCTTCCGTTCAGGCATCATGGTCCATACCTCCCGAGGCCGGGGCTTCACGGGGAATCACGAGACTGGACATTTCAAGGCTCCTTTGACCGCACTTCGTCACAGCTCTCGACTGATCCTGTGAGTTCTTCGTTCGTCATGGAAGCGTTCGTTCACCCCACTGGAAATCCCTTTAACCAACGGGCTTTCAGTGTTGCCGGTCGGCTTGGGTCGCCAACCAGGCTGACGAAGGTAGTAGGGAGTTGGGCTCGTTCCAAGGCGGAGAGCAGATGACGAAACGCGTCCCATGCCGTTGCCGAAACCGTCAAGCCCTTCGGTGTGACGGGTAGCCAGTCCATCCAGTACTCCGCCGGGGCGACTCCGACGAGCCGAACGAGAGTCAGTTTCTGCGGAAGCCGAGAGATCAACCCCTCGTCAAAGGCGTTTTTCCGAAGGTAGTCCGCCAACTGGAAACGAAACGGACTCCAGCTTTTCCGCAGGGCGGCAGCATAGGCAGCTGCTTCCAGGACCATACGAAGGGGGCTCTCGCTGTTCGTAGTTCTGTCGCCCGTACTTCGCCCAGGTTCCTTCTTGAGTTCAAGCACCGCAAGAGTCCCGTCATCGTCGATCCCGAGCAGGTCGATGTAACCCCACCCCTCCTTCTTTTGCTTGGAAAACAGCGGCACCTGGTAAGCGAGGATGCAGTGCCAACACCCGGCCAGATTTTCCTGGTTCCGTTTGGACCATTGCCACAGGCCCCGTTCCCACTGGCTCTCGCGAAGCCGGACCACCCGGTCATCCCGTGACCCTCCGAAGTAGGACTGACGCGGATCGGGCGATGCCGTCTTGTCCAGGGCGATGGCGAGATTCTTCGCCAACTCCGCACACTGGGTTTCCAGATAAGCCTTCTGACACCAGCGGTCCTTGAGGACATGAAGGCCAGCCTCCGCTGTTAGGCCATATAAGGGGTCGGTCATCGGTTGACTCCAGGTAAACTCTCACCGGACGCTGCGATGTAAAACGGCACGAGCCACTTGGAGCGGTTTCTACATGTCCGAGTACGAGAACAGCTTTGTGAACCGAAGCCGTTGGTCTTCCGAAAACGTGGCATCCAGACAGGCGATCCTTCGCACGTAGGCAGACACCCCTCTTTCGACCACGAGCTGTTGAGCAAGCTGGCTCGTCCCTTCCAGGATTTCTTGTCGCACACCGCTCCTCGGGTTGTAGTTGCTCAGGACGATGTACAGGTCCATGACCGGACCGGTGGAACCCGCTCCACTGTCTTTCGGGAGGGGAATGGCGAAGCGATCCGGGTAGTGCTGCCGTAATCGAGCGAGTTGTGAAGCTGTGGCCAGTTCCGCCGCATACATCAAGAGCTGCACCAGGGCATAGAACGGGTTCTTGTCGTTGCCCACCTTCACCTCGGCAATGATGGGCAGCTTGTCCCGGCTATTGGCCAGAAGCCAGTCGAGACGCCGCACGCGAATGGAGCGTTCGTCGTTCTCGAAGGTCGCATTGCCGGTCGTTCGGGCCGGAACCAGTTCCCGGTCGATGTAGGTAAAGCCCAGTTCGGGACTCCCCGTCACCTCGGCGGAACCTGCTGCCTTGAGTAAGGCCGTCAGCGACAAGGTTCCTCCAATGCTGTCGATTGCTGCCGGGTCAGGCAGTTCTTTTCGGCCCGGACGCTCGGGGTAGAAGGGTTCGTCCACATTCGAGTATTCGTGGAAGCGTTCCACGCTCCGCTGAAAGATTCCTGCCAGGACACCCGGATTGCTGTCCCTTCGTGCCTCATCGACCATCGCCCGGTGGCACTCCAGGGACGAGAACAGGTCGAACGAGCCGTAAAGATACCGGAGTTCGGTAACGGGGATCCTCGTCGCGGCGGGCATGGAAGTCTCCTAGCTCAGGTCATTCAGGGCAGACGAATCTATTTCGGTTGATGCGTTTGCAGGGATCAACCGGCAAGGTCTGAATGCAGGCTACCCAAGCTCGATGACCAGGGTGGGTCAGAGCCTGGAGTCCGATCTGGACTGCCGTCGGGTGCCGAAAGTCACGGGCCAGATCTGGAACTGCGAACATGGAACAAAAAAAGAGGAGCGACGAACGCAAGGACGCTCCTCAGGGCCCGGCCAAGGGCACTCCAGAACGTACCCTGGCCGCCGCTCCCCGTACGGGGAGCGTGGTCAAGGCACTGTTCTGGAGTTTCAAGGACGTTAGACGTCCAGGTTGGCCGTTCCTGAGCATCAAGACTCTGTTCCTCAACAGCACGACAAGGCACCTTGCCCTGTCGATCAAGGAGTCAGGGTACCGCAGCGAGGGAGCAAAATCCACCGTCGTGGGCACTTCGGAGCGGGACACGACCGGCCCACCCGTGGCGGTCAGGCTCGACGGGTAGATGGAAGGGAGTGCTCGCACCTTCACCCGAGGATCATCGATGGATAAGCAGAAGCCGGCTCACGAAGTGCGGTTGGGCACGATTAAAGCGACAATCTGGGAGAATGTCACAAGAAGCGGTTCGTTCTTCAACGTGACGATTCACCGCCTCTATAAAGAAGGCGAGGAATGGAAGCAGGCGACAAATTTCGCCAGGAACGACTTGCCGCTCGTCGCCAAGGTCGCCGATCAAGCCCACAGCTGGATCTTCGAGCAGGCCGCTGCGGCCGGTGGATAGCACCAGATTATCTGTCACTCATTGGGCGAAGCCTCTGGCTCATCGCTTTCCAGGACCAGTAGGTCGTTGAAATCTCGAAGGCCAAAGTAACCCATCAACGAAGCAACATATCTTGTATTGGTGAACACCTGCCGCGAGGGGGAGGCCAGGTTCGACAAGACCGATGTCGAGATGCCGGTCTGTTCGCCGACCTCTTTCCAAGTGATCACCCTCCGCTCCCGCTCTTCCTTTTGACGCAACAGCTGGGCAATTCTGAACCGCACGTACATACGTACACCTTATCTAATTTTCCACCAAAATGTTCTTGACTGGGGAAAATTATCGGCTAAGTTTCCACAGAGGCGGACGTTTCCATCTGGGTTATCAGTTTCCTGGGAAAAATCAAGTAGGAGACAGTTATGGACATGACCTTCGTTTACGCAGCGTGTCGGGATGCCGCCCGAGGGACCGGTTACGCGTCGGCCGGCTATGAATTGGCCCGGCGTCTCCCCGAACTGGTCGAAGATTACGAGGAGGCTGTCTCGGGTCTCGTGTTTCCAGTTGTTGCTGGGAGTACGGCTATCGATCAAACCGCCGACACCAGCCGCGATCTCTGGGCCTGGATTCAGCGGACGTTTCCGGCTCTGGCCGCGTTGGTTCCAGTCCGCCGCCGCCCTCAGTTTGTCGAGGGCTTCTTTGAGGCGGCGGAGGCAGGGGACCTTGTCCTGTAGCCGAGATCGCATCCCAAACGACTGAAAGTGGAGAACCATCCTATGAGCCATCGTCAACTTGAATCCGGAGACCCAGGAGGCGGTGCTCCGTGTTTTTCGGCCGCAGGACAGTCCACGGCCGCAGACTGCTCCAAAACCCACGACAGGTCAGGAACGGGTGCAACGAGCTTCCGAAGAAGGTGAGGCCGACGGAAAAGCATGGGCTCGACGAAAAGCTCGCCGTGGCACGCTCTACTGCCTTTCGTACTTCATGACTTACATGGAGGCGTTCAACCGAGGAGCACAGGAGATCGTCACCGAAGTCAACATCGCCGAAGGCTTCAACATGAAGCGAGAACTCGAAAGTCAGCAGGATGAACTATCGGCCAAGGAACCTTTCTAGAAACGGCAGCCTGACCGCACCTTCGGTCCGCTTTGTGGCGACACCTTGGGCCCCAAACAGGGGGGGCCGACCCGTGGTGCGATTCCGAACCTCGTTGGAATAGACAATGACAACACAAGCGTTCCCTGCTTGTGCCTTTGGCTCACCGACCTTTTCCGCAATCGCGGGATCAAGGACGGGCCATCATGGCAGAAAGCAGGAAGAGGCAAACGCCCAAAACAGCGCGTCAAGCCTATAGGGACGATAAGCCGAGCAACGAAACGATCGGCGTTTCCTCGCCGTCAGTTCCAAAGGTCAACCGTCGCCGACGTAAACCGACTCGCCGGCAGCATTCCGGTATCACCAGGCGGCAGCAGGTGCTGCCCAAAGGCAGCGTCTTCATCGTATGCGAGACCTTGGCTCCGAACAAAACACACCCGCTTTCGTCGCTCTCGACTGAGCAACGATCCCGGCAGCGGGTCCAGGTGGTTGCACGGATCCTTGCCCAACTCGCCAGTCAACTGGCACAAGGCCAGGTCTCGAAAAGGAGTTGACGATGAAAAGAAAGAAGCAAGCGTCATCCGAAGACCTGGTCAAAAAGGTCGGCGTGTACTACCGGGTCTCCAGCCTGCGGCAGGCCCGAGACGGCGACTCGCTCGAAGCCCAGCAGAACATGACCAACCGGTTTCTGGAAACGCAACGTGAGTTCAGTGAATGGGTCTTGGAGAGTACCGTCGAATACCGGGAACCGGGGCGGTCGGCGAAGGACGAAAAACACCGACCGGTTCTCCAGCAGCTGAAAGAGGATGTCCGGCAGGGGAAGATCAACACCGTCGTCGCCACCAAACTGGACCGAATCTCCAGGAACGTCCGGGACTTCCTCAACCTGTGGGACTTCTTCGAGCAGCACGGTGTCACCCTGCACCTGGTCCGTGAAAAGTTCGACACGAGCAGTCCCTACGGGCGTCTTTTCATGGTAATGACGGCAGCCTTCGCCGAACTGGAACGGGAGAACATCCGCGAGAACACTTTGAAGGTGATGCTGGACAGGACCGAGCGGGGTCTCCGCAACGGCTCCCCTTGTCTGGGGTACGTCTCCTCGGAGGGTGGTAAGGGGCGGCTTGTCGTCGAGGAGGAAGGAGCCAAACTCGTCCGCCTCCTCTTCAACCTGTTTGAGGAAATGGGTTCGGCCGGGGCGGTAATCCGCGAACTCCATCGCCGGGGGATTAAGTACCCGGTCAGCCAGACCAGGGATGGGAGAACAAGGGGTGGGAAGCCGTTCAAGAAGCAGCAGGTCATCCGCCTTCTTCGGAACCCTGTCTACATTGGCTGGATCAAGTGGGGTGGTCTCGTCACCCGGGATGCACACCTGGGGATCATCACCGAGGAGCAGTTCGAGCGAGTCGCCACCCGTCTCGAAGAGACGACCGCTCGCCGCCGGAACTTCCGAATCCCCCGGAAGAAGTTCTACCTTCTCTCCGGCCTCCTCCGATGTCAGTGCGGGAGCCACATGGTCGGGGCTTCCTACCACGGGCGAAGTTCGGTCTACCGCTACTACGTCTGTACCCGACAAGTTCACGAGGCCAACAAGGCGTCATGCCAAGCTCCCCGCATCCCGGCCGACGACCTGGAGGCTGCCGTCATCGAACGGATTACGGACGTCGGGAATCGGGATGAGGCACGGACTGTCATCGTCGAGAAGGCTCTGGCCGGGGTCGAGTCCCAGCGAGGCGAACTGGCAGAACAGGAGAGCATTCTCCGCCGCCAAATCACCCAGACGCGGGCGAGCATCGGTCGGCTGATGGAAGTTCTGAAGGACAGGGGTGCGGGAGGATTCGCCAGCATCAAGGATGAACTGACCCGTCTGGAAGCCGAGGACAAGAGCTTGTCCGCAGAGTTGAAGCAGGTAACCGACCGTCAACGACCGCTTGACGCCAAGTCCACTTCGGCGGCGGCGTTCCTCGCAACCTGGACCGGGGTCGGGGACCTCCTCGGTGACGTGCCAGATGGGGAGAAGCAGCAGATCCTTCAGCACTACATCGAAGTCATCGAGTTCCGGGAAACCGACGCCATCCGCAAGGTCGGGGTCTACGCCCTTCAACTCTTCCCCGAAGTTCGCCGGTACTTCGACACGGAACGGGGAGAGGGCGACGTGGAGGCTTCCAGCCCGCCGAAGCCTCCCAGAACGCCAAACGGGGCCACCCTCCCGGCTGAAGGCAGCCCCTTTGCGTTAACCGAGGACGGCGTGGTTTGTACAGCCGTCCGTTTAGCTCCCCGACTAGGACTCGAACCTAGAACCTAGCGGTTAACAGCCGCTCGCTCTACCATTGAGCTATCGGGGAACACGCCGCCACACGCTCCGTGCGGCATGGTAGCACATTTATAGGGGAGCCCCGGCACCTCTGCAAGAGCGCTCCAGAAGACATTCGCTCTGCAAATGCCCCGGGGCGCGTTCGTTCCGGCATCATTGCCGCGGGCGGCACTTTTGACTTGTGTGGCCGGCCGCTTCCATGAAAATCAGCCAGTCCCTCACGGCGGCGCTCCCACACACGCGGCCGCGCTTTCCCATATCCTCTTCGGAGTATTCAGGCCATGCATGCGGCGCACCCGACCTTGTTTGTCCGCCTCCTTATTGTCGTTACGCTCGGTCTTGGCCTGTTTCCTGCGACGGCAGCAGCGCAGACGGCGCGGCGGAACATCGTCGTGCTCATTGCCGATGACCTGGGCCTCGATTGCGGCTGTTATGGCAACACCCAGATCAAGACTCCGAATATCGATTCCCTGGCGGCCAACGGCACCTGCTTCACGCACGCCTTTGCCACTGTGGCGTCGTGCAGCCCAAGCCGGGCCGTTCTGCTGACCGGACTGCACACCCATACCAGCGGGCAGTACGGACTGGCTCATGCGGCCCATAACCAGCACACGCTGACAGCGGTGAAAAGCTTGCCGGCGCAGCTGCGCGGCGCGGGGTATCGCACGGGGATCATCGGCAAGCTGCACGTTCAACCGCAGTCGGTCTACTCGTTCGACCTCGAGGATGCCAAGGGACTCGATGGCAATCGCAATGTTGCCGAGATGGCCCGCCGCGCACGGCAGTTCATCGCGGATAGCGGCGACAAGCCGTTTCTGCTCGTCATGGGCTATAGCGATCCGCATCGCGATTTCGGCAATCAGAAGACGTACAAGGGCGTGCCGGAAATCAAGTACGACCCCAAGGACGTCGTGCTTCCCTACTTCCTGCCAGACCAACCGGAGGTTCGCGAGGAGCTGGCCCAGTACTACCAGTCGGTGAGCCGGCTCGATCACGGCGTCGGGCTGATGCTCAAGACCTTGAAGGAAACGGGACGCGCGGACGATACGCTGGTGCTTTTCCTCAGCGACAACGGCATTCCGTTTCCCGGAGCCAAGACCACTCTTTACGACAGCGGCTTGCATCTGCCGCTGATCGTCTCGTCGCCCGCGCAGAAGAAGCGCGGCCACAAGAACGCCGCGATGGCAAGCTTCGTCGACGTGATGCCGACGCTTCTGGACTGGGCTGGGGTCAAGGCCGCAGTGCCGCTGCCGGGCCGTTCGCTCTTGCCAATCCTGGACGAGGAGAAGCCGAAAGGCTGGGACGTCGTCTACGGCTCC
Organism: Gemmataceae bacterium; assembly: GCA_019752375.1. GTDB lineage: Bacteria > Planctomycetota > Planctomycetia > Gemmatales > Gemmataceae > JAIEMG01. The sequence continues at coordinate 3,930 of JAIEMG010000355.1, read as the reverse complement.
CATCAATGTCACGAGATCACCATGTACTACCCAATGCGAATGGTTCGCACGCGCGACCACAAGTACATCCTGAACCTGGCGCACGGCCTGGAGTTTCCCTTCGCCTCGGACCTGTACGAATCGACCACCTGGCAGGGCATTCTCAAACGCGGCGACAAGTCGCTGGGACAGCGATCCCTCGAGGCGTTTCTGCGCCGGCCGCGCGAAGAACTGTACGATGTGGCGAAGGACCCCAACGAGCTGAAGAACATCGCGAACGACCCCGATTCCACGAAAGTGCTGGCCGACCTGCGTACACGGCTCAAGGCATGGCAGAAAGAGACGCGCGACCCATGGCTGGTGAAATACACGCACGAATGAGCGGACGTTGGAAGTCGCACGGTTACCGTGGCGATGTGGTGCGACCTTCGGGGGCCGCCTGGAGGATCTGCAGCAATGCCGCACTCGCGGCCTGCTGCACTTGAGGACTGCGATCCGTGCGGGCACGGCGAAGGGCGTCCACCGCATCGTGTGCGCCGGCGCCCATCTTGCCCATGAGCGCGATGGCTGCCAGGCGCACCGGTTCGTCCGGATCGGCGATGGCGACAATCAACGCGGGAAGCGCGGCTTGGGCGTGGGGCAGGCCGATGGCGTCGAGCGCATGGATCGCGGCGACGCGCAATTCAATGGCGTTGCGCCCCTGCACCACCTGGACCAGTGTGGGCACGGCGCCGGCGGCATTGCGGCCGAAGTGCTGCAGCGTGGTCGCAGAGGCCAGACGCAGATCGAGATCGGCGTCGTTCAACAGGCGAATCAGGCCGGGCAGCGCCGCGCTGGCTGGCTCACCGACGAGCTTGCCCAGCGCCCGGGCAGCGCCCCAGCGGACGAAACGGTCGGAATCATCCAGGGCCTGGACCAGCGCCGGCAATGCGGGGGCGGCAGCCGAGCCCAGCGCTTCCAGGACGTTCAACGACGTCCGCCGGGCCTGAAGGTCCGCGTCGACAAGCGCCGCGGACAGCCCCGGGAGCGTCGCCCGGAGCGCGTCCAGCAGCGGATCGTCCGCGGGGTTGTCGGCACGGCGCTGCCAGCGTTGACGAACCTCGGCCAGGACTTCGAGTGTACGCCGTGTGTAAGCGCGCACCGTTCGATCCGGATCGGCCAGTGCGCGGGCCAGCATCGGTGCGCTATCCCGCAGGACGATCATCAACGGCATCAAAGGCTTGGCATCATCCTCGGCCTTGGGATCGGCATCTTCCATCATCAGGGGCGGGTCCGGCACCATCCGGTTGAGCGCGGCGGCGGTGCGGCCGATCGCCTCGATACAACTACGACGAACAGCATAGTTCTTGTCGGCCAGCCCCTGCGCTGCCAACGGCACGACAGCGATTCCCAGGGCAATCAGTTCCTGCCGACTGATCTCGACCCCCGTGGCGCTCTTACTGCCTGTGGCGAGCTGGGCGGCGACCCGCACCAGCGCCACGAGCGCATTTGCCGCGGCCAGGCGCTGATTCAGATTCTCCGCACGAAGCAGTTGACTCAGGGCAGGCACGGCGGTGCCGACGTCCGGGTGAATGCGCCCCAACGCTCGCACGGCGGCCTCGCTGACGACGGGCTCTCCATTTTGTGCCAGGCGTGCCAGCGCGGAGCCGAAGCCGCTCGCCAGCGGACGCGAGTTGCCGACGGCATGAGCCGACGCGCCCAGGTCCGCCAGCATGTCGGCGACGGCAATCTGCGTCATCGGATCATTACACCCGAGTCCCTGATGCACGCGCTGCTCGAAGCGTTGCATGAGCACGGCGCGCAAGGCGCGATCGACGTCGGCAATCTCCGGGTCGACGTCTCTGTCGCGCCATTCCGGAAGAAGGAGAGCGACGCGTAGGTCGCGCAAGCCGCGCAATGGTTCGGTGGCATCGGTGAGGTCGCGGCGGCGCTGCTCCACATCATGAGATGGCAAGCGCAAGATACGCTCTACCGAATCGACCGGATCGGGTGCTTGCGCGAACACGCGACCAGCACCGAGAAGCAATAGCGAAAGCGCGGAAATACGAAGCAGCATCGCACAGGTTCCTGCAAGTCCAAGGGGAATGGAACGGCCGTCATTCTGCGCGGCGATTGAGACGCGGGCGCCGACCGGAATACTTGCTCCGCGAAATTAGGCAAGCGATTCTGTAGCCGCAGGCTTCAGCCTGCGGAGTGAATGTACCGCACCTGCGACGCCATTCCGCAGGCTGAAGCCTGCGGCTACAGACGGGAAACGCATGAGTGTTTGTAGCCGCAGGCTTCAGCCTGCGGAGTGAATGTACCGCACCTGCGACGCCCTTCCGCAGGTTTCAGCCTGCGGCTACAGACGTTCATGACGAATCGCACTTGAAATAGGATTGGTGAATTAGTTTGCCTTCCCAATGCCAACCGTCTCATCAATCAGTCGAAATTCCTGCTCGCCCAGGGCGCGGTAGGGAAAACAGTAATCGCCATCGATGCGGCGTTGACTGTTGTGAATGTAAGCAAGGAATGTTGCCGAGATGATCAGTTGCACCACGCACACGGCCAGGAGCAGTCGCCGGCCGCGCCGTGAGGGCATCGCACAATCGCTGCCCGGCCCCAGCACCAGTCTCGCCAGCCAGACGAAACCAAGCGGAAACGCCACCATCAGGTAGTGCCGATGAATGGGCACGAGGGAGAGGGTCAACAGCAGGCCGAAACCCCACAAGGCGCCGTTGACCGTGAATGCCGTGGCCGACTCGGGTCCGACCCCCTGCGGGGTGAATTCGCGCCGCTGCTTCAGGCACCGCCAGAGAGCCATCGCAAGGACCGCGATCAGGGTCAGGCCAATGACCGCGTGCAGGATCGCCATCAGGTAGGTGGACTGGCCATGGACCAACGGGTATCGCAAGAAGTCCCGAAAGTCGCGGTCGAGCGAATAGGCCACGCTGATGCCCATCGGCTCCGTGATCCACCGGATCCAGAACGTGCATTGAAACAGATGGTGCCAGCGGATCTGCGAAATTGCCTGGCTGCGCGGTGCGCTGGCCATGTGATAAAGCCAGGGCAGCATCGGCAGCGAACCCAGTGCCGAGCCACAAATCCAGCCGAGCCAGGCGACACGCCGACGATCGAACAGCAGTGCCCAACCGGCGAAGCCGGCTGCAAGAAAGAAGCCCGCCATGTGGACCTGGCCGATCAGGACGGCCAGAAGGCCCCAGCCAAACGCCGCGAGTCGGCGCTCGCGATACCACCAGCCGCATAGCATCAGGATGCTGAACAATGGCAGCATCGACGGCGGCCAGATCTTGCGATGCAGCACGACCATGAGCGGATTCACCGCGGCGAGGGCAACGGCCCACAACCACGGCTCGCGCTCGGCCGGCCGGACACACACCCAGGCGAACCCGGCCAGGGCAAACAGTGCGATCACGTTGAGGACCTGGATGCCGCGGGCCAGGTCTGGCGGTTCATGGAGTGTCAGCAGCTTGCCAAGGGGAACGAAGATCCAGAGGCTCATGCCGAAATTCGGCAGGCCGGTGCTGGTCTTCATCCCGGTCCAGGGAATGCTCGGCAGGTGATCCCAGGCCTGCACCCGCTGAAAGGTCCAGGCTTCGTCGAACTTGTATTCTATGTCCCGCACCCAGACGAGGCGCAGGATGGCCCCGAGGAGCAGCGCTATCGCAAGACCCGCCAGCCAGGGCCACTGCGAAGGGCGCGGGGCCCGGGGAGAAGCCGGTTGTGGCTCGGTGCTGTTTTCAGCCATCGTTCTTTCCCCGTTCCCAAGCTCCGCTTAACGCTACAGCGCTGGTTTGGAAGCACGGTTCACCGGAACAGTCTGTAACCGCAGGATTTAGCCTGCGGACCAAATGTACGGCACCTGCGGCGTTACTCCGCAGGCTGAAGCCTGCGGCTAGTGCGCCTGTGACGGTTGTGAATTGGCGGGGTGCAAGTCCCCGTCGAGAGGAG
>JAIEMG010000373.1 GCA_019752375.1 Gemmataceae bacterium | reverse complement strand
TCTTACCCGTAGCTGAACTCGCCAGAGTTCAGATTGGCACGTTGACTGAACTCTGGCGAGTTCAGCTACGGGGAGAGCTCCTCTTGCCGGTCGCCTCACGAGGCACACAGAAGACGAACCCTTGCGTCTTCTGTGTGCCTCGGTGGAAAAAATTAGGCTACTTCGGCTACTTCTCTTTCTTCTTCACGAGTTGCGCCGTCGGAATCGTGTAGATATCCAACCCGCCCTTGCCGCCGGGCCGGTCCGACGCGAAGTACAGGTTCAGTCCATCGCGGCTCAGGTTGGGCGAGACGTCGCCGATCGGCCCTTCGGCATGATTCAGTGCTTTCAGTTCTTCCGGCTTGGTCCAGCCCTTGCCATTGGCGTTCGTGCTGAGATACAAGCCGAAACGCTTTTTGTCGCCCTTGGCTGCGATGGGCCCTTGCAGGACCATGGTCTTGAGGTCCGGCGTCAATGTCGCATGGTGGAAGTCCGGAGGAAAATCGAGCTTCATCGCCTCGCCGAACTGCCCGGCCACGCCGGGCCGGCTGACCTGGTAGACGTGCCAGCCTTCCTTGTCCTTGCGGCTGAAGAAAAGGTGACGGTTATCGGCAGAGAGCCACGGATGCGTCTCGTCGGCTTCGGTGCCAATGGTCACGATCGCCGTCTTGGTCGTCCAGTCAGCGGCCGCGTTCTGCTTGATGAGGAAGTAGATGTCGAAGTTGTCGCCCTTCTGGCCTTTCTTCTCGAAGTCCTCATCGGTGGCGTAGAAGAGGTACTGCGGAAACTTGCCGTCCGGCGTGAGGAAGACGCCGCGGTTGTTCGCCGTCTTGGTCTTGAGGTCCACAACGGCCTTGCCGGCGCCCCACTCCTCCTTGGCCTTCTTGCGCTGGGAGATGAAGACCTCGGCTTTGTCCTTGCCGACGACGGTGTAAAAGAAGCTCAATTCGTCACTGGAGATGTGCGGATCGTCCTCGTCCTTGGCCGTGTTGAACGGCAGCGGAATCGGCTTCAGCGCCTTGGGCGGATCGTCGGCGGCCGGCACCAGGAAAGTGAGGGTCAACAGCGCGAAGACGGCCAGCATGCGAATCATGGCGGGGATGAACTCCTCTCGGTTCGGGAAGGGCGAACCCGGTCTTGGACGCCCTGGCGGAGCAGAAAGTTTCCACAAGCGGGATCGGCCAGCGCGGCAGGTAAAATGATAGTGGCAAATTCGCCTCGGGTCTATCGGGCAGGTGCAGATGTGGCCACCTTGCCGGTGGCGTCCCGATCGCAGTCGCAATTTCTCTGCCGGCGGGTTGACGGCGACGCTCCGATCCTCCGTGGCAACTTGCGACCAGCCCTTTTCGATGCTAGGCTCCTGTCATGGAGAGCAGAAACTCCCATTGTGCCTCACCGTGCGAGGGAGCGACGTAGTTGATGACCATCGAAATCCTGCCCCAGACGGACCTCGCCCCGTCCACCGGCGCCATTTCCGCGTCCGCCGAAGTGCCAGATCCCGCGGTGGAATTGTCAATTGTGATGCCCTGCCTCAACGAGGCCGAGACACTGGCAGGCTGCATTGACCAGGCCCGCGCTTACCTGGAGACCGCAGGCATTCGTGGTGAAATTATCATCGGGGACAACGGCTCGTTAGACGGTTCTCAGGACATTGCCCGCCGCCACGGCGCCCGAGTCGTAGATGTTACAGTGCGCGGCTACGGGGCGGCGATCCATCAGGCGTCGCTGGCCGCGCGGGGCAGATACATCATCGTCGGCGACTCGGACGGCAGCTATGACTTCGGGGCCCTTACACCGTTTCTGCGCGAGTTGCGGGCAGGCTGTGACTTGGCGATGGGAAACCGCTTCAAGGGGGGCATCCGCGAAGGAGCGATGCCGTGGAAGAATCGCTACATCGGCAACCCGATCCTGACGGGCATCGGCCGGCTATTCTTTCGATCCCGTCTGGGAGACTTTCATTGCGGTTTGCGCGGATACTCCGCAGCCGCGTATCGGCAGATGGACTTGCAGACCACGGGCATGGAATTTGCCAGCGAGATGGTCATCAAGGCGACCTTGCTCGAAATGAAGATCGTAGAGGTACCCTGCACCTTGAGCCCGGATGGGCGTTCACGGCCGCCGCACCTCCGACCCTGGCGGGACGGTTGGCGCCACTTGCGTTTCATGGCTCTCTACAGTCCACGCTGGCTGTTCCTGTTCCCGGGCTTCTTCTTGATCCTGCTGGGCCTCGGGGGCTATGGCATAGCCATGCCCGGGCTGGTGGTTGGTGGGGTGGGCTTCAGCGTCAACACGCTTCTGTTCGCCAGCCTGTTCATATTGATGGGCTATCAATCCATCGTGTTTGGCTTCCTGAGCCGCACATTTGCCATGACCGAGAGGCTCTTACCGGCCAAGCCCTCGCTGGTTCGCTTCCAGAAAAGGATGAACCTGGAGCGGGGGCTGCTTTACGGATGCGGCGCCTTCGGAATGGCTGCCATCCTGCTGGGAGTGGCAGTCAATGAGTGGCGGCTGGCGGATTTCGGCGCGCTGGACTTCGAACGGGTCGCACGTCTCGTTGTCCCAGGCGTGACGCTGGCTGCACTGGGCTTCCAAACGATACTGATGAGCTTTTTTCTCAGTATGATGGGTCTGAAGCGGCGCTAAGGTTTGGCGCTTCGCCATTTCTGATGTGTTTCTCGGTCGCGGACCCCACGGACCAAGGCCGTGGGGAGGTAACCGTGAAGTTGCCCTGGCTCTCGGTCGTGATGCCGACCTACAACGGCGCGCGCTACTTGAGCCAGGCGCTCGAGAGCATCCAGCTTCAAGGCGACCCGAGCATTGAGATCATTGCCATCGACGACGGCTCCACGGACGGGACGATGGCGATTCTGGGGGAGTATGCAAACCGCCTGCCGCTCCAGATTGTTCGCAAGGAGCACGCCGGCAACTGGGCAGCGAGTACAAATCACGGTTTGAAAATTGCTCGGGGCGAGTATGTCTCCTTCCTGCACCAAGACGACCTATGGCTAGGCGGCCGGCTGGACAAGCTCCGGGGCCTGCTGGCACACCATCGCGACGTCGGCTTGATCCTCCACCCCTCGTGGTTCATCAACCGACACGGCCGACGGCTTGGACTCTGGCACTGCCCGCTGCCGGTTCGACGTCGGGGGGTCGACGCCGGCTTGGTGATCGAACGGCTGCTGGTCCAGAATTTCATCGCCATTCCTGCCCCGCTGTTTCAGCGAGAAGCGGCTTTGGCGGTTGGAGGACTGCGGGAGGAATTGTGGTTCACGGCCGACTGGGATTTGTGGCTCCAACTCGCCCGTCGCTGCAAGACTCTGTACCTCCCCAAGCCCCTGGCCGCATTTCGTCTCCATTCGCTGTCTCAAACCCAGGCACGCAGCGGTCCGAGCGATTGCCTCCGCCAGCAAATGGCCGCTGTCCTTGACAGGCACTTGCCCGCCTGGGAAGCCAGCCACCCCCACCGAAGCGATGTTCGGCGGGCAGCGTGGTTCTCGGTGGAAGTGAACACGGCCCTGGCGGCGATATTTCACCACCAGTGGCCCGCAGCCTTGCGATTAGCGGGGTGCGCCCTCGACCTGGGCTTGGAAGGCTGGTATCGTTTCTGGCGTGATTCGCGGATTGTCGAGCGGCTGTCGGCCCGGTTGTGGCTGCGAGATTAGCGACTCCCGGTCGGAAACCGGGACGCGTCGGGGTACGTCCATGAATTTGTCGCAACCCGCCTCGAGCGAAGCCCTTCGTCGCGTCCTCACCTTGCCCTTCCTCGCTGTTGGCACGGTTCTAGGCTCCGGACTAGTCAGAGCTTTGCTTCTTCAACCGTTCACGGCTCCACAGGTCGTGGACGCACGGCTCGAAGCTTTTGTCTATCTTTATTGCGCCAATGAGCCGGTCATCCTGTTCCTGGCGCTACCTTTCCTCGCTGGTTGCTACCTCTGGCTTTGCCGTGGGCAATCGACGGAGCCAACGGCTCCCCTACAGCCCATCCGGCGGTGGGGCATCTGGGTTCTCGCTCTGCTGGTATTCCTGACGACGCTGGCCGGGACCCTCACCATCTATCACAGGTTCCCGCTCACCCTGGATGAATACGTGGTGCGCTGGCAAGCCCAGGTGTTTCTGGCAGGCAAGGTGAACGCACCGATTGAAGGCGAGTTCCTCTTCCTCGAGTCCGGCCTCCGGCCGTTTCTCGTCAACTTCCATCCGCAGAAGCAAGAGTGGTCCTCCGGGTACTGGCCGGTTTATGCCCTGATGTACACGCCCTTCGCGGCGGCGGATGTCGGTGAACTGCTGAACCCGACCCTGGCGGCAGGCACGATCCCGCTCATCGCCAGCGTGGCCCGGAAACTGTGGCCGGACGAGGACCATGCCCCGGGCGTCGCGGCCTTGCTCCTGGCCACGAGCTCGCAGTTTCTCATCACCGGCATGTCGTTCTACTCGATGCCAGCCCACCTCTTGCTGAACCTGTTCTGGTTGTGGCTTTATTTGCGTGGCGACTGGGCCGCGTGGCTGCCTCTCCCCTGGGTCGGAGTAGCGGCGATGGGCCTCCACCAGCCGCTCCTGCATGCCCTTTTTGTCGTGCCGTTCTTGCTCCGCCTGGTTCGGACGCGAGCCTGGTCCGTGACGCTCTACACAGCCGCGGTCTACCTGGCCGGCTGCATTTGGTGGTATCGATGGATGTTCGTCACCGAAACCAACGCCGCCCCGACGGAAGAAAGCGGTCTGGTGAACTCCTGGATTGCCAGCGCCTTCTCGTGGCCGCATGGGCACACGATCATCTTCCAGATGATGAGCCTTCTCGAGTTGTGCAGCTGGCAGAACCTGGCCACCGTGGTGCTGGCGGTGGTCGGACTGCTGCAGATCCGGCAGATGAGTTCTCCCATCCGCGACTTGACCTACAGCCTCGGCCTGACTTACCTGTTCTTTTTCTTCCTCAGCGTGAGTCAGGGGCACGGTTGGGGGAACCGCTACCTGCACGGCGTGCTTGGGAACCTGGTGCTGCTGGCGGTCGCGGGGGGACTAGCCCTTCGCAACCAGGGCGGTGCCCTGCCATTCAGGCGGCTTGTGGTGGCCACAACCGTCTTTAGCCTCGCCGTCCAGCTGCCGATTCGCGCCTGGCAAGTCGAACGCTTCATTCGGCCTTTCGCTCGCGCCATGGTCTATCTGGAGCAAATGCCGGAAGAAGTGGTGGTCATCGATTCCCCCCCGGTATGGCACTCGCGTGACCTGGTGCGCAATGAACCCTTCCTCGGTCGCCGCCCGTTGGTCCTGGATGGTCAATACCTTTCTGCGAAGGACCGTGCCCAATTGTGCCAGCGTTATTCGGTCCGGTTCATACGCCCCGAAGAACTCACCGCCCTGGGGCTGTTTCGCACCGCATCCCCGGGGGAGGATACGCCAGAACCATGAGTGGGGCGTCTATCTCTGGGGGTTGAGCAACTTGTTCTACTTCTTCTTCCACAATGGTGCCCAGAACTGCCCATCCGGACCTAGTAAACGAAACAGATCATTCGGCTCAATCCCCGCACCACGGCGTGTGTGGAACATTTGCCCGACAAGGCTGTGGTACTACAACCGTCCCACGCTTGGGATTTGAGGTATCTCGTGTGCATCGCAACCGAAAAATCCGACTGAACCGCACCGTCGCTATTATGTTCGGAGCGCAGGAGTCAATAGAACTGAGCTCGCCACCAAATGCCCCGGTCGTGAAGAAGCAACCCGCGACCGTCACAAATGACGATCGAGCCGATTCAACAAGAGACTCGCCAACCGGAGCCAAGGCGGTTTGGCCTTCCCAGCAAGGGCATGCTAGAATTCTACTGAATACGAATACGAAGGAATTCTCTGGCGTCAGTGCAAGGACTCGTCGTGGATTTGGGACATGTCTTGCATCGCCTAAATTATCAGGGCCGCTTCGCCATCAAACGACGAGGTGGCGAGTCGTCAGATCATGCAGAGCAATTGGAGGTCCACAGATGGAGAGTCACCAAAATGCTACGGAAAGAGATCCCCTGCCTGTATCAAGGCGAGAAACGAGCCTGAACCAGCGGATCGACAAATGCCGAATGACGGGCAGCCGTAACTTGCTCTCGGTACTCAACTTGGGCGAGCAGGTCTTCACTGGCATCTTTCCGCGTTCCAAGAGCGAGTGCGTGCCGACCGGTCCCTTGGAGTTGCTCTGGTGCCCCGACAGCGGGCTCCTACAACTGGCCCATCAGTTTGATTTGGGAGCCATGTATGGCGATAATTACGGCTACCGGTCCGGTTTGAATCAATCGATGGTGCGACATCTTTCCAACAAAGCAAACCAGCTCTCTCGTTTTGTTGGCCTGCATCGGGGAGACACGGTGCTTGACATTGGCAGCAACGATGGCACACTGCTGAACGCGTACCGCGTTCCCGGACTGCGCCGAATTGGTATCGACCCCACAGGTAAAAAATTCGGGCACCTGTATTCACCCGACGTAGAACTGATTCCCGATTTCTTCTCGCAGTCCAAGTTCAGGGAGGTGGCCGGCATCGCCCGGGCAAAGCTGATCACCTCCATTGCCATGTTCTACGATCTGGCTGACCCGATCGCGTTTGTCCGGGAAATTCGCGGCTGCCTGGATGACCGCGGGATCTGGCATTTTGAGCAAAGCTACATGCCGTCGATGCTACGGACAAACTCCTACGACACGGTCTGCCACGAGCACATCGAGTACTACAGTCTGTCAGCCGTGAAGAAGATCCTGGACGCCGCCGATCTTGAGTTGATCGACGTGGCGATGAATGCAGTCAATGGAGGAAGCTTCGGTATTACGGCCGCGAAGAAGGGATCGAACTTTCCGCGCAACGATGCTGTGATCGACTGGCTCCTGGAAACCGAGTCCCGGATGGGCCTGCATACCCCCCGGCCCTTCCGCAATTTCGAAGAGCGTGTCTTCGAACACCGACGAAGCCTTGCGGGCCTGATTCACTCGCTCAATGCGGCGGGCAGGAAAGTATTTGGCTACGGCGCGTCCACCAAAGGCAACGTCTTGTTGCAGTTCTGCGGACTGACCACCGCAGACATACCTTGCATCGCTGATGTGAATCCCGACAAACACGGCTGCGTGACCCCGGGGACCAACATCCCCATCGTCTCGGAAGAAGAAGCACGCGCCAAGACCCCGGATTTTTTCTTGGTGTTGCCCTGGCACTTTAAGGCCGGCATCATCGAGCGCGAAGCAGAGTATCTGGCCAGTGGTGGTCACCTGATCTTCCCGATGCCGGAGATCGAGATCGTTTGAGCCAACCCCGCCGACCTTTTGACAATGACAACTCTTTCGTGGCGCTGCCTCCGCCACGATCCAGGGAGCCAAGGGCGTGACCGAACCCAGTGATCCCATCCCGTCCCAATCGCTCTTTTTCAACACGACGTTGAGCTTCGCGGGACAAGCCGTCTCCGCCATCCTCGCGCTGGTTGCTGTCCCAATTTACATCCGAATTCTTGGCATGGAAGCTTTCGGCCTGATTGCCTTCTACATCACCCTGCAGACCATCGTCCGTGCCCTAGATCTTGGGATGACACCAACCGTCATCCGCGAGATTGCGCGCGCTCGCGCGACGACCGCCGGGTTGCGAGAACTCGCCGATCAGGTGCGAACCTTCGAGATCGTATTTGCCACCAGCGGCGCAGCCATCGCGCTGGTGATTGTCAGCCTGTCTCCTTGGCTCGCCAATAACTGGATCCAGGTCAAAGAGCTCTCTCGTCAGACCGTCGCCACGTGCGTGCTTGTGATGGGCCTCCAGTGCGGCATCACATGGCTTTCCTCCTACTACCAGAATGCTCTGCTCGGCATGGAGCATCAGGTGACACTGAATGCGATACGTATCGCCGAATTGGTTGCAACTACCGCAGGGGCCATCGTCCTGCTAGTTCTTGTCGCTCCCGACATCCAACTACTTTTCTATTGGCAAGCACTAACGTCGCTGCTGGCACTTCTTATCTATGCATTCTCCCTGCGCCGTCTGTTGCCGAGCACAGCCGGCCGCCCACGCTTTCGAGCCTCCATTCTGCGGCGTGCGTTCTCCTTCGCATCCGGGATGGCCTTCATTGTCGCGACCGGCCTTGTTCTTTCCAGCATGGACAAGATCTATCTAAGTACTTATTTGTCACTGGACGATTTCGGTAATTACGCCGTGGCATTCCTCGTTATCTCCACACTTGCCACGGTTTTCGTGGTCCCTTTCTATGCCGTGATGCTCCCGCGCTTTACGCTCCTACTCGCCTCCGAGTACAACCAAGGCCTGAGAGATCTCTATCATCTCGTCGTCCAGTTGGTTTGCGTCATATTGGTTCCCACGGTTCTGGTCCTGACGGTTTTTGATTCGGACCTCTTCGCGACATGGCTAGGTAACTCCAACTACACCCCGGCGGCTGAACCCTTGCTTCGCTTTATGGCCGGTGGCATGTTGCTCAACAGCCTGATGGTCCCCGCCTACCTCTTGCAACTTGCCGCCGGCTGGACTTCGCTGGGCATCCGTCTGAACGTCCTCCTAATCTTGTTATTTGTCCCGGCACTGCTCATCTTGACGCAAACTTTCGGCCCGGTCGGTGCGGCCGCCAATTATCTGGGGCTCAATTTGCTCTATCTCTGCATGGGCCTGCCGCTCACGCACAGACGCATCTTGCCCGGCGCACTGCGTTCGGTTCTGCTTGACGACTTGCTCCCCGTTTTTCTGGTGTGCAGCCTCGGTGCAGGTCTATTGCTCCTGGTTCCGTACTCGGAATGGTCGCGCTTGGTCCGCCTTGGGTTCGCGGGGGCATGGGGACTGGGATTGCTCCTTGCAGCCGCCGTAGTATCCGGGCGAGTACGAGGAATAGTTTCGAGCAAGTGTGCGAACGCGCGTGCGTCTTGGCGTGGCACAGGTCTTACAACTAAAGACGAACCGGAGCCCGTCGAGAATCACTCATGACGATCTTTTGGGTCGCAGAACTGCGCAGAGTTTGTCGCGTATGCCAAGCAACACCGTTTGAAACACATCGGGCTGCTTGAAATTCAACATGGCACCACCTTTGATCGTGCTCGTGGACCGCAGTTACGCGTTCGCATGGTTTGAACTTTGAAAGGATTTGTGGCCATGTCTGCGCCGTCCCGCATTCTCTTGGTAAACGGCTCCGCGCCCCCCGTCGTTTGCGGGATTGGGGACTATACGGCCTGCCTGGCCAAAGCGCTCTCGGCCCTTGAAGGAATGGACATCGGGCTCTTCACTTCTCGGTGCCCAGGGCGTACCGGCAAAGAAGCACAACTTGCTGGCGTACAGCTTCTGGACGTGCTTGAGCATTGGCAGTGGAGCGACCGCCGCGTGGCTCAGGACGCCATCGACGCGTGGTGCCCTGACTTGCTGCACATCCAATATCCGTCCCAGGGTTATGACGGCGTGCTCCTGGCCCCTCTGTCTCAGTGGTTTCGGCATCTCAGAAAAAAGCCAGTGGTGATTACGATGCATGAACATATCATGCCCCAGCGTCTTGCCAAGTTGATGATAGCCCAGGCAGCTCATGAGGTCATTTCCGTTCGTCCCACGTTCCGTCAGGGGCTGCGGATGGGATTGAGCTGGACGACTCTGTTCAAGCCATTTCATTTCATTCCCAACGCATCCAGTCTGCCAAGGATTACACCCACTCCTGAATCCAGGGCACAGACTCGACTGCGACTGGGCGTACCCGCTGCCAAGGGCCTGGTTGCCTATTTCGGCCTCCTCTATCCACGCCGAGGGGTCGATCAACTTTTTGCGATTGCCGACCCGGCAAAGCACCACCTCGTCATCCTTGGCGGCCAGATCAAGGGAGCGGAGGATTACTGCCGCGCGCTCACACGAATGGCTCAAGAGATTCGCTGGTCTGGAAGCGTGACCTTCACGGGTTTTCTACCGGACGAAGAGGCAGCCACGATCCTGGCATGCGCGGATGCCATCGTCCTTCCGTTTACCGATGGCGGCGGCATCTGGAACACGTCCCTGCACGGAGCACGTCTGCAGGGAACATTTGTGTTGACGACGTCGAAGCACGAGCGCGGCTATGACCCGGTTCGCAACGTCTGTTGGGCGGCACCGCATGACATCGTCTCGATGCGCGAAAGCCTGGAACGGTATCTGGGCTTTCGGCACGACGGTGAGCGCAGCGATGTGCCGCAGTGGGAGGTCATTGCCCGCCAGCATCGTGACATTTACGAGCGTTTAATTACGCGGCACTCCCGCTAGGTATCCCTATGGTTCAGCTCTCCATCTGCATTGCGACCCTGAATCGCGCGGCGTTCATCGGGCAGACTTTGGATAGCATTCTGTCTCAAATGAACGATGACGTGGAACTGGTGATTGTCGACGGGGCGTCCTCGGATGAAACCGAGCGCGTCGTTGGTGACCGCCTGGAAGGTCGTGTCAACTGCGTCTACCACCGGCTTCCGGAGAAGGGGGGAGTCGATAAGGATTATGCCCGGGCAGCCGCGCTGGCCCGTGGAGCCTATATCTGGTTCATGACCGATGATGATCTCCTCTGCACGCATGCCATTGCCACGATCCTCGAGCACTTGCGGTCAGAGCCCGATTTGCTTGTCGTCAACGTCGAAGTCCTGGGACCCGATTTGCAAACCCGGCTCACCGAGCGTAAGCTGGTGATCGATGCGGACTGCGAATTTCCAGCTGCCGAACAGGCGGGACTGCTGGCGCTGGCTGGCGACCTCCTGTCCTTTATCGGTGCGGTGGTCATTCGCCGCGCGGCCTGGGAGAGCCGGGCGGCAGCCCCCTACTTCGGCACCGAGTTCATCCACGTTGGAGTCATCTTTCAGCGGCCGCTAGAACGACCCGCCCGCGTTCTTGCAGCACCGCTCATACGCATTCGATACGGCAACGCGCTCTGGACACCGCGGGCGTTTGAGATCTGGATGTTCAAGTGGCCGAGACTGATTTGGTCCTTCACACATTTGCCGGAGGCGGCTCGCGAGGCAGTCACCGCGCGCGAGCCCTGGCGACGTCTGGTTCCGATCCTGATGATGAAGGCCCGCGGGTGCTATACTCTTGACACATATCGCCGGAACCTTGCTGATTTGCCGCTGAGTTGGTGGACACGTCTTCGTCTCGCGATGTTAGCGGCTTTCCCGGACGTGCTCCTCAACGCGGCCTTGAGCGTCGTGGTGCCAGTCTTGGTTCCCCGTGCCAAGGGTACCCTGGTGGACCTGCGCCAGAGTCCGTTTGATTACCGCAAAGTTTGGCTCGGAAGGTCGTGAGGTCGAAGGCATGCTTGCAAAGGAACAGCTACGCCTTTCGATCGCCCTTTGCACGTATAACGGCGAAAGGTTTCTGCAGCAGCAATTGGCCAGCATCACTCAGCAAACGCGTCTTCCCGATGAGCTGGTAGTCGGCGAGGACGGCTCCATGGACAGTACACTTGTCATTCTCGAGAATTTCGCACGGTCCGCGCCGTTTCCGGTGCGAGTTCAGAAGAACCCCTGCAATCTCGGCTCGACCAAGAACTTTGAAGAGACCATCCGGCGGTGTGAAGGGGACATCATCGCCCTCTGCGATCAGGACGACTTCTGGATTCCCTGCAAGCTCGAGCGACTCGAAGCCACTTTTCTGCGAGACCGGAGCGTTGGTTTGGTTTTTTCGGACGGCATTATCGTCGACGAGCGCTCACGGCCGGTGGGCCAAAAGATGTGGCGCAATTGTCCGTTCACGCCGGCGCTGCAGCGCCAGTTCAACGCGGGGGGAGGGCCAGAAATTCTGTTGCGCTACAATTGCGTGACCGGGGCAGCGATGGCTTTTCGCGCCGACTTGCGCCGCTTCCTACTGCCTATTGCGACAGAATGGCTGCACGATTACTGGATTGCATTTATCGCGTCGGCAGTGGCAGATGCTGTCGCGATTCCCGAACCACTAATCTGGTATCATCGACACGAGGCCCAACAGATTGGCTTGAAAGCGCTGACTTTGCCCTATCAGCTTTCCGCTGCTCGGAAAATGGATCACGCCTATTTCGCCAAGCGGGTCCGCTGCTTCGAATCGCTGACCGAGCACCTGTCCGGGATCCGTGAACACTTGCGTGACGCCGCACTTCTCCAGACGTTGCATACCAAGGTCGCCCATTCACGCGTTCAGGCGCACATGCGCCAGTGCACCCGCTGGCGACGCGCGTTACTGGCATTGCGGGAGTTGGCAGGCGGCAAGTACCAGTCTTTTGGCCGGGGATTCAAGTCATTCTTCGTGGACGCTTTCCTATGATGACAAGCCTGTCCCGAAACGGATCCCGGCGGCGGTGAAATCGCGTTCGTGCCTTGGGCATGAGCGCTCCGCAAAACCGCAAAGACTTGGCGGAGTTGGTCGGGGTCGACGTCGAATCGGAGCACACCGACGCCTGTACGCCCGTTGCCCGCCGACGTGTGTTGCCAAACGGCCACCTAATTGTTAATGCGTAAACCCTAATCAGATACCAAGCTTATCCTTCAAGTGCCTTGCCGTGGTTGGCGGCAGGCGATTCTTAATCCAACTCGCAAGGCTCTTTGCCCCAGCCAACCTTATCAATAGCTCTGTTGAGCAACGTGCGATGACTTTGAAAAGATCGCGATTGGCAAGAGTGCTGATTCCACTGGCGGGCATACTCGTATAGCCCGCGGGCAATCCAAACCCAAGGTATTGCATAAGTTGTGCGTCTATCGGTGGCAGGTACTCCGTATTGACAAGTATCTTCTCCGAATGCATCAGGTCGTCATCCACCTGAAAAAAAAGCGATTTCCGAATAAATCCCCGAGTAGTAATGAGTCGCGTGCGGTGAACCGTATAGGTGTCTGTGATTACAAGTGTTCCGCGCGGGCCAGGGAGCGAACGAATCTCATTAGGATGACTTTTGCGGAGGTCCTTATCATTGAAATCGTTACTGAGCGCTTCGCCGCTCCAATTGTTAGAGTCTATCCGGAGAGTTTTCCCATGAAATTAGGGGGCCTTGGTGATTCATGCGGGGCCTGAAACCGGATGA
>JAIEMG010000204.1 GCA_019752375.1 Gemmataceae bacterium | reverse complement strand
GAAAAAGAAGAATTCTTGTTGGCGGAGACAATAAACGCTCGGGTAGACTGCTCGGAATAGATAGACTCGTACACGATCTACTCGCAGTCCCACGGAAACAGCCGGAAGAAGCACATTCTCCGATGGCGAGCGCGCCAAGAGGAGTAGGACCGTTCCATACGGACACCCGTTGGCTCTAGCAGAGGGGAACAACCAGCCATGGCCATGAAAGGTGGGATGAACTCGCAGCCCGCGGCGCCGCAGCTCATCAAGAACATTCCCACGCCCGGCGACGAAGACACGACGACCGACATGCGCCGATTGATCCCCGCTTGGATCATCAGCGGCGTCATCCACGTCGTCCTCCTGTCGCTGTTCCTCCTCGTCACTGTCAGTCAGGGACAGGGCTCCATGCAAACAGAGCTGTCCGTGATTGAAAGCAAGGTCGAGGAAG
Organism: Gemmataceae bacterium; assembly: GCA_019752375.1. Classification (GTDB taxonomy): domain Bacteria; phylum Planctomycetota; class Planctomycetia; order Gemmatales; family Gemmataceae; genus JAIEMG01. Next base: position 12,606 of record JAIEMG010000204.1, on the reverse strand, counting down.
ACGTCCGCGACAAGAACCTGACCAACGACGAGATCGGCAACGATCCCGACCTGCCGACCAACTACAACGTCGATCGCATCGAGGAAGTCAGTGTGCCCGGCCCCGTCACCAACGACGCGGTGGGCATTCTGAACGCTCCCGACGGTCCTCCGCAGACGATTCCGCCTCCTCCGGGCTTCGGCGGCAGCGCCGGCCAGGGCGGCGGCATCGACGATCCGAGCCGCATTGGCGCGGGCAACCTGTACGGCACCGCGGGCGGCATGGGCGGCCCGAAGCTGGTTCCCGGTGGATTCGGCGGCCGTTCCGGCGCCACTCGCGAGAAGATGCTCCGCGAAGGCGGCGGCAACACTCGTTCCGAAGCAGCAGTCGCGGCCGGCCTGAAGTGGCTGACCCGGCACCAGGCCGCGGATGGACACTGGGGCTTCAACGACTTCAATGTCCACGGCAAGTGCAACTGCTCCGGCCCGGGCGCTCACGAAGACATGGCCGGCACGTCCCTCGCTCTCCTGGCTCTCCAGGGTGCAGGCGAGACGCACAAGGGCGTCGGCAAGCACAGCCTGTACGCCAAGCACGTCGAACGCGCTCTGGCCTGGATGAAGGCCAAGCAGAATGGTGACGGCGTCTTTTCCGGCAACGGTTACGTCCAGGGCATGGCCACCGTGGCCATCTGCGAAGCTTATGGCCTGACCGCCGACCCGCAGCTCAAGGGACCCGCTCAGCGTGCTATCCAGGCCGTCGTCAACTGGCAGGGCCCGGACGGCGGTTTCCGCTACGGTCCCAAGCAGGCTGGTGACACGTCCGTTCACGGCTGGCACGTCCAGGCGCTCAAGTCCGGCCAGATGTCTGGTCTGAACGTCCCGAACGCCACGCTCGCCGGCGTCAACAACTTCCTCGAAAAGGTCTCCACTCCGGACGGCAGCGGCTGCGGTTACACCGGCCCGCAACCGACCCCGCGTATGACCGCGGTCGGCCTGCTCTGCCGCCAGTACATGGGTTGGGGCCCCCGCAACCCGGGCCTGTCCAAGGGCGTCGAGACCCTGCGCAAGCTGCCGCCGGCCAACACGCACAAGGACATGTACTACTACTACTACGCCACCCAGGTCGTCCATCACATGGGCGGTGCGGCGTGGGATGAGTGGAACCCCAAGATGCGTGACATGCTGATCGACAGCCAGGACCAGGGCCAGAACGCGGACCGTCGCGATCAGAAGGGTAGCTGGGACTCGGCCGGCGACGCGTTCGGTGGTCAGTTCGGACGGCTTGGCATCACCTGCCTGTCGCTGCTGACGCTGGAAGTCTACTATCGCCATCTGCCGCTCTATCGCCGCGAGCTTGGCGCTGCCAAGGAAGAGGCGGTCAAGAACGGCCTGTAATCGTCCGCTTAACTGATTGAACCCTCAACGCCGGCCCGGTCCAAGTAAGGACCGGGCCGGCGTTTTTTCGTCCCCGACTCTCCGGATCGGCTAAAGTTTATCGGGTCCGTAGGACAGCATATCCTGGTTGTAAATCGCAGGACGTAGGGTGCGTCAAGCGTACTCGCGCGGACGCACCACAACCTTGCAGAGACCTGATACCCTCGCGCGGGACCGGTGCGTCCGCGCGAGTACGCTTGACGCACCCTACAAGTCGTGGCCTGAGCGTCGGGGCAGAAATCTCCACTAAGGAGCCGCGTAACAATAAGTTGAACAATTGCACGTAGGACGGATTTCCAATCCGTCCCTAGAAAACCGGACGGATTGGAAATCCGTCCTACAGGAATTGCACAAGTGATTCGTGCGCGGATCCTAACGGATGGTCGAGCCCTTTGTTGTATACCGCAGCAGGACGCTGCGCCCCCGTTCACCAGAAAAGACGTTGATGGAGTGGACGGTCCATTCGGGCCGTGAGCCCTGCTCAACCCAGTCGAGGATGCCTCGCATGGCGACCGATAACGACGCCTCACGTCCGTGGTACGTCCAGGACGAACCGCCAGCCTCCTCCGAAGCCCCAACGACCGCACCAACGAAGCGATCGACCCGCAAAGCCCACGCGTGGAGGCCGGTCGTTGCAGTGCCGCCCCTTCCATGCGAGGACGACGCCACCTTCGAATGGCGCCGCCTCATGCCCGCGTGGATCGTCAGCGGTGCCATCCATGTCCTCGTGTTGCTGCTCTTCCTCTTCGTCACGGTGCAAACGTCCTCGGCGTCGTCGGGCACGGAACTCGGCGTCATTGAAACGAAGATCGATGACGACGTTCGCGACAAGAACCTCATCAACGACGAAATCGGCGACGATCCGGAGTTGCCCCTTAACTACAACGTGGACCGAATCGAGGAAGTCAGTGTTCCCGGTCCAGCCAATGTCGAAGAGTCCGTCGGCATCCCGAAGGCCCCGGACACGCCGCCGATCAACGTGACGCCGCCGCCCGGTTTTTCTCAAGGTACGGGAGGCGGCATCGACAATCCCGCACTGCTGGGGAGCGGCAATTTAATCGGCATGCCCGGCGGGTACGCGGGGGGCAAGCTGGTGCCCGGCGGCTTCGGCGGCCGCAGCGGCTCGACGCGAGAGAAAATGCTACGTGAAGGCGGCGGCAACATGCGTTCGGAGGCGGCCGTCGCCGCCGGTCTCAAGTGGCTTGCCCTCCATCAGGCCGATGACGGCCATTGGGGCATGCACGACTTTCACCAACACGGCCGGTGCAATTGCAATGGCGTTGGCCACAACAGCGACGTGGCCAGCACCGGGCTAGCTCTGCTTCCCTTCCTCGGCGCCGGTGAGACGCAGCGCGGCGCCGCCGCGAACTCGCTCTACGCCAAGAACGTGGATCGGGGGCTGCGCTACCTGATGGCCAAGCAGGGCAGCGATGGCAAGCTTGGCGATGGCTATTCGCATGCCATCGCCGCCATCGCGTTGTGCGAAGCCTACGGCATGACGGCCGATCCGAGTCTGCGCCGCTCAGCGCAGAGCGCGATCAACGCCTGCGTCGCCTGGCAAGGCGCCAACGGAGGCTTCCGTTATACCCCCAAGTCGGACGGCGATACGTCGGTCAGCGGCTGGCACATCCAGGCGCTCAAGAGCGGGCACATGGCGGGCCTCAACGTGCCGGTGAAGACGTGGCGGGGCATCAACAAGTATCTTGACCTGGTCGGCGGCGGCAACTACGGCGAGGTCTACGGCTACACGAGCCCCGTCGGGTCGCCATCGATGACTGCGGTCGGCTTGCTGTGCCGGCAGTACACGACGTGGGGACCGCGTGCGCTGGGCATGCAGCGCGGCATCGAGGAATTGCAGAAACGCCCGCCCGGCGGCAAGGACATCTATTACTACTACTACGCCACCCAGGTTGTGCACAACGTCGGCGGGCCGGCGTGGGAGCAGTGGAACCCGAAAATGCGCGACTCCCTGGTCGAGCGCCAGGACATGGGCACCTCGCTCAACCGCCCGCACCAAAAAGGAAGCTGGTCCCCCAACGGCGACGCACTCGACCACAGCCTGGGCCGTCTCGGTGTCACTTCGCTGTCACTGTTGACGCTCGAAGTCTACTATCGCCACCTGCCGCTCTATCGCAAGGACCTTGGTACCGACAAGGAAGAGGCGCTCCGCAACGGGATGTAAGCCTGGATTTGACAGATTTGCGATTGTTAGCCGGACGCGCAAGCGACGGATCGGCCATCCGTCGCTTGCGCGTCCGGCTAACAATTGCATGAACGAACCCCGAGGGGACACATCCGTGTCGCCGCGGGGTTTTTCTCTTGTTGCTCCACTTGACCGGTGCGGATAGGCTACCTCAAGCACACCATTCTCGACCTGCCTGCGGAGAGTCCAACATGAAACGCCTGATCCTGGCGAGCGTCTGTGTGCTGGCTGCCTCCTCCTGGGTGTTCGTTGCCGAGGCGCCGGACGCGAAGACCCACCAGGTCCAGCTCAACGGCCACACCTTCACGCTGCCGATCGGCTTCGAGATCGAGCTCGTCGCCGGCCCGCCGCTCGTGAACCGGCCGATTAGCGCTGCGTTCGACGAACAGGGACGCCTGTACGTCACCGACTCCTCGGGTTCCAACGAAAAGACTTCCATTCAGCTGGAGAAGAAGCCACACCGGGTCGTTCGCCTCGTGGATAGCAAGGGCAACGGCAAGCTTGACAAGGCCACGGAGTTCGCCGACCGCATGATGTTCCCGGAAGGGGCCATGTGGCATGCCGGCTCGCTCTACGTGGCGGCGCCGCCGAGCATCTGGAAGCTGACCGACACCAGGGGCGACGGCGTCGCCGACCAGCGGAGCGAGTGGTTCCAGGGCAAAACGCTCGGCGGCTGCGCCAACGACCTGCACGGGCCGTACCTCGGTCCCGATGGCTGGATCTACTGGTGCAAGGGGGCCTGGGCCAAGCAAACCCATGAGCGGCCGGGCAAGGCGCCGTTCGTCACCCGCGCGTCGCACATCTTCCGCTGCCGGCCCGACGGCAGCGGCATCGAGCCGGTCATGACCGGCGGCATGGACAATCCAGTCGGCATCGCCTTTACCCCGACCGGCGACCGCATCTTCACGACCACCTTCTTCCAGTTCCCCGCCGGCGGCAAGCGCGATGGTCTGATCCACGCGATCTACGGCGGCGTCTACGGCAAGGACCACGACCCGATCTACGAGCACCCGTGGACGGCACCGACTTTGATGCCGGTGCTGACCCATCTCGGTCCCGCGGCACCGTGCGCCATCATCCGCTACGAATCCGACGGCTTCGGCAAGGACTACCAGGACAACCTGTTCACCTGCCTGTTCAACATGCACAAAGTCACGCGCCACGTCTTGAAGGAGGACGGCGCGGCCCTCAAGACGGAGGACAGCGATTTCCTGGTCTCGAGCAACCTCGATTTTCACCCGACCGACGTGATCGAGGACGCGGACGGCAGCCTGCTCGTCATCGACACGGGCGGCTGGTACAAGCTGTGTTGCCCGACGTCGCAATTGGTGAAGCCGGACGTGCTCGGCGCCATCTACCGCGTCCGCAAAAAGGACGCGCCAAAGGTTGCCGACCCGCGCGGCTTGAAGCTGGATTGGGCGAAGCTGTCCAACAAGGACCTGGTCGGGCTTTTCGACGACCCACGCCCGGTGGTGCGCCGCCGGGCAGTTGAAACGCTAGCGGCGAAGAAAGATGGTGTGTTTGAAGCGCTGCGGGAGGTCGCCTGGAATCGCTACGACGTTTCTGCCCAGGTGAGGCTCAACGCGATCCGGTGCGCTTGCCGTCTTGAACACGCCGATTACGGGGAGTTTGTCGCCTCGTTCATCGAAAGCGAGCTCGATCAATTGGTCTCACGGGCAGCCTTGCATGCCCTCAGCCTGAAGCGCCATTTCTCGCCCCGGTTGTTGCGGGTGTTGGAAAAGGGTTCCCCTGCCAAGCAGCGTGCCGCCGCCGAGGTGCTGGGTCGCAGCGGTAACAAGGTCGCTGTTCCGGCGCTGCGTGAAGGTATCGTTCCGGCGCTGCTTCAAGCCGTCGCCGCCATCAAGGAAGTGCCCGGCAGCACCTCCGAGCGTGTCCTGGAGCATTCCATGATCTATGCGCTGATCGAGCTCGGCGACCGCAAGGGGACGGCGGAGGGCCTCAAGAGCAAGGATCCCCGCGTTCGCAAGGCCGCATTGATCGCGCTCGATCAGATGACCGACGGCAAGCTCGAAGCCGACGCGGTGGCGAAGGAGCTAAGCTCGAGCGACGCGGCCATGAAGGAAGCGGCATCGTGGATCGTCGGTCGGCATCCCGAGTGGGGCACCGCCCTGGCCGGCCTGTTCCGCGACAAGCTGGCCGCAAAGGAACTGCCTCCGGCCGAGCAGGAGGAGCTCGTGAAGCAGCTCGCCCGGCTGGCACGCAATGCAGCGGTACAGGACCTGCTGGCCAACGCGCTGCGCGGAGACTCTGTCACGGGTCGTCGCGTCTCGCTGCGGGCGATGGCACAATCCGGATTGAAGCAGGTGCCCGACACGTGGACTGCGAGTCTGATCATCGTCCTCGGCGGTACGGAGAACGACCTGCTCCGCGACGCCGTGACGACGGCGCGGGCGCTTCCGTGGGGCAAGCAGCGCCCGGAAAAGGTCGTCGCCGAGTTGTTGCGCGTGGGCGGCGAGGCCGAACTGCCTCCGGACGTGCGACTGACGGCGCTGGCCGCGGTGCCGATCAGTGTCGGCGAGGTTTCACCGGGCCTGTTCGACTTCCTGAGGGCGCGGCTCGGGTCCGATCAGCCGGTTGCCGTCCGCACGCTGTCGGCCGAGGTGCTGTCGCGAACCAAACTGGACAACGCCCAGCTCCTCACGCTGACCGAGACCCTGAAAGCGGTCGGCCCGATGGAGATGGACCGGATGCTCCAGGCATTTGCGCAGTCCACGGACGAGAAAGTCGGCCTGGCGCTGGTGGCGGCCCTGAAAGCGTCGCCGGCGCGCTCCGCGCTGCCGGTCGGCACCCTGCGTCCACGCTTGGCCAAGTTCGGCCCGACCGTGCAGAAGGAGGCCGAGCAGCTCTATGCCCTTCTCGACGCCGACTCAGCCGCCCAGAAAGCAAAGCTGGAGAAGATGCTGATGGCACTCAAGGACGGCGACATTCGCCGGGGGCAGGCCGTCTTCAACGGCACCAAGGCGGCGTGCTCGTCGTGTCATGCAATCGGCTATCTCGGTGGCAACGTCGGTCCCGACCTGACCCGCATCGGCGGCATTCGCACCGAGCGCGATCTGCTGGAATCGATCGTCTTCCCCAGTGCCAGCTTCGTGCAGGGCTACGAACCGGTGGTGCTGACGACGAAGGACGGCAAGATCCACAACGGGCTTCTCAAGAAGAACGCGCCCGACGAGGTGCTGCTGGTGCTGGGCGCGAACCAAGAGGTACGCATCGCGCGCGGCGATATCGATGAGATCCAGCCGAGCAAGGTGTCGGTCATGCCGGCCGGGCTCGACCAACAACTGTCGCCCCAGGACCTGGCGGACCTGATTGCGTTCCTCAAGGCCTGCAAGTGATGCGCATTTCCGTTGCTCCGGTCGTCGTGGCTCGTAAACTGGCTCCAGAGGCCGGTTCCTTCAATCCTGCGAGGTATGGCATGCGCATCAAGGCATTGCTTGGCGTCTTTGTGGCGGTCCTGCTGGTGGCGGCAGACGCCAAGGAAGAGGCGAAACAGCTGGAAGGCACCTGGAAAGTTGTCTCGGCCGACGTTGCCGGCATGAAGGTGCCCGACGACAAGATCAAGGACGCCATCGTTATCATCAAAGGCGACAAGCTCACCTTGGGCGACCGCGGCAAGGACGGCAAGGAACTCAGCTTCACCGTCGATCCCAGCAAGAAGCCCAAGCACATCGACCTGACCGATCTGAAGGCCAAGAACGCCAAGTCGGTGCCGGGCATCTACGCATTGGAGAAGGACGAGTTGAAGCTCTGCATCCCGCTGGTGGAAGCAGGCAAAGCAGCGAACTTGACCCGGCCGGAAAGCTTCGAGACCAAGGACAAGGCCTTCATGACCATCACTTGCAAACGCGACAAATGACCTTACGCGGATTCGCGATTCGTCCTCGGAGGGTCCGCATAGTACCGCCCCGCACAAAAAGGGGTTTGAATTCGTGGGGCAGGTTTGTAACCTGCCATCCGCCATACCATAAGGCAGGTTGCAAACCTGCCCCACGCCCCACAAATTCAGACCCCTTTTTGTGCGGGCCGGTACTTAGGAAACTGTCACCCCGCCGTGATTTTGCGATAGGCTTCGCCCTCGTTGAGCGTCGGCCGTTCGGGGCGGCCCTTGTAGCGGTAGACGAGCTTCATGTTGTCGATGCCAAGGAGGTGCAGGAACGTCGCGTGAAGGTCGTGGATGTGCAGGCGATCCTCGACGGCGCGCAGTCCCAGGTCGTCCGTGGCGCCGATGACCTGGCCGCCCTGAACGCCGCCGCCGGCCACCCACATGGTGAAGCCGGTCGGGTTGTGGTCGCGGCCGTCGCCCTTTTCCGACATCGGCGTGCGGCCAAACTCGCCGCCCCAGATGACGAGCGTGTCTTCCAGCAAACCGCGCTGCTTCAAGTCTTTCAGAAGGCCCGCGATCGGCTTGTCCGACGCCCGGCATAGCTGCCCGTGGTTGGACTCAATCTTGGTGTGCGCGTCCCACTTGCTGCCGGCGCCGTGGTAAAGCTGCACGAAGCGCACGCCGCGTTCGATCAGGCGGCGAGCCAGCAGGCAGTTGCGGCCAAAGCCGGCGGTTTCCTTGTCGTCCATGCCATAGAGCTGCTTCGTCGCCTCGGTTTCCTGGGCCAGGTCGATCGCTTCGGGCGCTTCCGCCTGCATGCGAAACGCAAGCTCGTAGCTGGCGATGCGGGCGTCCAGCTCGGTCTGCAGCGGCCGCGACTGGGCGTGCTGGCGATTCAGCTGATTGATCAGGTCCAGCTTTCCCTGCTGCTGCGCCTCGGTGACGCCCTGAGGCGAATGCAGGTTCGGGATCGGCTCCGAATCGCCGCGGATGCGCGTGCCCTGGTAGCCCGCCGGCATGAAGCCCGCCCCCCAGTTGCGCGGCCCGTTCACCACCTGCGAGTTGTTGTCCTGGAGCACGACGAATGCAGGCAGGTTGTGATTGACCGTGCCCAGGCCGTAGCTGACCCAAGCGCCCAGCGACGGCCGTCCGGCCAGGATGGAGCCGGTGTTCATCTGGCAGACGCCGGCGGAGTGATTGATGCCGTCCGCCCAGCAGGAACGAATCACGGCCAGGTCGTCCGCACACTCGGCAATGTGGGGCAACCAGTCCGAAACCCAAAGCCCGCTCTGGCCGTGCTGCTTCCACTTGCGCTTCGACCCGAGCAACGGCGCCCGCCCTTCACCCATTGAGGTGATGACCTCGCCAAAGCTCGGCGGCAGCGGCTTACCGGCCAGTTCGTTCAGCTTCGGCTTGGGGTCGAAGGTATCGAGATGGCTCGGCCCGCCTTCCATGAAGAGGAAGATGACGCTCTTGGCCGTGGCTGGGTGGTGGGTTGCCTTCTTCTCCGCCGCTGGCGGCGCAGCGGCGCCGAGATCCGGATCATCGCCCAGCAAGTAACTGAGGGCCAGGGCGCCAAAACCGGCGCCGCCGCGCAGGAGCGCTTCGCGACGGGTGATGAGCGGTTCGTGGTGCGGATTCGACTGCATGTCTGATTCCCGGGTTCAATCCACGTTGTGTAGGGTGGGTCGAGCGCTAGTTCGTAGGGTGCGTCAAGCGTACTCGCGCGGACGCACCGAAACGAACACTGGCCGGACGATGTTTATACGCGTCTACATTCCGGTGCGTCCGCGCGAGTACGCTTGACGCACCCTACTCAATCCACGTACAGAAACTCATTCGCGTTCAGCAGCACGTGACACAAATCCACCAGCGCCGCCGTGCGTGGGTCCAGGTCCGGATCGCCCATGCCGGCTTTCGTCTGAATGTGGTTGCCGCGCGACGACGAATCCTTGTACACGCCCGGCTTCGCCTCGAATTGCCAGTAGCCGACCGTCTTGTCGGTCGCACCCTCGGCCGACAGCAAGAGCTGATCCTGGCGCAGCACGGTACTCGACAGGCGGACGTCGTCGATCAGGCCGTCCCAGGTGTGCGTCTCCTTGCCGCCGTGGCCGCCGATGGCGAAGGGCACTCCGGGCTTGGGCAAACTCGTCATTTTGTGGGCACAGCGGGCCACCTGCATCGGCTCTTCGTCGTTGGACAGGTCCTTGGCGTAGAACGTGATGCCCTGCTTCTCCTTGTCGCCCAGGTGCACGCTGACGGCGATGAAGTACGGCTTGTTCAGCGCGATGTGCAGGCCGGAGAAGATGGCGTCGTAGTCGGTGCCGTGCTTGGCGGCGTCGCCGAAGAGCTGCAGTACCAGCGTCTGCGGTTTGAAGGCCGACTTCTTGCTGGTGACGCCGAGCGACCAGCCCGGCGCCTTCTTCTCGCCGCCCCAGTGCGACACGATGGTGCGCACCGATGCATCGTCGTAAAGCGACCGAAGCTGGACGAATGCTTCCATCGTGAAGTCGGCCGTCGGCAGCGAATTGTTGTCCGGCACCAGGAAACGCACCTGGGAGCTGCCGGGCTGCATGACCGCGGCACGGCCTTCGCGGTACGGCATCTTCTCCGCCTGGAAGCCCTTGCCGGCGAACTCCTTCGAGTCCAGCCGCTTCATCTGGTCGTGAAGGAACTTCGTCACCGCCCGGCGTTCGTCGTCGGAGGGCAGTCGATTGAACGTCAGTCGATACGCCGCATCGATGCGTTCGTTGTCGCTGGCGTGCGTCTTGAGCCGTTCGCCCATCGCCCGGGCTCGCGACAGCATGTAGGGACTGTTGATGAGCAGCAGCGATTGCGTCGGCGTGGTGGTGACGTTGCGTTCGCCGGCACTGGTGAAGCCTTCCGGCGCATCAAACACGTCGAGTAGCGGATCGCGGGTATTGCGGCTGACGCGCGTGAAGATGGTGCGGCGCGGCTTTTCGGCTCCCAGGGCGGGACCGCCCGGCGTCAGGTCCAGCTCGCCGGTGGCGCTGAGGATGGCATCGCGAATCTGTTCCGCATCCAGGCGGCGCGTGGCCATGCGCCAGAGGAGCCGATTCTCGGGGTCCTTCTTCACCGCAACCGCCGGCGCGGGATGCGTGGCGGACTGGCGATAGGCCGCGGAGTTCAGGATCAACCGGTGCATCTGCTTGAAGCTCCAGCCGTCCTGCACGAAGCGCGCCGCCAGCCAGTCGAGCAGCTCCGGATGCGAAGGCTTCTCGCCCAGCCGGCCGAAATCGCTCGACGTGGCGACCAGGCCCATACCGAAGTGATGCTGCCAGATGCGATTGACGATCACCCGCGTCGTGAGCGGGTTTTCCGGACGCGTCAGCCAGCGGGCCAGCTCGCTGCGCCGGCCGGTGGAGTTTGACAGTGCGGTGACGGTGGCCGGCTTCTCTTCGAGCAGCGTCAGGTAGCCCGGATCGATGGGCGGCAGCTTGGCCTTCTTGGGGATCAGCGTCGGCGGCGCGGTCGGACCGGCGTCGCTCACGGTCAAGCCCATCGGCAACGGCTCCGGCTTCTGTGAATTGAATGCAATCAGCTGCCGTTTGAGGAGCGTCAGCTTCTCCTTCTCGTCGGCCTTGAGCTTGCCTTCGAGGCGGACGAATTCGTACAGCACTTGCCGATACGCCAGCTCGGCCAGCTGGTGTTCCAGCGGCGTGCGCTGTGGAATGGGCTTGCGGATCATCGCCTGGATGTCGTCGGGAAACTTGTTGATGGCGCCGTCGGCAGACTTCACGCGGGCCGGCCCCTCGATCGCTTCAATTTCCTTGCGAAGCTCGGTCGTCTGCGCCTCCCACTTGGCCAGTTTCTCGCGATGTTCCGCAATCTGCTTGGCGGTCGCCAGCGGCACGTCGTCGCGCGGCTGGATCGGCGCGAAGAACGCACGCAGCCGATAGTAGTCCTTTTGCAGGATCGGATCGAACTTGTGATCGTGGCAACGCGCACATCCCATGCCCAGGCCGAGGAACACGTCGCCGGTCACATCGGTCACGTCGTCGAGGATGTTGTTCCACTGCGTGCGCACGTCGCGCTGGTTGTACTCGTAGATCCAGTGGCGCAGGAAACCGGTGGCGGTCAGCGCCTCCGGGTCATCGGGCCACAACTCGTCGCCGGCCAGCTGCTCGCGGACGAAACGGTCGTAAGGCTTGTCGGCATTGAAGCTGCGGATGACGTAATCGCGATAGCGCCAGGCGTCGGGGCGATAGTCGTCGATGCGGAATCCGTCCGACTCCGCGTACCGCACCAGGTCGAGCCAGTGCCTGGCCCAGCGCTCGCCGTAGCGCGGCGACGCGAGCAACTTTTCCACCAGCCGTTCGTACCACTCGGCCGACTTGTCGCCCAGGGCGGCGTCCATCTCCGCCGGCGTCGGTGGCAGGCCGACCAGGTCGAAGTAGAGGCGACGCACCAGGGCCTGGCGCTCGGCCGGCGGCGACGGCTTCAATCCCTCGGCCGTCAGCTTTTGAAAGAGGAAGCGATCGATCGGATTGACTGCCCAGCCGTTGCCGACATCCGGGACGGCCGGCACGCGTACCGGCTGAAACGCCCACCACTGGCGATCCTCGTCGGTGATCTTGCCGGGCTGCCGAACGTTGCCGCTGGCGCCGGGCCAGGGAGCGCCAAGCTTCACCCACTGGGTCAGGGTGCCGACCTGCTCGTCGGTCAGCTTGTTCTTGGGCGGCATTTTCAGTTCGTCGTCGGTGTGACGCACCGCCTTGATGACCAGGCTCTTGTCGGGCTGTCCGGGCACGAGGGCTGCACCGGTATCGCCGCCCTTGAGGAAGCCGGCGAGCGTGTCGAGCGTCAATCCGCCCTTCTTCTTGTTGCCGGCCTGGCTGTGGCAGGAATGACAGTGATCGACCAGGATCGGACGGACCTTCTTCTCGAAGAACTCCACCTGCTCGCGCGGCAGCTCGGCCGCGGTGCTGGTGCGCGGAAGGAAGAACATTGCGAGCAGCAAGACGAAAATCAGCAACGGCGAGCCCGGCGCGTGAGCCCCCGCGTTACCCGGTGAGCGGGGGGCGTGAGCCCCCTCAGTGTTGTCCAGAGTCCCGGGGTGGGGCCGGGGGGGGGGGGGGGGGGGGGCCCCCGCGGGGGGAGCGCGGACAGGGCGCGCGCACGAGGGG
>JAIEMG010000258.1 GCA_019752375.1 Gemmataceae bacterium | reverse complement strand
CACCGAGGCGCCAGACGGCAAGCGCGTCTTCAGCTTCCAGCCGGGGCCGCTCTTCGCCCAGATCGTGCTGGCGGACGAGATCAACCGCGCCACGCCAAAGACGCAGTCGGCGCTGCTCGAAGCAATGCAGGAGCACTCGGTCACCATTGGCGGCACCATCCACAAGCTGGAGGAGCCGTTCTTCGTCATGGCGACGCAGAACCCGATCGAGCAGGAAGGCACCTATCCCCTGCCCGAGGCCCAGCTCGATCGCTTCTTCTTCAAGCTGGTTGTGAACTACTCCGGTCGTGAGGAAATGGCGACGATCCTCGACCGCACCACGCGCGGCGAATGGCCCAAGGCCGAGAAGGTGATGGACGGCGCCGAGATCCGCGAATGGCAACAACTGATCCGCGAGGTGCTGGTGGCGCCGACCGTGCAGGACTACGCCATACGCCTGGTGATGGCGACGCATCCCGAGGGTGAGTTCGCCGTGCCGGAGACGAACAAGTACATCCGCTGCGGCGCCAGCCCGCGCGGCGCGCAATCGCTCGTACTGGCCGGTAAGGTCCGCGCGCTCCTCGAAGGCCGCTACAACGTGAGCTTCGAGGACATCCGCCGCGTCTACCTGCCGGCGCTGCGGCATCGCATTCTCCTGAACTTCGAGGCGCAGGCCGAGAACATCGCGACGGACACCGTGCTGACGCAGATCATGAAGGTGGTGCTGGAGAAGGGGCCGGAGATGGCGGCGACGCGGTGATGAAGATTGATTTAGGTCTGCCTGGGGAAGGAGGCACAGCATGGCGTCCGGTTCCACCACGCGAGCAACGCTCGATGACCTGTATTCAGTAGAAGGCAAGGCCGAATTGGTCGGCGGGAGGATCGTCCAGTTCATGGCTTCCGGAGATTTACCGACCGATGTGGCGTTTGAGATATCCGTGAGCCTGCGTGCCTACGTCAAGGCAACCGGGCAAGGAGTGGCCAAAACAGACGGGATTGGCTATGCGGTGCCGGAACTGCCCTCGGGCCGCGAGTCCTTCTCGCCGAATGCTTCCTACTTTACAGGCCCCCGGCCGGTCAACCGCATGCGCTTCATCGAAGGGCCGCCAAATTTCGCGGCCGAGGTGCGCAGTGAGAATGATTACGGCAACGCTGCTGAATTGGAGATGGCAGCCAAGCGCGAAGACTACTTTACCGCTGGAACGCAAGTAGTCTGGGACGTCGACCCACTGGCGGAAACCATCGCCGTTTACCGGGCAAATAATCCCACACGGCCCGTGATCTATCGGCGCGGCGACATTGCAGAGGCGGAACCGGCCGTGCCTGGCTGGCGCCTGGCGGTGGCCGATCTGTTCCCGGTGCAGTCTTCCGGGGGTCGCGAGAGCATGGGTCCTGTGATTCGATGAGCAACTCAGGGATTGTTCGAGTCCTTGCATAGGTATACTGCTAACTGACGGCTCTCGTGCGTGGGAAAAATACCGAGACCAAGTTGTCGAGGAAACCGACCATCGGAAGAAGTGTTGAAGGAGGTAAACGATGACGCGCGTAGTTGTTAATGCCAAGCTGCGGAGCCAGCTCCCTGACCTGAGCCAGCCAATCGAGTTTTGTGACGAATCCGGGCACGTGATCGCACGCGCATTCCCGGTGCTCCACCCAGCCGAGTATGGTCCCCTGGATCCGCAAATCAGCGATGAAGAGTTGCGGCGACGGGAACAGTCCAACGAAAAGCGCTACACGACTGCTGAGATGCTGGACTACCTGAGGAAGCTGTAATGTTCCGCGTGGAGTGGCTGCAGACAGCCATCGATGACCTGGCCGCGATCTGGGTGCAGGCCGATTCTAACTTGCGCCAGGCGATCACCAACGCATCCCACCAAATCGACCAGCAGCTGTCATCCGATCCCTTCGGGCCGAGTGAGTCTCGTTCCGAGGGCCGCCGAATTCTCTTTGTGTTTCCACTCGGCATTTCCTTCCGTATGGAATCGGACGAGCAAACCGTTACGGTCTTGCACGTCTGGCAATTTGGGCGCCGAGGCCGGCAGGTCAACGGCTCCTCCTGATCTGGTGCAACCATACCATGAACAGTCCGACGCTCGCCGACTTGCTCACCTCGGCCCAACCTAGCGACGCTGCAGTGGTGCTGCCGGAGGACAATTCCTCTACCACCTATCGCGCTCTCAGCGATCAGATCGAACGACTGGCGGCCACATTTCGCAACGCTGGCCTCGAACCAGGCCGGGCGCTCGCCATCGTGCTCCCCAACGGTCTTGAATTCCTGGCGTGTTTCCTGGCCGCAACGCGTGCGCGCCTGATCGCGGCACCACTGAATGCGGGCTACAAGGCCGAGGAATTTCGCTTCTACCTGGAGGACGGGGAGGCTCGGGCCGTCATTGCGCCGCCGGGCGAGCATCCAGTGCGCGATGTGGCGAAGGCCCTCGGATTGCCAGTCTGGACGGCGATGCGCGATGCGCAGGGGCAAGTACGGGTGGAAGGGGAAGACTGCGCCGGAAGCGGCAAGGACTTGGAAGTGCCTCAGGCCGAAGACGTCGCGCTCTTTCTACACACCAGCGGCACCACCAGCCGGCCCAAAGGCGTGCCATTGACGCATGCCAACCTGATGGCCTCCATCCGCAACATCGCGAACCACTATCGGCTCACCCCTGCCGACGTCGGACTGGTGGTGATGCCCTTGTTTCACGTTCACGGCCTCATCGGGGCCACGCTCTCGTCACTGTGGGCGGGTGCGACCATCGTGGTACCGGCGCGGTTCAGCGCCAGCCTGTTCTGGCCCGCCGTCCAGGCCCATCGCGTCAACTGGTACTCGGCGGTGCCCACGATCCATCAAGTGCTCCTTGGCCGCGCCGACGCGGACAACGCGCCGAAACAGAGCGGCTTTCGCTTCATTCGCTCGTGCAGCGCGGCCCTGGCACCCGCGACCCTGGCCCAGCTCGAAGATCGCTTTGGCGCTCCCGTTCTCGAAGCCTACGCGATGACCGAGGCATCGCACCAGATGACCGCCAACCCGTTGCCGCCGGCTGTGCACAAACCAGGGAGCGTCGGGCCAGGCGCCAACGTCGATATCGCGATCATGGACGAGGCCGGCACCCTGATGTCCGTCGGCACGCCAGGCGAAGTCGTCATTCGGGGTCCCAACGTAACGTCGGGCTATCACAAGAACCCGGAGGCGAATCAGCAGGCGTTCACCAACGGCTGGTTCCGCACCGGCGACCGTGGTGTGCTCGATGCCGACGGCTACGTCACGCTGATTGGCCGGATCAAGGAGCTCATCAACCGCGGCGGCGAGAAGATCTCTCCGCTGGAAGTGGATGCAGCCCTTCTCACCCATCCCGCGGTCTCCGAAGTGGCATCGTTCGGTGCCGCGGATGCGAAATACGGTGAAGAAGTGCACGCCGCCGTCGTGCTCAAGGCCGACGCAAGCGTGGAGCAGCTCCAGTGTCATTGCCGGACTCTGCTTTCCGATTTCAAGGTGCCCAAAGTCATTCACATCGTGAAGGAGTTGCCACGCACCGCTACCGGCAAGGTGCAGCGGCGGAATGTCGCAGCGGTGTTCGCCCCGGCCGATCGATGAAGCAAGGAAGTTTCCCATGAGCGAACCGGGCGCCGACCGTTACACCGTCCGCCGCTTTGTGCCGGCCGACGCCGAGGGCATCGCCGCGCTGGTCCGCCAGGTCTACGGCACGGGCTATGCCTATCACGAGGAACTGTACCATCCGGAAGAGATCATCCGGCTGAACGCGACGGGCGGGCTCTTCTCCGCGGTCGCTCTCGATCCCACCGGCGCGCTGGTGGGTCACGGCGGCCTCATCCTCAGTGACGACGGAAGGACGGCGGAGACCGGCGAATCGATGGTGGCGCCGGAGCATCGCTCCCATCACCTGATGCACCGGATGCGCGAAGTCCTGCATGAGGAGGCGGCACGGCTCGGGCTGGTCGGCGTGCACGGCGAATCGGTGACGAATCACGTTTTTAGCCAGAAAGTATACGAAGCGTTCGACGCGCATCCGTGCGGCATCATGCTGGCGACGGCACCGGCAAGTTGTCAGAATCTCCCCCAGCGGATGTCCTTTGTCCTCTACTTCAAGTTTCTCTCGGCGCCGCCCACAACGAAGGTTCATGTTCCGGAGCAGCATGGCGCCCTGATCAAACGCATCTACGAGCAGTTTCCAGTGCCCGTCCAGTTTCGGGAAGGTGAACCGTTGAGCGGAGAAGGTCAGCTCGCGGTACTGTACCGTACGGTCGTGCAAGTCGGAATGATCCAGGTACGCAGCGTCGGTGCCAACGTCCCCGCGGAGATCGTCCGCGCCCGCGACGGACTTCTGGTGATGGGAGCAGACCCGATCTACCTCGACCTGCCGCTGGGTCGTTCGCAAACCCCGGAGCTGTGCCGGGCGGCCGAGCGCGCCGGCTTCCACTTCTCCGCCATCGTGCCGTTGGCCGTGCCGGACGGCGACGTGCTCCGCCTGCAACAGGTCCGCGTGCCGATCAATCCCGCGCTGGTGCAGATTGAAAGCCCGTTCGCACGCGAGTTGCTCGCATATACTATCCGGGAACGAGACCGCATCGCGTCCCTGGGGACATCCTGATATGGCCACCGTCTCTGCCAAGGAAACCTGGTCCGCCACGAAAACCGTCAGCGGCGGCCATCTCGTCGCCCGGGCCCTCAAGGCCGAGGGCATCGGCGCGATCTTTACCCTCTGCGGCGGCCACATCATCGACATCTACGACGGCTGCACCGATGAGGGCATCAAAATCATCGACGTGCGCCATGAACAGGCTGCCGCCCATGCGGCCGACGCCTGGACGCGCCTCACTGGCGTGCCGGGATGTGCCGTCGTCACCGCGGGACCGGGTACGACGGACACGGTCACGGCCGTTGCCAACGCCTGGCGCGCCCAGACGCCGATGCTTGTCATCGGCGGCCAGGGAGCGTTGAAGCAGGCCTACATGGGCTCGCTGCAGGAGCTGGATCACGTCGCAATCATGAAGCCCATCACCAAGTTTGCCGCCACGGTCTATCACACCGAGCGCATCCCCGAAAAAATGGGCATGGCGTTTCGGCATGCCTACAACGGACGTCCCGGCCCCGTGTTTCTCGAGATTCCACGCGACATCCTGGACGCGACGGTGGACGAGTCCGCAGTCGTTGATCCCGGCAAGTATCGCTCCTCCGGCAAGGCTCAGGCCGACGCACAACTCGTGGAAGAGGCGGCGCGCCTGCTGAGCGATGCAGAACGCCCCGTGGTGCTGGCCGGCAGTCAGGTCTGGCATTGCCGCGGCGTGCAGGAGCTGCAGGACTTCATTGCAGCGGGGTCGTTGCCGGTCTTTCTCAACGGCGCCGCACGCGGCGCCTTGCCGCATACCCATCCGCTGCTGTTCGTCCGTGCCCGGCGCGAGGCCCTGGCTCGGGGCGACGTGATCCTGGTCATCGGCACGCCATTCGACTTCCGTCTCGCTTACGGCAAGCGGCTGGCTCCAGACGCGAAGATAATTCAGATTGACCTCGATTATACCGCCATCGGCCAGAACCGCGGCGTCGAGGTCGGCCTGACCGGCGATGCAGCGGCAGTGCTCAGCCAGTTCACTGCGGCACTCGGCAAGGTGGCTGGCGAACGGCGCAAGCCATGGCTCGATCATCTGCGAACCGTGGAACAAAAGGCGCTGGAGAAGGACCTGCCATTCTTGAACTCCGATGCGACGCCGATCCATCCGCTGCGGCTGGCGAAAGAAATCAACGACTTCCTTGCCGGGGACACCATCTTCATCGGCGACGGCGGCGACGTGGTGACGATCTGTGCCAGCGTCATCCATCCGCGCCAGCCAGGACAATGGCTCGATCCCGGTCCGCTGGGCACCCTGGGCGTCGGCATGCCGTTCGCCATCGCGGCCAAAGTGGCGCTGCCGAAGAAGGAGGCGCTGGTCTACTTTGGCGACGGCGCCTTCGGCTTCAATGGCTTCGAGTATGACACCGCCCTGCGCTTCAAGCTGCCGGTGATCGGCGTCGTCGGCAACAACGCGGCGTGGAACCAGATCCGGTACGGACAGATCAGCAAGTACGGTGAAGCACGTGGCGACACGGCCAATCTGCTCCTGCCGACGCGCTACGACGAGGTGGTCAAAGCCCTGGGGGGGTGGGGTGAACATGTCACGCACCCGAAGGACATCCGACCCGCGCTGGAACGGGCGCGAGCTTCCGGGACGGCCGCGTGCGTCAATGTAATGGTCGATCCCAATGTGTACAGCAGCGGGACGATGAATCAGACGATGTACAAGTAGATCATCCGGACTCTGCGTTGCGGATCGCTCGGGCCGTCCAGCGGCGATGGAGAGGCCGCAACGCGAACAGGGCAAGCAGGGCCGCGGTCCAATCCGACGCAACCATCAGCACGAAGACCGGGTCCCAGCTGCCGGTCTGTTCGCGCAAGTGATTGGCCCAGAGCAGCAGCAGCGATGCCAACCCCTTGGCCGTGTACAGCAGGCCGTAGTTGGTGGTCGCGTACTTCCGGCCGAAGAAGTCGCCGGTTGCCGCGGGAAACAGGCTGAAGATCGCGCCCCAGCCGAAGAAAGCGATACCGGACATCACAACGAAAATGACCGGATCGTGGGCAAAGTGCAACAGCACCAGCAGCGCTCCGCCTTCCAGGGCGAAGGCCAGGAACATAGCCACCTCTCGACCGATCTGGTCCGAAAGCCAGCCGAAGATGGGCCGTGTGAAGCCGCCCAGGATGCGATCGAGCATCAAGGCAAAGGGCAGTGCCGCAGCCGTGATGCCGAGCAACGTGACCGGCACACGTGCCACGCCGAAGTCCGTGGCCATCGGTCCCATCTGACCGGTCATCAGCAAGCCGGGCACCGCACCCACCGTCATCATCAGGAAGAGGAGCCAGAACGCAGGCGTGCGCAGGACTTCCACCGGCGTCAGGTCGAGTGCCGAGGGTGCGCCCTTCCCCTTCGCGGGTGCCGGCACTTCACCTGGATAGGGGAATCGCATCAGCAATCCGGCCAGGGTCACGACGAACGCCTGGCCGAGCCCGAACCAGAGAAAGGCGCTTTCGTAGCCTGCGTTATCGATCGTCCACTCGATGGGCAAGACGGTGAGTGCCGAGCCGGCGCCAAATGCCGCGGCCGTCATACCCGCCGCCAGGCCGCGCCGGTCCGGAAACCACTTGAGCGCGTTGCCCATGCTGATCCCGTAGACGATTCCCGACCCGCATCCACTCAAGAGCTGCGCCGCATACAGCACCGGCAACGTGAGTGCCATCGAGTTCAGGCACCACGCGAGCCCGACAAAAATGCCGCTGGCGACGAGCAGCAAGCGCGGACCGAACCGGTCGGCCAGATAGGCTTCGCCTGGAAGCAGGACCGTCTGCGTCAAGAGAAAGAGACTGAATGCGACCTGGATCGCCTCACGGCTCCAGCCGTGGCGAGCTTCGAGCGGGAGGACGAACAGCGTCCAGCCGTACTGGAAATTGGCGACTGCCATCATGGCCACAATGCCGGCCGTGAGCTGGAGCCAGCGGTAGGCGGTAGGCGCGGAATGTAATTGCCGTTCGACAAGTTCGCAGGTCGATTTCGCTGCGGGGGGTTCACAACTGCTAGCGGGCGATACCGCAGGGACTTCAACAGCTCGCTTTGCCGTCTCGTCGTTCATGCGGTCAGCCCAACTAGCATGGCAGCGTCGGGTGGGTGTGGCACCGGGATCAGAATGACCATCGTAGCAAGTTTTGGTTAGTCTTGTTTCTTCCTTTGTTCCAATGCTTGTCGAAGGATGGGCAAGGCAGCCTTATCTTTATCTCGACCAGTTTCCTCCTTGATCGCGATTAGTGTTTCAAGGTCCAGAATGCGCACGGTGAGATCATTGCGTAGCCGGAGTTCGACCGTGACGGGCAGGAGTTCGTCATACCCGCGGTTACCGCTGATGGCGCCCAATACATCGAGCGATCCTCCCGAAGTTCGCAGCAGTTGATGGCCAGGCGAAGCAAGGTGGGACGGTGTGGGCCTTAGCCTGCGTTCGCCCGCCTCTCGATAATAGGCATCGAGTTCCTGAAGCGCGGCCAGCAGGCGATTCAGGTTCTCCGGATCGCGGGAATGTACAATGTCGAGGTCCACCGTATGCAGGAGTGCCCCGTGCAGACCAGCGCAGACGCCACCAATCACAATGAAATCCACTCCGTGCTCGGCAAGGACCTCGAGCATGAAGCGGTAGTTAAAGATGGGGGTTGGCATCGCGCAATTCCTGGATCGACTGCGCCATTTGCTCTAGCGCGTCCAATCGCTCGTCTGGGGTCAATGACAACATCCAGCGGATGAGCGTCAAGTCCACGCCGTCCTCGCTGTGCGTCGGCCCGTCATGCTCGAAAGGGACAGGGTCGGCTTTCGCGTCGGTTTGTAGCGATGGGTTCATGGCGTCCAGGCCCCTCACTTCTTCACCGGTTCCTCGCGCAGCTCCATCGGCGCTCCGCAACACTCGCAGTCTTTCTTCTCATGCCGTTTGATCGTGCAGATATCGCACCAGTAGTAGACTTCGTGGAGTTTACCCTCAATCACGCTCTGGACCTGCAGCACTTGCAGGAGCTGCGTGTCGCCGAAAAGGCGGGCCGAGATCCGCATCGGTCGATTCTGGAGCTTCGGCTCGCCGTAGAACATGCGCGAGCCTTCGTCCTTGATGAGCGGATAGACCTTGCCGTCGTCGGTCACAAGCGTCAGCCAGAACGGCGCCGCGTCCTTGTCCAGCTTCAGGCCGCTCTTGGCAAGGACGTCGGAGAGGGGCACGACCTTGCCGTTGAAGAACGTCGACTTCACCGCTGGTTTTGGTGTGTCGGCGGCAACGAAGAGAAACGGGCTCACCACCAGCGCCATGACAGCAACCAGGCCCAGTCGTCGCTCGAAGCGTGATGACATGAGTGGGCTCCCGAACAGTAGTCCGGCGAGCGGGGGGCGTGAGCCCCCTGAATATCTACGACCCTCAGGAGGCTCACGCCCCCCGCTCGCCGGATCGCTGCTTTTGCGTTATACGTCGTCCCACAGTTCCGATTTGCCCGGCTTCTCGTCGCGTGCCGAGCTGCGGAGCGGTTTGGCGCTCTTCTTCCGGCGCGGCGCCGGCGTCTCGGGAGCGTTGTCCGGGAGCTCCGTCTCGATGTCGATCGGGTCCGCTTGCTGCTTGGCGCGTAGATACAACTTGATCGGAATGTCGTTGAAGGGCAAGCGATCCCGGAAGGTCTTGATCAGGAAGCGCTGATACGTGTTGCTCAGCAGCTCCGGACCGTTGGTGAACAGCACGATGGTCGGCGGCGCGGTCGCCACCTGGGTGGCGTAGAAAATCTTCGGCCGGCGGTTTTGCGCCATCGGCGGCGGCGAATCTTCCAGCGCTTGCCGCAGCACGCGGTTCAGATCGCCGGTGCCGACGCGGCTGCACGCCTGCTTGTGCAGGTTCTGGGCCAGGTTCAGGACCGCTTGCACGTTCTTGCCGTCCTTCGCCGTGATGAACGCCATCGGCACGAAATCCAGCATCGGAAAGATGGCGCGGACGTAGTCGCCGAACTTACTGGTCGGCATCGGCTTCATCAGGTCCCACTTGTTGACGACGAAGATCGCCGGCTTGTGCTGCTCCAGGATGTAATCGGCCAGCGTCTTGTCGACCTTGCTGATGCGGTACTTGGCGTCCAGGAAGTGCAAGACTACGTCGGCCCGGCGGATCGAGCGCTCGGCACGGGCGAGGCTGTAGAACTCGATGTCGCTGGCAATCGACTGCTTGCGGCGCACGCCGGCGGTGTCGATGGCAATGAACGCCTTCCCGTCGCGCTCGAAGCGGACGTCGATGCTGTCGCGGGTCGTGCCGGCCACCTCGCTGACGATGACGCGCTCGCTCTCGGCCAGGCAGTTGATGAACGTGCTCTTGCCGGTGTTGCGGCGGCCGACGATCGCCAGCTTCAGTTCGACTTCCTTCTCCGGCGCCGGGCCATCGGCCGGCGGCAGGAGCTGGAAAATCCGCTTGAGCAGCGGAATCTTGCCGCGATTCTGCTGAGCGCTGACGCACAGCGGTTTTCCGTGACCCAGTGCGAAGAAGTCCGAGGCCTGGGGTTCCAGCTCCGGAATGTCGCACTTGTTGACGACCAAAATGATTGGTTTGTTGATCGTCCGCAGCCGGCGCGCCACCTCTTCGTCCAACGGCACGCGGCCGGATCGGGCGTCCACCAGGAAGAGGATGACCGATGCCTGCTCGATGGCGGTCTGGATCTGCTGCTCGATCTGGGCCGTCAGGTTATCGACGTCCTGGATGCCGATGCCGCCGGTATCGACCAGGTCGAAGAAGCCGTTCTCGGTCGTGACGAGCGTGGAAACGCGGTCGCGCGTG
This sequence comes from Gemmataceae bacterium, assembly GCA_019752375.1. Taxonomy (GTDB): domain Bacteria; phylum Planctomycetota; class Planctomycetia; order Gemmatales; family Gemmataceae; genus JAIEMG01. Next base: position 2,689 of record JAIEMG010000258.1, on the reverse strand, counting down.
ACGCCCGCCGTCGGATCGACGATGGCAATGCGCCGACCGGCCAACCAGTTGAACAACGACGACTTGCCCACGTTGGGCCGGCCGACAATGGCGACGACAGGAAGAGTCATGAGTCCGTGGTCCTTTGGCCCCTTGTCCTTCGCGCAAGACGAGGGACTCTGTCTATTGTATGACAGGAGTCCAGCGAATTACCATGAGAAGCGATCGAGGAAAAGGACACGCGAACCATGGTGCGTTGCGAACAGGGCTATCTCTGCGACGTCTGCGGCCAGGAAGTCGAGGAAATCGTCGACTCGGACCTCTATCTGCGCTATGTCCTTGGCGAGGTGCCGCCCGACCGGCTGGCGACGACCCGGGAACGCCACATTCGCTGCAATCCAAGCACGGCACAGTTCATCGTCGATGCCCGGTTTGCACCGGTGCGCTGTGACGGCGCGTTCGCCAAGGAGCATCTCGATGCCGGGTACGTTGCCGAGCAGGAGGGAAAAGTCACAAGGGCCTGGCAGCGCCTGCAGGAGCTCCCTGGCCTGGGCCTGACGATTGCGGAATATCCTTTGCCGGAAGTGCGCGACGCCTGGCGGCGCTGATGGGCGCGATTGCCCCACCATTCACGGAATTCCCGGCGAGCGCGGCGTGTGAACGCCATTGCCGTGATCCTTCCTGCCGTTTTGGCAGCGCCGTGGTTCCGTCCACCTTCAAATCGCCGTTTGTTGACGGTGCTCACCGCCGATCACCAGGCAAGCGCTACGTCGTCCACGGTGAGTTCGGCAAAGGGACGACGGCAACGTCACATTTGCTGCCGGGTTTCGGGGTGGACGTCGACACCGTTTTCGCTCAGCGACTTCCCAAACCGCGCTCAGCCAAGCCTCGAAAGAAGCCGCGAGAATAGCGATACTGCTGGCTTGGCAGGGTTCGCAAACGGCGCATCTTTCAGGAAGTGGTACAGGAAATCGACGTAGCCGCGATCCTTGCCGCGGTCCCGCGCCTGCGCCTCCATGGAATAAAGCAGCGTGCGCAGGATGCCGATCAGGTCTTCCGTCTTCACCGGACCGTAGTCCTCGAACATCTTCCGCCAGTGCCGACGGATGTTCCAGACGACGTACTCGGTCTCGTGTCCCGGTGCGTAGGCGACATCTGGTGCATCGTCGGGCAAGGCGGCCGGCTCCCCCGCGCGCAGCCGGCCGATGAGTTCGATAAAGGCGGCTTCCACCTGGGGGTTCGTCAATGTCCGACGGGACAGGTTGATCGCTTCGTAAATGGCCGCTTCGGTGGCGGCGACATTTGGGGTCCAGCGGTCCGAACGATACTTGCTCCCGGAATAGGGCTGGGGCCCTGACGGAAGTTGCTTTTCCGCCCGCTTCATCAGTTTGGCCTTGCGCTTCTGATCCTTGCTGCGACGGTCCTTGGCCATGGCACGCTCCTCGTGCGAGAACTAGGTGGAAACTTCAATTGCCGGGAGCTCCGCCTCGCGTTCGCTCAGCCGCTCCAGCTTTTTGTCCCGTTGGCCGCGTTCCATGCGATAGATGCCCGGCGGTTCCAACGTCTCGGCGGTCGTCAGCCGGCAGGCGGCCTGCTTCTGGCGGCTCAGACGAAACCACTCGGGGAGGCAGGCCTCGCAACTCAGCGCGTAGGTCTTGAGCTCGCTGGTGACGCCATCACTCCAGCGCGCCGCGATCTTGTAAATGGCGAGCTGGCCGCAGCCTTTGCGGTAGCAGTGCAGGGGATAAGGAGGCATCGGCATGACACGCGGGACGCCCGGGATGGGCGTCAATCGGCCTCGAAGGGCACCGGCTCGCCATTGATCTGGGCGATCGCATTCATCGCGGCCTTCTGCTCGGCTTCCTTCTTGTTGCGTCCCCAGGCGGCTGCGTAGGGCTGCCGGCCGATGAACGCAGCCACTTTGAAGCACTTGCTGTGGTCGGGGCCCTTCTCGTCGAGCAAATGATATTGCGGCGTCGCCCCGAACTCGCGCTGGGCCACCTGTTGCAGGAGCGACTTGTGGTTGCCGCCATGCGCGCCTTCGGCGACGTGCTCGATCTCCGGAGCAAGGTAGCGGAGGATGAACGTCTTGGCCGCTTCCAGGCCGCCGTCGAGATAAATGGCTGCCACCATGGATTCGAAGACGTCGGCTTGCAGGCTGGCCGGCACGTCCACGTGCGAGTTCATGCCCTTGCCGAGGAAGAGGTAATCGCCCAGGTGAAGCGCCCGGCTCATCCGAGCGCACGTGCGCCGGCTGACGACGACCGACTTTACCTTGGTCATGTCGCCTTCCTGGAACTCGGGGTAGTGCTGATAGAGGTATTCGCAGCAGACCAGACCGAGAACGGAATCGCCCAGGAACTCCATGCGCTCGTTGGACGCCAGGCGCGTATTGGCGCCGGAGGCGTGCGTCAGTGCACCCCGAAGAAGCTCCGGCTGCCGGAACTGGTAGCCGATCGATCGCTGGCACTCTTCGAGGATCTCAGTCTCGAGACTGCTGGAAACTTCCTGTTGCATAGGATCTTCATGTTAGGAAGGCGGCGCCGCTAACAGAAATTAACATTGCCCTGTAGGCTTGTCAACCATTCCGGTTGCGCCGTTTTGCTTCCAAATGAGCGAGTGCTTGGGGTTGTATTCAAATGGGTGCAGCTGCTAATTCTACAGGATGAGCTTGAGTAGCAGATGCCCTGTTTTTCAGGGTCTTCTCAAA